>CAWBCB010000072.1:0-39545 GCA_963787095.1 uncultured Cytophagales bacterium | reverse complement strand
AAAAGGGCGTACCTATTGGCTAACGGGTTGTGCTACATTGGTGCCACGATTAAACCGAATACCATTGGTAGAATTTCCAAAATACCAATTGTGTTTCGATAAGTCTTGCGCAAAGAGCGGTGTAGCAAGAGTAAGGATTAAAACCACAGTTGCTCCCCTCCACACGCTATTCCGTATAGTTTTGTTTACGTACTGAATCCCTCATAACTACTGGTCTTGGTTGATCTTAGGTGTTAAATCAAAAATTAAAACGTCAAATAAACATGAAAGTACATAATTGACCGAAAATATCGTTTAACCAGACCAAAGCGGCCTATTTGTCGACAAATGTTTTTTTTAATGTTCTCATGAATTTAATTTGCTTTGATAGACTGGGTTAAAACCGAATTAATGCATCGAATTGTACTTTTAGTTTGTGGTTGTGTGCTGTTGGTAGTGGGGTCGGTAACTGCTCAAGATCCACATAGTTCCTAATTTATGATAGCTCTTTATTTGAATCCCGCTTTTGCGGGAGCAACTAATCAGCATCGGGCAGGTATCAATTACCGCAATCAGTGGCCCGCCATTGATGCCAACTTCAACACCATTTCTGCTTTTTACGATACCTATATAGAAGATAAGAACAGTGGTATAGGGGTTTTCAACCGCGATCGTGAAGGGATTTTAGGATTACAGTCAATGAGCCTTGCTGTTCAATATGCATAAAACATTCTGCCAGTGGCCTTTCCGTTCGCCTGGCTTTCAGGCTGCGCATTTATAACCGCTCAATTAATTTCTATAAGCTTACGTTTGGCGATCAGTTTGGACCCGTGGACGAAATAATCAATCCCACTTCAGCGGAAGGATTAAACACCGGGTATCGAGTTTTCACATCGCTGTGGGCGGATTACTTTATAGTAGCCATGGCTTGGTTTTGCAGCGCATCATTTAACACCAACCGAATCAATCGTTGATTGGAGAGGAGAGTAGGTTGCCGCGGGGAAAATTTGGCCACGCAGGTTATAATTTTTTTTAAACCGGCGAGATGGGGGATGGATTTTCTGCGGCCGCGCGAAAAACGAAGGTGTTGCACCCGCTATTCAATACCGTCATCAGCAGTTCGATCAAATGGATGTAGTATTTTATTTTACATTTGAAACTCTTGATCATAGGAACCTGGTATCGCGGAGTGCCTTTCAAAGAAATGGATTTAATAATAACGAGTCAATTGTATTATTCGGTAGGGTTCACAAAGAAAGGCCCCAAAGGACACTTTCGAATATTGGTTATAGTTACGATTATACAATTTCAAAATTAGGCCCAGGTAAGTGGCGCCCACGAATTTAGTCTAGTATACTCTTGGTCAACACGCAATCCGCGCAAGCCAGCAAAGGATAAGTTGTTTATTCCGTGCCCTGATTTTTAAGCCTGACCCTGGCGGGGCCCCTGCGCAGTGGCGGCATCTATCTGGGCGGCGGCCGGCCAGGTGGAGCGCGACCTGGGCATTTCGGGAGACGAACTGCTCTATGTGGGCGACCACATGTTCGGGGATGTGCATGTGAGCAAGCGGACCCTCAGCTGGCGCACCGCCCTGGTGCTGCGGGAGCTGGAGGCGGAAGTGGCTCTGGAAGCCTACCGGCCCACCGAGCTGCAGCTGATGGCCCTGATGCGGGCGAAGGAATCCCGGAGGCGAGGCTTTCCCGAGGTCGCCTGGCGCTGCAGCGCCAGCACACGGGTTACGGGCCCCCCTCGGGCCAGGACGCGGGTGGCCTGGAAGCCCGGGTCCACGACCTCCGGGGCAGCTGGTGGCCCTGGACGCGGAGATCGGCCCCCATGCCAAGGCCGGCACCGAGCTGACGAACCCCCGCCGGGCCTGCTGACCCGGGCCGGGAACGACAAAAGCCACCTCACCCGCCAGATCGAGCGCTATGCCAACATCTACACCAGCCGGGTCTCCAACTTCCTGCTGGCGACCCCCTTCGCCTACTTCCGCTTCCCCCCTGGCAGCCTGCCCCACGATCCCGTGGCCCTCGGCGGCTGACCCCATGGCCACCGCCTGCGCATCCAGCGGGGTGTCAAGGTCGTCGGCATGGCCGTTCACGTCGATGGCCGAAGTGGGCACGTCGATCGTGTGCGTGAACACCCCTGGAATGCTGCTGGCGGCCATGGGGTCAGCCGCCGAGGGCCACGGGATCGTGGCAGGCCGCCCCGGGGGGAGCGGAAGAGGCGAAGGGGGTTGCCAGCAGGAAGTTGGAGACCCGGCTGGTGTAGATGTCGGCATAGCGCTTGATCTGGCGGGTGAGGTGGCTTTTGTCGTTCCCGGCCCGGGTCAGCAGGCCCCAACGGGGGTTCGTCAGCTCGGTGCCGGCCTGGGCGTGGGGGCCGATCTCCGCGTCCAGGGCCACCAGTTGCCCCCGGAGGTCGTGGACCCGGGCTTCCAGGCCACCCGCGTCCTGGCCCGAGGGGGGCCCGTAACCCGTGTGCTGGCGCTGCAGCGCCAGGCGAGCCTGGGAAAGCCTCGCCTCCAGGGATTCCTTCGCCCGCATCAGGGCCATCAGCTGCAGCTCGGTGGGCCGGTAGGCTTCCAGAGCCGCCACTTCCGCCTCCAGCTCCCGCAGCACCAGGGCGGTGCGCCAGCTGAGGGTCCGCTTGCTCACATGCACATCCCCGAACATGTGGTCGCCCACATAGAGCAGTTCGTCTCCCGAAATGCCCAGGTCGCGCTCCACCTGGCCGGCCGAGCCGCCCAGATAGATGCCGCCACTGCGCAGGGGCCCGACCAGGGTCCAGCTTAAAAATCCGGACACGGAATAAACAACTTATCCTTTGCTGGCTTGCGCGGATTGCGTGTTGACCAAGAGTATACTAGACTAAATTCGTGGGCGCCTCCACTACCAGGGCCTAATTTTGAAATTGTATAATCGTAACTATAACCAATATTCAAAATATCTTTGGGGCCTTTCTTTGTGAAGCCTACCAATAATACAATTGACTCGTTATTATTAAATCCATTTACTTTTTTGAAAGGCACTCCGCGATACCAGGTTCCTATGATCAAGGGTTCAAATGTAAAATAAAATCCTACATCCATTTGATCGAACTCCCCCTGATGACGGTATTGAATAGCGGGTGCAACACTTCGTTCGCGCGGCCGCGAATAAAATCCATCCCCCATCTCGCCCGGTTTAAAAAAGAATTTATAACCTGCGTGGCCAGAAAGTTTCCGCGGCAACCTACTCTCCTCTCCAATCAACGATTGATTCGGTTGTGTTAAATGATGCGCTGCAAAACCAAGCCATGCGCTTTTACTATAAAGTAATCCGCCCACAGCGATGTCAGGAAAAAATTTGGATTGCCCGGTGTTTAATCCTTCCGCTGAAGTGGGATTGATTATTTGACCCGTGGCAGGATCAAACTGATCGCCAAACGTAAGCTTATCAAAATTGATTGAGCGGTTATAAATGGCCGCCTGAAAGCCAGGGCGAAACGAAAGGCCTTTAACAATGCGCAGATCGTATGCATATTGAACAGCAAGGCTCATTGACTGTAATCCTAAAATCCCTTCACGATCGCGGGTAAGCAACACGCCTATGCCACTGTTCTTATCTTCTATATAGGTATCGTAAAAAGCAGAAATGGTGTTGAAGTTGGCATCAATGGCGGGCCACTGATTGCGGTAATTGATACCTGCCCGATGCTGATTAGTTGCTCCCGCAAAAGCGGGATTCAAATAAAGAGGCGCTGCATAAAATTGAGAATACTGTGGATCTTGAGCAGTTACCGACCCCACCACCAACAGCATACAACTACAAACTAAAAGTACAATTCGATGCATTAATTCGGTTTTAACCCAGTCTATCAAAGCAAATTAAATTCATTCAGAACATTAAAAAAAACATTTGTCGACAAATAGGCCGCTTTGGTCTGGTTAACGATATTTTCGGTCAAATTGTATTACTTTAGTGTTATTTGACGTTTTAATTTTTGATTTAACACCTAAGATCAACCAAGACCAGTAGTTATGAGGGATTCAGTACGTAAACAAAACCTGAATAGTGTGTGGAGGGGAGCAACTGTGGTTTTAATAATCCTTACTCTTGCTACACCGCTCTTTGCGCAAGACTTATCGAAACACAATTGGTATTTTGGAAATTCTACCAATGGTATTCGGTTTAATCGTGGCACCAATGTAGCACAACCCGTTACCAATCAGGCGCTTCCTTTTTCTACCGGTGGTGCAACCGTGGCTACTGATCCGGCAACGGCCAATTTACTTTTCTATTCAGATGGCGTGCGTGTGTATGATGGTTGTCACCTACCCATGCCTAATGGAACTGGTTTACTTGGTCAACCCGGAGCGAATCAACCTGTTGCCATCGCTCCTATTCCCGCACAAACCAATCGTTATTATCTTTTTACCAACTCAGCAAACTTTACAACGGGCGGTTCTATTAGCCAGAGCATGGTTGACTTAAATCAGTTTGGCAATGCGGTGTTTCCTGCACCCGCTTTAGGTGTTGTAGATGGAGTACAAAAAAATATTGCTGTGGCCGGATTATCAAATCGCTCAGAAGGAATGATTGTAGTTCCTCATGCCAACCGTACCGACTTCTGGTTGATTACCCATCAAAATGCTTCGCAGAATTATTCAGCAACATTAATTGATGCCACAGCAACATTTCCTACCACTGTTACTTCTGGCTTAGGATTACCATTATCTGTAGCCAATTTCTCATACCATGCAGCCTCTGGAAAAATTGCGGTATCGCCACAAAGTGCGAATAATGATGCGCTGATTATAAACTTCGACAACGCAACAGGTGTCTTCACATTCGATCGATTTATTTTTAACTCTGCTACAACGGCTACCAATAGTCAATCCATTTATGACATTGAATGGGATACCCAGGGTCGTTTCTTATATCTCTCACGCCATGGTGATACCGGTATCACGGCAAGAGTTCTTCAATATGATTACCTAAATCCAACAACCACGTTAGCTCCTGTGCTATCAGCACCTGTGTTCAGAAGTTATGGATTGCAGATTGCACCCGATAGTGCCATTTATCATTTATATCAAAGCGTACTCAACGGACCTTTTTTATTAGGCAAGCTTACTAATACAGATACCGTGGCGAGTGCTGTCATCAATACCCAGTCACTTTTTACAGCTGCTAACTTCAACAGCACACAATTTTCTTCCTTCAAACCAAAAGATAGTGTGATTATGAATGTTGCTTTCATAGCACAAGGCACGTGTCAAAATTCTCCTACTAGTTTTTTCCCGACAGTAACACCCAATGCAGATAGCTTGCGTTGGGATTTTGGGGATGGAAGTGGTTCCGGTAATTGGAGCCCTATCTATACGTATCAAAACGCTGGCACTTTTAATGTAACACTAAATGCATTCTACCGTGGGCAAACTCAATCCATTACTCAACCCGTTACAATCAATCCGTTTGCACTGCAACTAACTCTTGTTCAGGATACAACTGCTTGTAAAGATGAGTTTCCACCTCCTCGCGGAACTGCTACACCAAAACAATTTGAAGTAAAGGTGAAAATACAAGGAGGTTCGGCATCTTCTATTGTCTGGTCGAATGGAGATTTGGGTGATACACTTACGCCTGACTCAGCGGGCTATTATTATGTTGTTGTTACAGATGCATCTGGATGTTCAGCCTATGCAGGTGTAAATGTAAAAGAATATGGATTGCAGGATCAACGATCTAACGTCTGGTACTTTGGTAACAAAGCGGGGATAGATTTTAATGAACAACCACCAGAAGCATTAGACAATAGCATTATGAATGCACCCGAAGGCTGTGCCATTGTTTGCGATCGCAATGGCGATGTAATTTTCTATACAGATGGTGATAAAGTCTTTGATCAAACCGATACGGAAATAGATAACGGTATCGGTGGTGATCCGTTGGCTTCACAATCTTCTATCATTGTGCCCGTTCCCGGGGATGAAACTCTTTACTACATTTTCACTACGCAGGCTATTAATGGAACAGCCCCTTACGAACTTCGCTATTCCTTATTTGATTTAAAACTCAATAATGGATTAGGTGCCTTGCAACAAAAAAACGTGTTGCTCTTTTCTAAAAGTACTGAACGCGTTACAGCCACTCCAAACTGGTTGCTTGTTCACGAATATGGAAACAATACTTTCAGAGCGTATCCCATTACACCGGAAGGAATTGGTCAGCCTGTGTATTCTGAAATCGGTTCTGATCATTCATTTAAGTTTCAGCAAAATGGTGAAGGCTACATGAAAATTGGTCCTCGCAACAATGTTGCTGTTGCGCTATCAACACCCGGCACTCAAAATCTTGTTGAGCTCTTCACATTGGATAATGCAACGGGTCGATTGGACAACTATCGTAAAATCGATTTGAAAGAACCCAATGGTCAGGTCTATGGAATTGAATTTTCACCGGGTGGAAATAAAGTATTTGCAACGGTTAAAGGTTCGCCAACTCCATCTCAAATTTTTGAATATTTTCTTGATTCACTGGATCGACCATTCTTCAAACAACGTATTAACCAAACAACAGAGTTAGGTGCCATCCAGATTGGACCCGATGGCCAGATTTATGTTGCCGTGAACGGGAGCGGAACATTAGGAACTATTATGGCAAATGAAGATACCACTCAACTGTCCTCTTACAATGCTTCAGGATTTACTTTATTGGCAGGAACGAATAGTCGGTTAGGGCTCCCTAACTTTATTCAGCAACAAGGCAATGCTTTTGGTGGACCAGGCTTCGATTTCACTGGCCAGTGCTTTGGTGATTCAACACGCTTTGCCGGAGTGGCCACCGATGCTATCGATCAATTTCAATGGTTCTTTGGCGATGGCGGAAGTAGTACGGAATCTGACCCCGTTCATCTGTATGCTGCACCCGGACTTTATACAGTATCCATGAGGCTTACCAACCGTTGTAATCTTGACACCACGTTAATCCAACAAGTACGTATATTCAGTCCTCCGCCTCCGCCTACCATACCTGGAGCAGCAGTTCTTTGTACCGGAGTTGTTACACTTGATGCTAATACGGGTAATCTTCCAGCGCTTACTTATTTATGGAACACGGGAGAAACAACTCAAGCTATCACAGTAAATACTCAAACAAATATCACAGTTACTATTACAGACGTAAATGGTTGTTTTTCAAACGGACAAACTATTGTTGTTGATAACCGACCGCAAGTTGATTTGGGTCCTGACTTAACGATTTGCGAAGACAATGCAACCCCAACACTGAATGCGCAAAACCCCGGAGCAACTTACGCATGGACAATTGATGGTGTTAATGCCAGTACTATTCAAACCCAAGCTGTTGACACTTCTACGCCTGGAGTTTTCACCTATGCAGTTACGGTTACTGATCCCGTAACAACGTGTACAGTAACAGATGATAAAGTATTTACCGTTAATGTGTCACCCGCATTTACGCTTTCAGGTACTAATCCGGTTGGTTGTGGAACTGCCACGGGATCAATCACCTTACAATTAAATGCCTCGGTACCTCCGGCTGGGCCTTATTCCTATTTCCTTACCGGACCAAATAGTTTCAATCAACAAGGGATAGATCAAATAGCACCCTCAACCATTGGCCCAATCAATGGACAAATGGCCGGAACGTTTTCTGCCATTGTCTCTGATCAAATTTCAGGCTGTACACTCTCAAGTGCTTTTGGCTTAAGTGATGCAACGTTTACTGCTTCTGCTGTGGCTCAAGCACCCAATTGCGATCCGGTGACTGTGCGCGTTACCACGGTGGGTGGATTTACATTACCACTTCAATACACCGTAACCAATAATGGAACCGGACAAGTTATTGGTCCAACAGCATCAGCAACGGCAGTCTTTGATATTGCTCCAGGATTAGCCGCTGGAACCTATACCATTGGGGTGCGCGATAATACAGGTTGTATTTTCAACATCAATAATTTTGCAGTAACCCCTGCCGCACCTATTACCATTTCGTTTACACCTGACTTATGTGTGTCGCCTCCAACGCTCACCGCATCGGGTGGAACAGGATATACATGGACAACCAATGTTCCTGGAAGTATTGTAAGTGGAGCAAACACAGCAACTATTCAATTGCTACCGGGTGCTGGTAACGTTACGTATACAGTAACAGCTACCGGAGCTGGCTGTCCGGCTACACAAAGCACAACGGTGAATGTACCTGCCGGGATTGCAGCTACGTTTACGCAAAGTAATGCGTGTGCCGATCAGGTTATCTTAACGGCTCAACCTTCCGGTAGTTTTACGTACCGATGGTTTAGAAATGGTGTTCAGCAAGGTCTTGGTCAGTCCATCGCCTTAACTACTGCCGATGATGGAGCTTCGTATGAAGTTGAAGTTGTAAGCACATTGAATGGATGTGTGGTTCGGTCAGCTCCTAAAGCCGGTGGAAGTATCAGGACTAATTACCGCAGCTGTTACGGGCACCCCGGCCTGCGATGACGGACAACCATTTACATTAACAGCAACCACTAATGCAACCGGTGTTACGTTCGCATGGTACTTAAACAATACGTTAATAAGTGGGGCAACCACGGCTACCACTAACCAAACTGCTGCAGGAATTTATAAAGTTGAAATATCAAAAGGAACATGTAAAACTCCTGCCCAAATTCAAGTGATCAAAGCGCCCTTGCCTCAGGGTGGGCTTCCTGATCGGGTTATTATTTGCAATGATCCCGATAACAGCGATCCTACTACATCCTCCATCGATTTGAATCCCGGTGTTTTTGATTCGTATAACTGGTTTAAAAATAAGGTTACCTTAAACTACACGCTACAAATTTTGAATGCGGATAGTGAAGGTCTGTATGAAGTGGATATTACCAACTCATTCGGGTGCGTAGCACGCGATCAAACAGAAGTGTTAAATGATTGCGTACCTAAAATTGTTGCCCCCAATGCTTTCCGGCCAACGAGTGCAGTAGGCACCAATCAAAACTTTTTTGTGTACAGTTTCTTCATTACCGATAATTTCCAAATCCTGATTTACAATCGCTGGGGCGAATTGATCTTTACTTCAAATGATCGAAACTTTAAATGGAATGGTGGTTATGATAACAATCCCGGACGACCGGCCCCTGCTGGAACCTATGCCTATGTAGTGAAATACGTGAGTTCGTTCCGACCTCAAAAGGGTATTCAGGAGCAACGGGGTGGTGTAGCATTAATCAGGTAATTGAAGAAGGGCAAAGAACAAGTGACGAACTTGGAATGACGATAGGACTTAAAAAAATCATATTATTCCTTAGCGTTCTTTGCACCTCTGGGTTGAAACAATATTTTAAAACTATAAAATTATCTCTATGAAAACTCTCCTTACAATCTTGCTCGCTTCTATGATCTCATTTTCGTTTGTAGATGCCTCCGCGCAAATTTTTAATACCTCATTAACGATTACCGTACGCGATGAAGTGGGCAATCTCGTTCCTGGTGCCGAAGTTAAATTATATAAGACCGAACAGGATTATCAAAAAGAAGAAAATAGCGTTACTGAAGAAACCACGGATGCCAAAGGATTGGTGAAACTAAAAAAGATGGAGGCTATTTCTTATTATATAATTGTTCGCAAAGGTGATAAGGATAATTCGGGTGGTGGTGAAATTATTGGCAAACTGGACGAAGGTAAATTCAACAAAGTCACGATTGTTATTCAGTAGAATAGTTGATGAACCGTCAGTCGTTACTTGATTTCTTTTCGGAATACAAAACTCATTTTCCTGAAGAGAACCTTTTTATTTCTCAATTTCAGAACCTCCTTGTTCAGCAAAACTGTTTTGAACGAACTCACTTACCTGGGCACATCACAGGCTCAGCCTGGATTGTAGACGCCAGTCGTAAGCAGGTTTTACTGGTGCATCATGCCAAGCTAAACAAGTGGCTACAACCCGGTGGTCATGCCGATGGTGACGAACATGTGTTGCGGGTTGCTTTACGCGAAGCGGAAGAAGAAACCGGATTGAAAAATCTAGCCATCATTTCGGAAACTCCTTTTGATGTAGACATTCACCTTATTCCCGCAAGGAAAGATTTAGGGGAACATTATCATTATGACATTCGCTTTTTAATAGAAGCCGATCCGGAAGAGCAAATCATTGTAAGCGAAGAATCGCACGATGTGAAATGGATTTCACTTAACGTGTTAAAAGATTGGAATCAGGAACAATCAATCCTTCGAATGAAGGAGAAGCTACTTCGATCCTATTAGCAGAAGCCCAAAAGCTATTACTACAATCCAGAGTTTGTATACCACAATAGCTGGAATGATAATAATTTTAAGCTCCATTAAAACAGCAAGCAACACAAGAATTACAGCTACTCCTTTTAAAATCGAACGTGTTTTGTTACTCATAACTTTGCGTTTTGGCTGTTGCAACATACAGCCTTTATTAGTTCATGACAAATAAATTTTAGCTTTGTTGCCTCATGGCCGAAATTGGTAAAGATATTATCAGAGCAAAACAGTTGTTGGAAAACGGAGACCTGGTTGCCATCCCAACGGAAACCGTATATGGCCTTGCCGGTAACGCACTTGATCCAACGGCACTGGTAAAAATATTTACCGTAAAAAACAGGCCACACTTCGATCCGTTGATCGTGCATGTCTCTAACCTCGACCAAGCTAATAATTTGGTAGAATCAATCCCTGAAAAAGCAAAGAAACTGGCTGCACTGTTTTGGCCTGGCCCGCTAACCCTGCTTCTAAAAAAGAAACCGATCATCCCTGACCTTGTAACCGCTGGTATGGATACCGTTGGCATACGGTGCCCTGATCATTCCCTTACTCAATCCTTATTACAATCCCTTTCGTTTCCATTGGCGGCACCTAGTGCAAATCCTTTTGGGTATGTGAGCCCCACCCAGCCTTCGCATGTAAATGATCAACTCGGCAATCGCATTGATTACATTTTGGATGGTGGTGCGTGCAAAGTAGGAATCGAATCGACCATTGTTGGTTTTGAAAATGAGGAAGCCATCGTTTTTAGGCTTGGCGGACTTAGCATTGAAGCCCTTGAACAGGAGATTGGAAAAGTGACCATCCAGCTAAACTCCTCGTCAAACCCAAAAGCTCCTGGGCAATTAAAGAGCCATTACGCCCCACAAAAGAAGGTAATGGTTGGCAACCTACAAGAGCTCATAAAACAATATCCTTCACAAAAAATTGGAATCCTCTCCTTCTCTCAAAAAATACAAACCATAAAACCCGATCACCAGATTGTCCTCTCAGAATCAGGAAACACCGAAGAAGCTGCGCAACGGCTATTTTCAGCTTTGCGCGAATTGGACAAAAAGGATGTTGAAATTATCTTGGCCGAATGGGTACCCGAAACCGGACTCGGCAAAGCAATAAATGACCGCTTGCACCGGGCAGCAGCACAACTAAATAAATAACCCGATTCTTATTAGTGTTTTAGAAACTTATTTAGATATTCATAGCTTATATTAAATGTGAATATCTGATTTGAGTAGTTTATTGATGGCTAAGAAAATACTAGTACTGACAGGGGGGGGAGATGCACCAGGACTTAACGCTGTGATTCGTGCAATCTGTAAACGCGCGCGCAGAGAAAGCATTTCTGGGGAAAAATGGGAAGTGTATGGAAGTATTGAGGCCTTCAATGGAGTGTTAAATGAGCCTCAGGAGATTATTAAACTTACCAGCAAACGTGTGGCAGGCATCCACATTAAGGGCGGTACAATTCTTAAAACAACCAATAAAGGAAATCCGCTAAAATTTCCAGTTCCACAAGCAGATGGAACATTTCAATTCAAGGATCGCTCAGACGAACTCGTTAGCAAACTCAAAAAGTTAGACTTTGATGCCATCATAAATATTGGTGGTGATGGCTCTCAAAAAATTTCACAAACACTGTTTGAAAAAGGGTTGCCAATGGTAGGGGTTCCTAAAACCATTGACAACGATTTATCTGCAACGGACTTAACATTTGGATTTCAAACGGCAGTGCAAATTGCTACTGATAGTTTCGACAAACTTGTAACTACAGCCGAAAGTCACCATCGGGTGATGATTATGGAAGTAATGGGGCGCGATGCAGGTTGGATTGCGCTGCACACGGCTATTGCAGGCGGAGCAGAGATCTGCCTCATTCCTGAAATTCCGTATGACATTAATAAACTGGTTAAGAAGATCGAGATGCGTTACAAAAAAGGGCGCGGCTTTGTAAATATTGTTGTTGCCGAGGGCGCTAAACCAAAAGCCGGCAGTATAACTTCCTCTGAAGGCGAAAAAGGTTCGGAACATGTACGCTTGGGCGGAGTTGCGTTTCAGCTCTCAAGCCAATTAAAACAAGCAGGCTGCCAGGCGGAGATAAGAGAAACAGTTTTGGGCCACGTGCAACGAGGCGGCACTCCTACTGCTTTTGATCGCGTGCTTGCTTCATTATTTGGTGTGAAGGCGTTTGAGCTTGCATTGGAAAAGGATTTTGGCAAAATGGTATCTTTTAAGAATAACACAATTACTTCCGTATTTTTAAAAGAAGCCATACAAGATTATAATTATTTAAAACCTAATTCTTACCTGGTGCAATCAGCCAAAGGATTAGGAATAAGTTTTGGAGACTAACTAGCGAGTTATGGATAAGATTGAACTAAGTACGTTAATTCAGGCACCGATAGATGTTTGTTTTGATCTTTCAAGAAGCATTGATCTTCATCAAATATCAGTTCAACAAACAAAAGAAAAAGCGGTGGGTGGTGTAACCACAGGTTTAATTGGGCTCAACCAAAAGGTACTTTGGCAGGCAACTCATCTTGGCTTTCGTCAAACCCTTGAGACGCAGGTCACAAAATTAACAAGGCCCTTTTTCTTTTCAGATGAAATGGTAAAAGGCACCTTCAAAGCTATGATTCATGATCATTTCTTTTATGATATGAATGGCGATACTATGATGGTGGATCACTTCTACTTTGAGTCGCCCATGGGGCTTTTAGGCGAATTAGCTGATTTTATTTTCCTGAAGCGATATCTTACTCGCTTGCTCATTCAACGTAATGAAGTAATTAAACACTATGCTGAGTCTAATGAATGGATGCAATTCATTCCTTTTCTTGGCACCGACCATCAATCGATTGCGGAAAATAGCCGCGCGCGTATAAGCTCCTTACCGGTTTGATTTGCTAACTTCGCGAACTCAAAAAAGGTTTATGCAAACAATTAATGATTTCAACTTTCGCGGAAAACGCGCGCTCATTCGTGTCGATTTTAATGTGCCTCTTGACAAAAGTTTTCAGGTAACTGACGACAATCGCATTCGTGCAACCATTCCTACAATTCAAAAAATTCTTAAGGACGGAGGCAGTTGTATTCTGATGTCCCATCTGGGCAGACCGAAAGAAGGCCCCGAAGAAAAATATTCTTTAAAACATACACTCTCTACCACCTCGGCACTTTTAGGAGTTCAAGTAAAATTCGCTTCCGATTGTATTAGTGATGAAGCGTTCGGTCAATCTGCTGCATTAAAACCAGGGGAAGTATTGCTCCTTGAAAATCTACGTTTCTATAAGCAGGAGGAAAAAGGTGATGTTGCTTTTGCGGAAAAGCTTTCGAAGCATGGCGATGTGTATGTAAACGATGCATTCGGCACGGCACATCGTGCACATGCATCTACAACCATTGTCGCACAATTTTTTAAAGATAAGTGTGCAGGACTTGTAATGGCTGGTGAATTAGCCAACGCCAAAAAAGTTCTAGAAAATCCCTCCAAGCCCTTCACGGCTATTATGGGTGGCGCAAAAATATCCGATAAGATTTTGATCATTGAAAAGCTTCTTGATAAAGTGAATCACTTGGTGATTGGCGGAGGTATGGCTTATACCTTTTTCAAAGCATTGGGTGGCAACATTGGCAACTCATTGGTAGAAGAGGATAAATTAGATCTTGCCAAAGAATTAATTCAAAAAGCAAAAGCAAAAGGTGTTGAGCTTCATTTGCCCATTGATTCCATTGCGGGTGATAAGTTCGATGCAAATGCAAATACTCAGGTTGTAAATAACAACGCCATTCCTGATGGCTGGATGGGACTGGATATCGGGCCGCAAGCGTCAGAGGTTTTCTCTGCGGTAGTGGAAGAATCCAAAACCATTTTATGGAATGGCCCCATGGGCGTTTTTGAAATGGAGAAATTTGAGAAAGGAACCAAATCTATTGCCGAAGCAGTTGTGCGTGCCACAAAAAATGGTGCATTCTCATTAATAGGTGGTGGCGATTCAGCAGCAGCCGTTGCCAAATTTGGGTTCGAAGAAAAAGTAAGTTATGTATCCACGGGTGGTGGTGCATTATTGGAATACTTTGAGGGAAAAATATTACCTGGTGTAAAAGCACTTGAATAATATTTTCATAATGAAATCGTTAAAGTCAGGTCACAAGCCTGACTTTTTTATTTACTTTGCGCGATCGAATTAAAACTATGAAAATAAACCTCTTACTTATTCTGTTTGTCTTGTTTCTTTCCTGCGATAACAGGAAAGATGCCAAGTTTGCCCCTGCTGACGAAGCATCGATGAGCTTTAAAGAAGTAGCCTTTGATGCATCCGGTTCAGAGCAATCAGAACAAATTGTATCGGTCGAACGAAAACTGATTCGCAACGGGCAACTTGAATTCAAAACCAACGATGTTAAAAAAGCAAAGGAGGAAATTGAAAAAATCAGTAAAGAGTTAAACGGGTACATTTCTGGTGAGAATGAAAACAATTATGGCGACCGCTTACAATATAATCAGACTATTCGAGTGCCTGCTGATCAGTTTGACAATCTGATTAAACGAATTGAAGTACTTGCTGATAAAGTAGAAAATAAAGGAATAAACACACAAGATGTAACCGAAGAATTTATTGATGTTGAGGCTCGGCTAAAAACAAAAAAAGAACTCGAGGCTCGTTATAGCGAAATCTTAAAACAAGCCAAGACTGTTGCAGACATCCTCGCCATTGAAAGTCAGATTGCTAACGTTAGGTCTGAAATTGAATCGATGACAGGTCGTTTAAATTATTTGAAGAATCAAGTTTCCTTCAGCACACTAAACCTTTCCTACTACCAAATCATCGGAACGGATTTTGGATTTGCCTCAAAACTCGTTGAATCGCTAAAAGGCGGATGGGATAATTTATTAACCTTTCTAATCTTCCTGATAAATCTCTGGCCCTTTGTAATTGGAATAGTAGTTGTTGTTATCTGGTGGCTTAGAAGAAGGAAAGCAAAAAGGGTAAACTAAACATATTAAATTCAGCTCTTACCAAGTTTCAAATAATAATCTCTTTGTTTCTTATCTAGTTTCTCAATCGCATACCGAAGAGTAACTCTTGGCATCGTGGCACCATGCTCATCCAGAAATTCAATTAATCGCAAGGGATCTCGCTTACCCGCTTCGCGCACCCAACTTCCCACAGCTTTGTTTATTAGTTCTTCTTTGTCATTAACTAAAATCTCTGCAATCTTAAACGTATCATCAATTTCATTTTGCCTAATAAAAAAGTAAGTACTGACAATGGCTGTTCTCCGTTCCCAAATATTCTTTGACTTTGCGAGTTTATAAAGTATTGCTCTTGTTTTATCAAACAAATATCCGCCCACCACATAAGGAGCACTTCGATCAACCAAGTCCCAATTATTTATACGATCGTGTCGTTTGATGTAAAGATTAAAAAGTTCCTTTCTCCTTTCAGTAGTCACCTTCTTATCGCGAGCCTGAAAATCCATAATGCTTACCGCACCTAATCTCACCTCGTAATAATCATGATCCAAAAGCTTCTCTACCTCATTCAAAGGCATCTTATAAAATTGCTTTGCGACAGCAAACAATTTAGACATTCGAATACCTAACCCTTTGTTAGCTGAATTCCGATCATGGAAAAAACGCAAATTATTAATGGTCTTGCTGCTGAGACTGGATAGTTTAGAAACAAACCCTTTTGCGGTTAGCTTTAGATCGGCTGATTTCGATTCCGTTGTTTTAGCTTGTGGTTTCATGCTTCATGAATGACTAAACTATTTTATTGTATTATGATTTCATCCTATTAATCCATTTAACAATTTCAAACCACGCAACCGAGCAGAATCCAATAGCCGTGCAAATCAATACTTGATTACTATCCAGGGTCTCAAATTGAAAAAATCTAGTAAACGGTTTTATAGTTAAAAGCAACACAAGAATTGTAATAGTAATAATAATGATTAAAGGCATTAAATTATTCTTGTATTTCAATGTTGTAAGCATCGAAAAATGGAAAGACCGATTGACTAATGTTAGAAATATATTGGCAGCAATCAATACAGTAAATGTCATGGTTCGGGTAAGCGACTCATTATAACCCTCGCTAACAGCGTATTGATAGGTGAATAATGTACCAATAGTAATGGCAAGGCCTTGTATAATACTTGTTGTAAGTTCTTTCCAGTTAAAAAAAGTGGTAGTCAAGGGTCTTGGCTTTTGCAACATGGTGTTTTTCTCCATGGGTTCATTCTCATAAATAATTGAACACGTGGGTCCCATAATCAATTCTAAAAATATTATATGAAGCGGGGAAAATATATTGGGATAAACCCACCCCAATGTTAACGGAATAAATACCGTAAGAATAATCGGAATGTGAATTGATATAATATACTGAATTGCCTTTTTTAGATTAGTATAAATTTTTCTGCCCATCGCCACAGCATCCACCATTTTCGATAAATCATCCTGAAGCAGGATAAGCGAAGCCGCTTGCTTGGCGATTTCTGTACCCTTTTTGCCCATAGCAACACCAATATGAGCCGCCTTCAAAGCAGGTCCATCGTTTACTCCATCTCCGGTCATGGCCACAATTTCACCTTGAGCTTTTAATGCGTTAATTATTTTCAATTTGGCATCAGGAAACATTCTTGTAAACACATTTGTGCTCACCACGCATTCTTTGAAATCATTATCCTTCAACTTCATTAATTCTTCTCCGGTGATAAATTTATCATACCCGTGAAATCCGATCTGTTTAGCAATTGATAATGTTGTTTCTGAATTATCCCCTGTTATAATTTTTACTTTCAAACCAGCACTATAAAAATTTTCTAACACGTTACGAATGTTCTTTTTTGGTGGATCATAAAAAGCCACTATTCCTTTAAACTGAAAATTTAATTCCTGCTGAGTGGCAGGAAAATCATTTCCATTAAAATTCGATTCTCCAACACCCAACACGCGATATCCTTCAGTCGCTAACGATTTAATTGCAGCTTGTATTTGTTCGTGCTCCCTTGCTGCGAGTGTTGACACTTTAATCAGTGCTTCAGGTGCTCCTTTTGCTGCAATGATTCGATTTCCCGAAACAGCTTCAAATACGTGTGTCATCATCGGTGGTTTACCGCCCAAAGGATATTCATGTATCAGGTTATAGTTAGGTCGTTCATCTGTTGCTGTTATCTCTGCATAAACCTGATGCAACGCCACCTCCATTGTATCGAAGGGAATAGGCTCACTGGCCCACATGGCTAACCGAATCAATGCCTTTTCCTCATCTGTTAGTTCTTCTTCTAAGCTTGTTACTTTTTGAGTTGACAGCAAAAAGACTTTTGCCAGGCTCATTTTGTTTTCAGTAATTGTTCCGGTTTTATCGGAACAGATAACCGTTGCACTCCCTAGTGTTTCAACAGTTTTCATTTGTTTCACCACAACTCCCATTTTCATCAGGCGCCAGGCACCTAATGCCATAAA
Source organism: uncultured Cytophagales bacterium (assembly GCA_963787095.1). Classification (GTDB taxonomy): domain Bacteria; phylum Bacteroidota; class Bacteroidia; order Cytophagales; family Cyclobacteriaceae; genus ELB16-189. The sequence continues at coordinate 21,815 of CAWBCB010000072.1, read as the reverse complement.
GGTGGTAAAGGCAACTGGAATCTCTTCCGGCAAAATACTCATGGCTAACGTTAACGCATTGAGCAGACTATTAAGAAAATTTAACGAGTGCCAATAATTAATACCCCACACAATCAAGAAAACGATGGTTCCGGCAACCACCATCTTCTTTACAAAATTGGTTATCTGTAACTCCAGGGGAGTTTTCTCTTCCTCAATATTTTCTAAACTTTTACCAATTTTACCCAACCTTGTATTGTTACCAATACTGGTTATTGTGGCAATCGCTAAACCGCTGGCAACCGTTGTTCCTGAGTAAATTTGATTGTCTTCACTGGTCTTATCTTTAAAAACGGAAAAAGCTTCTCCTGTAAGAATTGATTCGTTGACAGCAAAATCATTGGAATGAACGATTACCCCATCGGCAGTAATTGAAATACCTTCCTCTACAATCAGACTATCCCCCACTACCAAATCAATACTTTTAATCTCCACCACAATGCCATTTCGAATAACTTTACAATTAGGCTGTATAAAGTTTTTTAAATTTTCAAGTGCATTGCGACTTCGTGAATCCTGATAAAGTGATATTACTGCTATTAAAATAATAGCCAACGAAAGAAAAATTGCATCTCCGGTTTCGCCACTCAAAAAATAAATTAGCGCAGCTACCAGTAGCAAAATAACCATTGGCTCTTTGACAATACTTTTAATAGCGGCTATGATGGTATTATCCTTCTTCGCTGTGAGTTTATTTTGCCCGTACTTTATTCTTGCTTCGGCAACTTGCTCATCGGTAAGACCATTAATATCGAAGTTATTAGCAGGCATATCCATTTAAAATGATTTGAACTCTTTATTTCTACACTCTCCTTAAAATCCAAAATTCATCATACGCTATCTGAGCTGAATCTACCATTTCGCGTACCACCTCAATAAACAATTCTTTTTCGGTGGGATCCACAGCAGTCTCAAGGTCCTCCACCGTCATTGGTCTCTGCTTCAGTAAATACAAAATCTGTTGTTCGTAATCTTTGAGTATGGTAAGATTTTCCTTTCTTCGGTTGCCAATACACACATCGCACATACCACACGTGGCATAGGTTACTTCATCAAAATATTCCTGAATAACTTGCATGCGACATTGATGGTCTTGCTCGGCATACTTTTTCATCGCTTCCATTTTCGATAAGTGAAGGTCGCGCCTGCGATCGTACTCCTTTTTATCGATGGGCAATCGCTCTGCATCTTGCCTGGCAAGCACAAAAGTAATTTTCGGGCTTTCATTTATGGGTTCATAAACTATTACCTGCAGATCATGTAATTGCTTGAGTTCTAGTTGCACCGTAGCTATAGACTGCTTTAACATTTTGGCCATTTGCGATTCGGAGATGGGCGTAAAGTCTGAGTATAATTCACCGCCATATAATCGCAACAACGCTTTAATGACTAAATCGAACCGAGCATTCGCCACCTGAAACTCATATAGTTTCTTTTTATCAATTGAGATATGAAGTACAGAAGGTCGATAGAAGCTTTCATTAAATTCAAGAAGACCAAACTCTTCCAGCTTTTTTAAAGCAGGATAAACTTCCGTTGATTTGAAGTTAAACTTCTTGCTAAATGTTTCGAGGTCAAAATCATAACTCTCCCCCTGACTGCTTCCTTCCGCAATTTGAAAATGGTTTGCCAGGGCTTGGTAGATCTTCTTTAGATAATTTATTTCAGGTTGAGATTGCAACACTTTATTTTGAAGCGCCTGCACATCTACTTCATGAATAATAATAGCTGCATACGATCGTTTCCCATCACGCCCTGCCCGGCCTGCCTCCTGATAATACGATTCAAGATTCTCGGGCAAATCCATGTGAACTACTACGCGAACATCGGGCTTGTTGATTCCCATTCCAAAGGCATTGGTGGCTACCATCACTCGGGTTTTATTACTAATCCACTCTTCTTGTCTGGCAGTTCGTTCCTGATGCGTTAATCCAGCATGATAGAACGTTGAAGAAAAACCATTCTTGGTGAGCAGTGCAGCTAACAGTGCGGTTGATTTTCTGGATCGTACATAAACAATGGCTGCACCCGGTACTTTGCGTAGCACCTCTAACAATTTCTTCTCTTTCGTTTCTGTTTTTCGAACTACAAAGGAAAGATTATCGCGGGCAAAACTTTTCTGAAAAACATCGGGTGTTTTTAAGTTTAGCTTTTCAGAAATATCATCCCTTACGATTTTCGTTGCTGAAGCTGTTAAGGCAATGAAAGGGACTCCGGGCTTACTTTCTCGCAAGTCAGCAATTTTCAAATAGGGTGGTCTGAAATCATAACCCCATTGTGAGATACAATGCGCTTCATCAATCGCCACCAGGCACACATTCATTTTTATTACGCGTGCTTTAAATAAATCGGTTTGCAAGCGCTCGGGCGAGAGGTAAAGAAATTTTATGTTTCCATACACACAATTATCAAGTGTGATATCAATTTCTCGATGATGCATGCCGGCATGAACCGCTACAGCGGGAATCCCTAATTGTTTCAACTGTTTTACCTGATCTTGCATGAGGGCAATAAGGGGCGTAATCACCAAACAAATTCCTTCTTGCATTAAGGTTGGGATTTGAAAGCAAACGGACTTACCTCCTCCGGTTGGAAGAATAGCAACTACATCACGCTTCGCTAACACCGTCTCAATAATCTCTTCTTGCGGTGATCTAAATTGAGTATACCCCCAATACTTGCTAAGGATTTCGAGCGAAGTCATTTACCAATGTAATTCTTGCTTATTGAGAAAAGCTGCAATTCCCTTCTTACAATCATCGGTAGCCCGAGCCTTAGCATTCATAGTGGCGGCCAGATTTAATGCATCTTCTAAAGGCAAACCGTGTGCTGCTGAAATAAGTTGCTTAGTTAATTCCATTGATTGAGACGAATTAGATTTTATTAGATTCTGAGCAAAGTCAAAAACAGCCATCTCTAACTCTCCTCTGGTTACAACCTTTGTTACTATTCCCCGAGCTATCGCTTCCTCTGCTTTGATAATCTCTCCAGTTAATAAAAGTTGACGGGCTTTTTGTTCACCAATTTTTCTTACCAGAAAAACAGCCACCAACGCAGGTATAAAACCAATCTTCACTTCGGTATATCCAAACTTAGCTTCCGGTACTGCGAATGTAAAATCACATACGTTTGCCAATCCACACCCTCCGGCCAAGGCATGACCTTGCACTTGTGCAATCACAATCTTTCTCAAAGAATAAATTTTTAGAAATAATTCTTTCAAATGATTTGAGTCAGCAAGATTTTCATCATAAGAAAAACTTTGGAGCTGTTGGAGATACGCTAAATCTGCGCCAGCACAAAAAGATTCTCCGTTTGCATTTAACACAACCACTTTCACACCTATGTCGCGCTCAGCATTAATGAAAGCTGATTTCAACTCAGTTATCAATTCATGACTTAAGGCATTGCGCTTATCCGGTCTGTTTAGGGTAATGTAACCTACTCGTTCCTTTACTGAATATTCTACTAAACTCATTTCTAATTTGTTAATGTAAATGCACCTTCATCTAATACAGCATGCAGACGATCTGTATCTGTTTCAGCTAATCTCTTCCATTTATTAATATACCTTCTCGAATTGCTGCCATCCAAAATGATTTTCTTAGCCGGAATATCTTCTAGCCGCTCAGGAATAGGTAGCGAATTCTTCGCGACAACAAGGTAATCGATTTCAGCCGATTGAGGTAATTGCTGATCTTTATTCTTTGCAAAAGCAATTTTAGTATTATTCCATGAATACACTTCTAGTCCTTGAATCCCCTTTGAGAAAGGAACTGCTGTATGGATAGTAGAAACTCCACGCTGCAATCGGTTAGGCCGGATGTGGAATCGAATTCTCTCTTCATCGTGCTGTAAGGCTGAATCGGCATTAAAATAACTGACTCCTCGATCAATCCATTCCATGGCTGAATGACCCGAAACGCTATATACTACGAACTGCTTACGATCGACAACATTGCGAAAGTGAATAACCTGCGTAACCACAAACGTTAATGCAATGAATGCGGCCACATAAAGCCATTGTATGGATCTCGTCTCAATCATTGCTATAATAAAAGCCAACAAAAGAATAATTAACCAGCATTGAAAAGTAGTTAGGTATATGCCGCTCACTAAGCTAAAAGGCAAGTCCTCCGTTTTAAACACAAGCCAATTGAGTAATTGAATAAATCCAACTAGAATTTTTCCGATGAGCCAGGCAGCAGATGACCACGTACTAAAAATTAGTAACGCAATACCTCCCACCAGAATTAATGTGGATAGTGGTATCACAAAAAGATTGGACATTAAAAAATAAACTGGAAATTGATGAAAGTACAACATGCTTAACGCGAACGTTGAAATCTGCGCAGCAATGGATACACACGTAATCTGCCATACCCAATCGCCTGCTTTATTATCTATTTCCCAGAGATTATAGATAGGTCGTTGTAAATAAACGATACCTAATACTGCAAGATAAGACAACTGAAAGCCCACCGACATGATTAAATAAGGATTGTAAAGCAGTAACACAAAGGCAGAAGCAGCCAACGTGTTGTAAATGTTTGTTCGCCAGCCTAACGGTCTCGCTAATGCAATGAATGAAAACATAGTTACTGCGCGCAACACGGATGGAGACAGTCCGGTAACAAATGCAAAAGACCAAAGAAATAAAATACTGATTAAGGCGATGATCCATCGGCTCCATGCAAATGACTTTAATGGTTGCAGCAGTAAAAGAATAATTCCATAAATGATGCCTACGTGCAAACCCGAGACAGCCAACACATGCATGGCACCACTGGCTGCGTAAGCATTTTGCAAATCCGTATCAATGCCTTCCGTAACACCCAGTACTAAAGCCATGGCTATAGCCTGCTCCTGCTCACCCGGAATATTTTGCCTTAGAACCTTGGAAGCCCAAGCTCTTACTCGATGTGAATAATATATAAATCCCTTTCGTTGGGCGGATTTAATAAACCTCACCTGATTGGCTTGAAGAAATTGTTGATGGTATGTGTTACGAAAAGTAAGAAAGCGTTTGAAATCAAATTCGTTAGGGTTGGCGGGTGGATTTAATTCCTGGGGCGATGCCTTTATCAAAAGTCGATCTCCATACAACCAATGTATTTGTTCCATTGACTTCTTTGAAATATAAATCAAGACATTGCCACTTGCTTCTTTCCAAGCATCAGTTTTTACTTTTATAATTTCAACTTGAACCTTCCACGATCTGGCTTTCGACTCAGGCGCGCTGCGCACAATGGCTTCATAGGCAACAATCGGATTCTTTTCATGCAGGATATGATTACGCTCTCTGCTCCCCGTATTATTCATCAGATGAAGATATCCAAACAGAGTAATGCCAAATAAACCAACAACACCGCTCACCACTTTTAGTGATCGGGATCGGAAAATAAAATAGGTGATTAGATATAACGTTGTTGAGGTGACAAGTAAATAAAAAGCAACCTGCTCACTGATTAGATTAGGTTGATAAATCGCTAGTAAAATCCCGCCCACAAGAAATAGCGTGATCCGCACCATCGCAAAAGGCACCCAACTTAGCATGAGGGAAGTTAGAGATTGGCGCTATTGAATGCAAGGGGTTGATTTGAAGATGTTAGAATTTGATAATTTGGGGATGAAAAAGTGATCAAGCATTTTTCGATCTCCCTCTAATTATCAAATTTTCAAATCAACTCAATCATCACATCATCTTATACTCCTTCAACAACAATCATTTTGCTAGATGCGGTGCGTTGGCGCAGTGCTTTTGCAGGCGCATATTCTTCGGAAGCCCACCAGGCTTTCGCCAATTCTATAGTAGGAAACTCAAGCATCACAAATCGCTTTGGGCTCCAGTCCCCTTCCAGAGTTTCTGTTTTGCCTCCCCGAACAATAAACTTACCCTGAAAATTTTTCAACGAACCCGGTGTGAGTTTTTTGTAGTTCTCGTATTCGGTTGGATTGTGAACATCTACTTCTACAACAATGTAAGCTGGCATACTTGATTAGTTAATTTGGTAATGAGATGATTTGAAAATGGAACATACGACTGCCTGACGATTTCAATACTAAGAACTTACCTTTCCATACGCTTCAATAATATCGCGCACTAACTTATGGCGCACTACATCGCGTTCGTTTAGCTCAACAATTCCAATTCCCTTCACATCTTTCAAAATCTTTACCGCTTCATTTAATCCCGATTGTTGATTGCGGGGCAAATCAATTTGAGAAGCATCGCCTGTAACAATCATTTTTGATTCCGGGCCCATGCGGGTGAGGAACATTTTCATTTGCATGGGCGTTGTGTTCTGCGCTTCATCCAACAGGATAAATGCATTGTTGAGTGTGCGACCGCGCATGTAAGCAAGTGGAGCGATTTCAATAATCTCGCGCTCCATATAATACTTTAACTTCTCAAACGGCACCATATCGTTTAACGCATCGTAGATGGGGCGTAAGTATGGATCAATTTTCTCTTTTAGATCGCCCGGTAAAAAACCGAGGTTTTCCCCTGCCTCAACAGCAGGACGGGTGATTATTATTTTTTTTACTTGCTTATTCTTTAATGCCTTAATAGCCATCGCTACCGAAACAAATGTCTTTCCGGTTCCAGCTGGCCCAAGCGCAAAAACCAAATCCTGTTCTTTAACTGCTTGAACTAATCGCTGTTGATTGGGGGTCTTTGCTTTGATTGGTGAACCTTTAGTACCGTATAGAATGACGCCATCGGGCGAATCTTCCGATACAAACTCCTGGCGCTCCTGTGCTATATAACCTCGAACATTTTCTTCTGAGATTCGACCAAACTGATGGAAATGATCGGTTAGTGAATTTAGTATATCCGTAATCTGCAAAATATCCGGAGCCTCTCCTTTTACTAAGATCTCGTTTCCACGAGAAATAATCTTACTCTTGGGAAATGCTGATGCTAGCTGGCTAATGTTCTTATTCTCTACTCCTAAGAAATCAGTGAGCGGAATATCTTCTAAGGTGATGGTTTTCTCTATCAATGAAGTAAAGTAGTTTAAATCAATTAATTTTGTATGTAAAAGTAAACAAATCCAGCCCAAGCAAAAACCCAAAGGGCGGTATCATTCGCGCATGGCCATCATTACCCTTCTTACCGACAGTGGAGAAAGCGATCACTATGTGGCGGCTGTGAAGGCAAAAATTTTAAGCATTAATCCCGGGCTAACGCTGATTGATATTAGCCATAAAATTGAGCCCTGCGATATTGCTCATGGTGCTTATGTTTTAAAATCAGTCTTTGCCGATTTCCCAAAAGGAACTGTTCATTTGGTTGGGGTAGACTCATCAGGCAATCGCGATGAAGCCTATCTTGCCCTGCAGCTTGAGGATCATTTTTTTGTGGGGGTCGATAACGGATTGTTTGGCCTGATCAGCGACAAAACTCATCAACAAGTAGTTGAGCTAAATTCCGTAAATCCAATTCAGACTACTTTTTCGGAAAAAGATATTTTGGCTCCGGCAGCAGCCAAACTTGCCAGTGGAGTTGCCATTACCACATTAGGAAAACCGCTCACCTCCTATCGAAAAATGATCAACCGACAGGTTAAAGCAACCAAGCGCATTATTGCAGGCCACGTGCTACGTGTTGACAATTATGGAAATCTTATCACCACCATTAACAAAGTAGATTTTGATATTCTAACCAAAGACAGAGCCTATACCATTCAATTTGGAGGTGAGAAATTCAGAAGGATTCATACCAATTATAATCAAACTGAACAGGGTGATTGCTTTTTGATTTTTAATAGTCAGGGTTTATTAGAGATTGGAATTTATAAAGGTAATGCAAGTGAATTACTGGGCCTGCAGTATGATAGTCCGGTTAATATTACTTTTGATGAATCGTAGTAACGAGTCCTGAGTAGCTAGTATTTAGTAGACTAAGGACTCAATACTATTAACCTAAATACTATGATATGATTATCCGCATTGTACGCATGCATTTTACGGAAGCCGGGGTTGAAGAGTTTCTTGAGATTTTCAATCGGAATAAAGAAGCTATTCGCAATTTTCCGGGATGCCTGCATTTACAATTGTTAAAGGATACTGAAGATTCAAATACCTATACCACATTAAGCCATTGGGATGAACCTTCCTCATTGGAGAACTATAGGAAATCGGAATTATTTGGAAGTGTATGGGGGCGTGTGAAAACATTATTCTCGGAGCGCACACAGGCATTTTCATTAGAGAAATTTATAGAACTCTGAATTGTGAAAAATTTAAAGTTTACCCATATTTGCATCCCACTTCATTGAAGCCAGTTTCAATGCTGAAATGTGGGTTAATTGATGCCTTAGTGGCGGAATTGGTAGACGCGCACGACTCAAAATCGTGTACCGTAAGGTGTGCCGGTTCGATTCCGGCCTGAGGTACTAGCTGATATTCAGATAGTTAAAAGTCTTCAAGACGATCATGCTCTTGAAGACTTTTTTATTTGCAGAACAATTGTAGATTTCTTTAGGCTTATCTATGGCCAACCCCTAACCTAGTTTGTATGAAAAATTGCTAACCCACTATCATAAAGACGTAGGATTCACCAATGGTACTCATTATTTCCTTATGAATCGGATCATCCAACCCTAGAAGGTAAAACTATGTGGTAGTTACGCTTTCATGACGCAGATTGATCAAAAAATCAACCTAACTGCAAAAAAGGAGTTGGACTATGTTCATTTGATTCGAAGTCACCTGTGGCAATTACCATTGTTTTGCTTACGCTAGATTATTTTTTTAATTCACAGGTTCAAAATGACTGCTATCTTATGAGAACATGAAAGTCAAATTTGGAACCCACTTCCCGCAATTATCTTCCATGAATTATTGAATAATTTCCATACCCGTAAATATCTAAACTTTCCATCAATCAGTTGGCCAGCATATTTTGCTTTTAAATGAACCGTAACTGCAACGGTCGAAATATCATCAATGGTCAATATGAGTTGATCTGTCATTGAAATTTTGTCAATGGTCATAATGCCTGAACGGTAATTTTCAATATCCATCATCTTGGTAATAGTTTGTCCTGTCGGAATATTGAAAATTAACTTGTCGTGCAAAAGTTCATCAAGAACCATGATGTCATTGATTTTTATTGCTTCTAAAAGTCTTTTTTCACAGTCCTTTATTTGCTCTTCTTGAGTCATACTTTGTTTGGTGATTTTATTTTCCTGCTTTGGGATTTAATTTTTCCAATTTAACAATTGAATCAATAAAGTCGTTAACATTTAATTCCTTGAGTTGGGCATACACTTTCTGGTTTTGATTGGCATTTTCAGCCAACGTGTATTTCATTGATTCATATTCTACTAGCAGCATCATTTTTTCTCAAATGATCACGCATTAAAATATGTCTCTCCAACCCTTTGCTATTGACCTAACAGACATACAAGTGATGTTTTATCAAATCTAATATTCCTTTATTCTGGGTTTCTGTCCTTTTAAAAACCTCGCGCTGATCGATTCCTTGATTCCCGTTATGGAAATATCCCATGCTTAAAAGCCCGAATTTGATTTCTTTAAATTCAGATTGGCTTTCATAGATTATATCAATGTCAATAATTGGTTTAGCAGCTAATTTTGGAACGGATGTACTCCCAACGTGTTCAATTTGGAATTTAATGCCCACTAGACCCTTTTCAATCTCACGTTTTAGATGCTCAAAATTTTTAATCCAATCAGTTGTATACTTTTCAATTAGCATGGGATTAAAGACTCCTTTTGATATTCATTAATGAAAAAGCATAATTTTCAATTCGTTTCATTTGGCTTTGAAAAAACAGACCTGCTTGATACGATAAACTACGCTGCAAAATAATCTCCTGTACATCGTTACAGATCGATGATTCCGTATAATGGACGAATTCGCCTTGGCTTTGTTACGGGTAGAAAATAATTCTCTGTAGAGCACCATTTACAAGCTAGGGAATCATCAATTGGTAGCAACCCCAATTTTAGTTTACTAGATAAAGTTATTTCATATGCTTTTTATGCACGTTATCTTAAGTTAATAACGCTTATCATTAAGAAATAAAGTCGACTGTGTGTACCCAACGACAAAACCATACTAGTTAATGGGTTTTCTATTAATGCCGGGATATCGGTTGGCTACGGAATCTAAATCCAGAGAGGCCTCGTTTAGAACACTGTAAAAGAATGCATTTATAATTTCTATTGACGCGGTATGGGTTTTTACTGGAATATTACCAAAATCTAAAAAGTGACTTGTAAGAAATCGTGTGGGCAACGCCAGCAATAGTGGTGCATCCGTAAAACTATAGTGGTCCGCTTTCATTATCTCAAACCGATAACCTCCTCCAAAATGTCGAAAGAATTGTTGATTACCATTTTCATATCTTTCAAATTTAATGCTGTCATTCTTTTTACTTTCGATTAAAAGAAAAGGTTTTGGTCCATTTGATTCTGGTAATTCGCCATACATTGTACCGTCTACATTTACCGCAGCTTTAATTCGTGAATCACTCGCCATGGCAACAGCAGCGGTTGCGCCACCCAAAGAATGACCTATCACTACAATTCGATTTTGATCGAGCGATGATAAAAAACTAACCGAATAACCTTTTACAGATTCTATCTGATTTAAAACAAACGCAACATCCGCCACGCGTACGTCAAGCCGAGCCTTCATAAATTTTAACAAATCAGGATCATCGTTTAAATGCTTTTCAATAGTGGTGACAATTTGACCATCTGCAAGTTGCGTTATCATAGCCTCATATGGATGGTCTATTGCTAAAACCACATAGCCATGACTGGCAAGCGCGGTAATAAAACTTGTATAAAAAGCCCGTGACGCGCCATTTCCAGTCAAAAAAATAACGACTGGCCATTTTTGTTGCGATCGAAGTATAGGTGCGTTCAGCAAACCATAGGTATCAATCTGATCGTAGTGATTAAATATCCATCGTGGCAGTATTCCAATTTTCTCTGGGAGATTATCCATTCCATCCAAATAATCGGAATGATTACCTTTTGCCTTTTCTTCAGTCGGATACCATGCTTGAACCACAACATTTCTTTTATCATGAGGATATGTGGTGATCAGTTCTGCGCGATCAACGTCAACCCAGCGAAAAATGCGCGTCCCTAAACTATACTTCCCTTGAGGCGCAATCAAATTTGGAACGGGTTGAAAAATGGTCCATGGCGCAATCGCAGCGATGATAAGACAAACTAAAGCAGATTGAAGTATTTTACTCCGTGTATTGCTGATGCGGTTATTTGAGAAAATCATCCTTCCGATCAAAACGAATAGCAATAAGTAACCAGGCACATAGTGCCAATAATAACCTTCCATTAAAAACTGTATTAACGCCAGTAATACAATGAAAGCAATAACCGCTTTTAAAAAGCCGCTAACCTTCCCAGGGCGTATGACCAAACAAGAAGCTACTGTTACCATCCCAAATATTAAAACTGCGTCTATAGGCTTCATCCGATGATGTTATTTTGCTAAAATTATTTGTATCTGAGAAGGAGGATCAAGCCGCAAAAACTGCCAATGAACAATTAAACACTTGACAACTATTCATTTATTTTTTTCAATAATGTACTGGCCGCTTGCGAATTGGGATTTCTTTTAAGCACATCTTTGACAGTGTTGATTGCTTTTGGCTTATCCGCCAACTTGAAATAATACTCAGCCAGTTTGACATACAGATCTTCATTATAGTAATAAGGCGTAACGAGTTCAATGATGGAAGTAGCCATTTTTACTTTCTCCGCATCTTCCTTTGCAAACATAGCTTGGTAGTATCCATAAACTGCGATTAATTCTAAATCATAATTGTCTTTATCATTGTTCAATTCTGCCTTTGCTAATTTCATCTCGCCATGGACTGCTTTCTTTACGAGCTCCATACTCATTTCATCCTTATACTTATTTCTTTTCACAGGTTGCTTGCCTAAGGATTTTACAATTTCTTCCGCTACCTGCACAGTGGAATAGGGATTCTGACCCGTGATAAAATTATCATCTCTGATCATGAAGGGCAACATGGCTTCACTCTTTTGATAGTTAGCCCCTCGAAGGAGCAATCTCTCTTCTAAAAGAAATGGAAACTCTGAAGCCATCTTACCAAACATAGCTTCCTCCTCGTTGCAAAAGCCTGTTAGTGCCCTTCCTTCGACTAAATATTTAGTATCCTTTTTGATATTGGCAAATGCAATCGTGCCATGGCAAACGGCTGCGATAGTAGATTTGTTAGTGTTCATTTCTAAAATCAAATCTTGCAACGAAGGATCCACTACTAAATCAAACATAGGGCCTTTTCCTCCAGCAATATAAATAGCATCATAATCGCTCGCATAAAGCGATGCCGTTGGTTTAGTATTCCTTAAAAGCCACATGGCAACGGAGTCCTCTATCACGATTTTATTGTACGGTTTATCTTTATTGAATTGCCCAGCTTCTACTTCACCCCCTTTTGGACTGGCAACATCTATTTGTAACCCATTGGCTTTGAAAATCAGATATGCTTGAGAAAATTCATCCATTTCAAATCCTGGTCTTGTTTTTCCCATATCCTTTCCATAGCTACTAACAATTATTACAATTTTGTTTTTTTTCGATTGTCCAAAAATAAGAGTGGGAGTTAAAGTTAATAAAATGAGTAATAGTTTCATTTGAAATTAATTAGATGAGATTTATTTTTAATAATACTATCGGCAGACGCACGGAGTTTATTTTTGTTACAGTCGGTACTAGTGATTTTGGATTCGTCAATTAGCCCAAGCTATCGGTATCCACCAAAGATATTCCCAGTTAGGTTACTTGTCGCTTCTCGCCCCATTGTTATTCAGTTATGGCATAAAAAGATATCAAGTAAAATGAGAAGTATATAGTCATTACCGCTAATACCTTCCTTAATTCCCATCCCTTAAAAAATGTATGGAGGTGACGAAGAGACTATCGTACCTGAAATGTTGGCTACACCGTGGGTTGCTGATATCAAAGATTCTCCTGCAGTGACTTTGATCATCAGTCGTTGCCCTACAGCCCCTCCACTGCCCCCTACTGAAAGTGTAGTGCTAGGCGCAGAGGAAGTATATGTGATGTTTTTTGCCCACGGTAAAGAAGTTATCCATTCGTTGGTTTCGTCACCACTGGCGTCAACAAATGTGACACTCAACGTTCCTTTAAAATTTCCGGTTATCTCAAACTTAATATCGCGACTTTTCGGAATCAATGGTTCATCCTCACTGCAAGAAAGCGTACATACTAAAATTCCAAACACTAAAAGTGTTTTAGGTGTTCTCATAAAATTCATAATCTTTTTCTTATTCATTTTTGATTGCGATGGCTATATTCTTTCGGGTCATCAGTTTTATTGTATTACGTAGTTATATGAATTTATCTCCGACAGTCGAAAGTATCCTAACGCATAATTATCACTGCTTGTTACATTGATGATGTTGCCTTTTACCCTTGTTGGCGAAGGCCCAAAAGCACCACTTCCACTCGAGTTTGCCAACACTATTTTCATATAGGTATGATAAGACTCAGAAATGCCGTAAAGGATAAAATTCATCTCACTGTCTTTTTTTAGATTCTTGTTTGAGTAAAGCCACGATGTAACATTTCCCTCTGTAAATTGATCATCGATAATCTGGTATTCTGGAAATGCATTCACTGAAGTACCAAATCTGAACAAGTAAAAATTAGGCTCATTGGGAGTATCTATAAAATTTATCCTTAAGCCAATTTCATCGCTGTTCAATCCTAAGTCATTTCGTTGATCAACATCCCTTATTGGCGGAGTAGCGATGAGTTTTTCCTGGGCGCTGTAGGTTTGGTTATTGTGAATGATCGTGAGTGTATAGTTCTCACCAAGGATGGGTGCGAAGTTGTTACAAATGTATTTGCCCGCAACAAAATCAGTACCAGCCTGCTCCGTAAAGTTGAAAACAACCCCCGAACTATTCGTTACAAACACCCTGGCTCCAGAAATTTTAGGTATCACAGTATCGTAGTATCCAGCGGTTGTCGATAGCTTAATCGTTTGCACATTTCCGGATGTTCCTTTTTCCCAGTTTATGGATGCATCAATAACCAGTCTCGGGGCAGATTTATTCAAGTCAACATTAACCACTTCTTCGCAGCTAAGGCAAACCAATAGCATGAGTATAAATAATAGATTTTTCATAAAGTAAAAGTTTGAATTAGAATTTGAAATTGTAAGTGATGCCCGGTACTATGCCGAACACAGAGAATCGAACTGCTTCATTGGCAGCCGTATCCGAATTTTGCCTGAAGGAAATAGATGCTGCGTTTTGTTGGTTATAGACATTATAGATACTAAACACCCACTCACTTCGCCATCCCTTTTCTTTATTGGGTTTAGGGGTATAGGTTGCTGACAAATCGAGGCGGTGATAAGTGGGTAATCGACTTTCGTTTCTTAGGCCGTAATCAGGCACACTGATTCCCAGGTATTCGTACTTTCCATTTGGAAAATTGGAAGGCAGACCAGATTGTACGTTGAAGATCGTACTGAAATTCCACTTTTCATTTTGTTTAAAAGATGCAGTAATGGACATGTTATGGGGCTTATCAAATCCCGCTTTATACCAGTGCCCGCTGTTAATCCCAGTTTCGGTTGTTGTTCTTCCACCTGTTTGTTGTTCGGTCCGCGACAACGTATAAGCTACCCATCCAGTTAGTCTTCCCGTGTTTCTTTTTATCATTACCTCGAGTCCATACGATCTCGCCTTTCCATTTAATACTACTTGTTCAATGGCTCTATTGGCAATAAGCTCTGCTCCATCAATGTAATCCACTCTATTTTTGATGTCCTTGTAAAAGGATTCAACTTCCAAAGAGTATTTATCATTATTGAAATTTCTGAAATAGCCAATGGCAACTTGATCTAAAAGTTGAGGTTTAAGAAAGTTATCGCTTGGCGCCCATAAATCTAATGGTGTAGGAGATTGTGTATTCGAGATCAAGTGAAGGTATTGGGTCATTCGGTTGTAACTTACTTTCACAGACTGATCATCATTCAGCGCGTAAGAAACAGATGCTCTTGGCTCCAGGTTATTAAAACTGGCAATCACCTCATTATCAGTGTAGGATTTTACACCAATCGGACTAGCTTTTTCATAGATACCAAGCACATTATTGAATACTACCGCTTGATTGTTTGCATAAACATTTACAGTTTCCCTGCCTAATCTGTAAAACAAGCTATAGCGGACTCCATAGTTTACCGTAATTTGTTTAGATAAAGATTGTTCTACATCCATATAGATTGCAGGTTCAAAGGCAAATTTCTTTGCTAATTGTTCAGCATTGATTCCCGAATTTTCATCCTGTGGTTTAATTGTTCCTGGATTAAAGGTATAGTACTGTGCATTGATGCCGTAGGTTACCCTAGTCGCATTTCCAAGGTAATGCTTGAAGTCATACTTCAGATTAAAGTTTTGAATACCAAAATCCCAATCCAGCCCTACAAAACCCAACTCTAATCCGTAGAAGTAGTCGCTATAAATGAGCGAGAGGTTTGAAAACAATTTATCTGAAAAAAGATGATTCCATCTTAGGTTTGCAAAAGAGTTGCCGTATGTATTTACGAATGCACCATTTAGATCAAAATTATCTTTACCAAAATACCCTGAGAGGTAGATCTGATTTTTGCTATTGATTTGATAGCTGAGCTTCGTATTTAAATCATAAAACGAAGCAGAATTTTTATTGTCTGCAAGTTTCAAAAAGAGATGTGCATACGAACCTCTTCCTGCTACAATGAATGAACCCCTCCCTTTTGCGATTGGACCCTCTGCCAATAGACGGCTCGATATTGAACCTATGCCTCCAGAAAAATTCAAGTTATTCTTGTTTCCCTCCTTTTGATAGATGTCGAGCACAGATGAGAGCCTACCTCCATAGCGAGCCGGGATTCCGCCTTTATATAATTTCAAATCCTTGACGGCATCGGCATTGAATACAGAGAAAAATCCGAAAAGGTGGGAAGAGTTGTAGATTGTAGCTTCATCTAGCAAAATTAGATTTTGGTCAGCCGAACCGCCTCTTACATTAAATCCTGATTGGCCTTCCCCCGCATTCGTTACGCCCGGCAATTGTAAAATGGATTTGATAATATCGACCTCACCCATTACTACGGGCATTTGTTTAATTGCTTGGATAGAAAGTTTGCTGGTACTCATCTCGGGGACACGAATGTCTGCAACTTCTTTATTTGCTGTAATCACTATTTCAGTCAGTGCTTTGCTATCCTCCGTCAATGAGTAATCGCTTTTGATAGTTTGAGTGAGCGATACACTTTCTTGTCTCGACAGGTATCCAATATAACTGAGCCAAAGCGTATAGTTGCCGGCAGGAATAGTCAATGAATAAAATCCGTACTCGTTTGTGCTGACACCTGTTTTAAGTTCAACGATGTAAACGTTTGCGCCAATAAGTGTTTCGTTTGTCTTACTATCGATTATGGTGCCGCTAATGGTTACTTGTTGTTGGGCAAATACAGGTATCTTGCAAAGGATAGTAAGAGCAATTGTTGTGATGACTGTAAATAGAAATTTCCGGGTCATAGTTACAAAAAAGATTTTCATGTGTAAACAATAATAGATGTAGTTAAATTTTAGCCAAGAATGGGTAAAAGCACCGGTTAACTCGCTCTAACTTATAAGGTGGCACCACGAAATGTGTGAAACGATAATTTATTTAGCGATTACGTGCCTCTTCTCAAATGATTACTGAATTCTGATAATTTTGCGCGTATTTAGTTGATGCCATTTTAGTTTTTAGAACATCAAGTTGTCACAAAGGGCGTTGTTTCACCCGTCCACATTGGAAATCTTTGTTAGATGACCAAATTGTCAGAGCCCTATGAAATACAACGATCTCGGCAGGAATACTTATTTTTGGTTTGATATTTTATGGATCATATCATTGATTGCGTTCTCAATAACTTTTGGCTGTTCCTGATTGATATAATGACCACTGTTTGGTACTAAGATTTGTTTGCTGTCTGTTGAAAGAAGTAAAAAATCTTTCTGCATTTTATCCCAACAACTTAGCAATTCCGTTTTTAATTTTTCATCTTCAATAGACGAATCATAGCGTTTCGTATCTGCAGCAGTCAATACATAAAGAGGAATAGAATTAAAGGATTTTATTTTTGACGCTTCCTTTTTGATGGAACTCATTTGATTTTGTTCTTCCAGCACAGCATCGGCACTTTTGTAAAGTAAAGTGGGCATTATTGAATTTTGATATTCGTATTGTTTATCGTTTGGAAACATATTTTTGAACATTAATCTGGCGAGTCCAAAAGTATTAGCGAATTTTAAAAGACCATTTGGTAATCCCTGATTTACCATTTTAAATAGCTCAGGCGAAAGATATTTTTCATCATTGGGGCATTGGCTATCCACAAATATTACACCTGCAACATCTTCAGGATACTTTTTGACAAAAAATCGATTAAGTGTTCCTCCAAATGAATGTCCTACTAGAATATACGGTTTTGGGGCGTTAGCTTTTTCTAACAAAAGATGTAATTCTTCAGCAATTTCCTCACCTGATTTTGGGTTTTCACCTTTATCACTCCATAAAATTCCTGACCTATCATATGAAACACTTGTATAAGAGCTTGGTAACCCCTGTTGAATATTATACCATTGTAGATGTCCAGCCGGATCAAATGCTGCTTCAAATACAACCGTTGGTCCTCCGTTTCCTTTTTTGTAATAATGAAGACGATGATCATTAACTTCTACAAACTGGCCATCAGGTTTAATTTTTTCAGCAACATTTCGGGATTTCTTTTCAAAAAGAAATCCAACCATGAGTAATATGACTACCAATGTCATTAAACCTAATACTATTCTTTTCGTCCATTTGAAAAATTTTTCCATGCTTTATTTTTACTAAGACATCTATATTTTGATTTGGTATATTTAATGTGTTTTTTGATAGATTTTATTTTGTATTTCACCTAACGTTCGGCTATGCCAGTGGCGGTTTTAGAATCGTTTCTATCCACAGAATCCAAACGTAACGCCAGAAAATAACCGTGTTTCATAGTTCTATTTTAAAAATTTCAGCAATAATGAAGAGTTAAGGCCGGATTATCGCCCCACCTTATAGGTTGAACCCTAAAATGTTAAACAGAAAGGATTGATGCGTCTTTTCTTATATACTACTGAGGATAAGAGACGCCCACAAAACAAATTGGTACCCCACATAACCAAGTAACCACTTTAGTGATAGATTACGTGGTAGTTTCCTGTCAAACCGCTACGCAGTTTGAGCGGGTTACAAACCTTGATTTTTACCGCATTGTCTGTCATTACTTGAACAAAGTGATATAAGCCTTTTTTTAACCCTTAAGTAGTTATTGATTCAATATTTCTTTTGCAGTTGTCAGACTATTATATGTATACGATGATTAATCAAGCCAGCGTTGCTTATTCCATTTAGTAATAGCGGAAAAAGTGCTGCTGTTCTATCAGTGCTATTTCTCTTTTTATTTTTCCCGGACTTCGCATTAAAATAATCGCTATTTTTCTTTTAAAGAGCTGTTGTTTCTGCCTTCCGAACATGTGTGGGTGTGCAGCCAAATCGTTGTTTAAATTGATTACTGAAATAAGAGGAGTCTGTAAATTGTAGTCTGGAAGAAATTTCCAACATTCCCAATTGTCCTTCTTCCACCCACCTTAACGATTTCAAAAGTCTTGTCTCAAGCAAATATTTATGAGGTGAGATTTTATAGACTGCGGCAAAACATCTTATAAAATGGAATTTAGACATCCCAATTTCATCCGCAATGAGATCCACTGAAATTTCATTGGTAATATTTTCTTTGATAAACTCTTTTGCTCTACGAACTTTTACGAACAGCTCTACTTTGGTGATAAATCTACTGGAAGGAATTCTAACAACAAGGTCATGCTCCTGCGTTATGTAGTTCACCAAGCCTTGCGTTATAGATTCCCCACAAATCATCACTGAGTTGCTTTTGAATTTATACAGGCTCGCGCATTGGTCGATCAGGGCACTTAATGAACGTCCAAATTCTGATTCGCCTGCCTTGATAGGCACGCAGGTGTGTAGCAGATACAAAATCTCTTTTGTGGATCTTCTGTTAACGGAAACACTCAAATATTGGTTGACGAGTGCGCTATTAAAAGAACACTGTTTGATATCTGTATTTTGGAAGTCAGCCCCTTGAAAAGTTACCTCATTTCCTGGAGGGATAATTATAAAACTTCCAACGTTGCATTCAACTTTTCGATGGTCCTCCAATAATACTGTTATGCATCCCTTCCTAAGATATAGAAGTGAATAAGAGGCGATTCTCTTTTTTTTCATTTGGCCGGAATTGTGTTCAGGCAAATAAATTGTTGTTGGTTCCTCCTGCAAAGAAACATCCATTGCGTCAATCTCGAGCCTCCAATTCATTTGTTTTTCTAGATCCTCTTTATCAATCAGACTTCCCATCTTGTGTTGTACATTTTAAGACCGGGAATCGTGAACGTAAATCCAGTCCCAACGACTCTTAGATTATTATGGGATTAAGTCCGTAAAAATTAGTGAGACTTAATTCAGAACTTTTTAGGACTTTAGAATATCAATTGTCCCGTAAATTGTGGGATATGATTTGGACTGAGGTATGGTATTTGAAAATCTACACTTGAATTAAGTTGTACCGGTTCTGCGGGTTTCAGCTGGATGGATAAAAAAGATCGAATCTTTAAACGCGCAGCGCCAAACTATAAAACCAAAAGACAGGTGTTAGCCTTCGTTCCTCTACAAATCTGAGATTAGCGAACCCTGTTCGATTTTGAAATATTCTTTTGGAGTTTGACCTTTTAATTCTTTAAATGCTTTATAGAAGGTTGACTTGGAACTAAAGCCAGCTTCTGTGGCTATGCCCAACATACTATACTTTGCATATTCATCGGAGTTTACTAATCGAATGAATTCTTCTACTCTATATTTATTGATTAATGTAGTAAAGTTTGATTTCATTGAATTATTGATTGTGTACGATACTTTGAATTTATCAATACCTGTTAGATCAGCTAACTCTTGAAGTGAAAAAGAAGCATTTTTATAGGGCTTAGTGGATTCTAGTACTTCGATTATTTTATATTCAACACGCCCCACTGTGGTTTGATCGATGTTTACATTTTTATAGCGAATGTTATGAGTTATGGTTTGTACAGAAAAATATTCAGACTGGAGAATCAAAATATATCCGAAAGCAAAAATGGAAAAAGACATTGTTATGTAAATCAGGTCAAACTGATAGGGAGGCGAAACTTGTGGAAATCCTAATTGAGGTATAATAACGTACAACCAGGCAAGGTTTGTTATAAATAAGATGATTGTTAAAAAGTAAAATGCCCATGTCTTTGGATAGTGCGAACCGAGGTCTACTATTCCCCTTATCATTTTCCAGCTTCTCCATAAAAAATATATATTCAAGCAAATGGACACAAAATCCACAATGGTAAGAGAGAGGAACTCTTCTGATCTAAGGATTATTAAAATTTCATTTTTACTCATGAAGAAATAAGGTGTCAACACAATTAAAAATAATGTTGCGGGCAATGCATTGAGTAGATGAAGAGGCTTAAATGTGAAAGTGTTGCTAGCCAATGATTCTGTAAACAAACTATATAATGGGCAGTATAGGTAGATAAGTGCGTAGGAAGCAAGAAAGAACTTCGGATACTGAGCATAGTAGGAAGCCTGCGAGCTGATCGCAAGAAACGCAGAGACTACAAAGATCATTGATGCGAAGAGGCGGTTTGTAATGACACTCTTAGGCGTTGTTATGGATATTAGTGCAATAGAAAAAACTAACCCTTGAATAGCACTAAAAATCAATAACCCCTTTATCACGCTCAAGTATGTTCATCAAAACTATAGGTATTACGCAAAAGAATGTTAATTGTTCCGAATAAGATATGAAAAAAGCCTGCTACAAAGTAGCAGGCTCTATCTGTTGCTAAAGGTACATCACGGTAAATTCGTCATGTACCTTTCTTTCGTGGCTTAAATTAATACCCTGAATTTTGAACGCATTTTGGATTCGATAATAATTCCTGAGCTGGTATTGGGAATGTTAATCGGTAGTCTCCAAATGGTATTCCTTCATCAGGAAAAGATTGCTGTGGATCTACTTTGACAATATCCTTTTCGTAGCGCATCAAGTCGTAAAATCGATGACCTTCCATTGCTAACTCTTTCCTTCGCTCGGAGAGGACGTTATCAATCGTAGCACTTCCATACAGATTCGCCCCACGGTGTTTTGGAATTTCATTTAGTGCCGCCAAGGCATTTGCATCAGACAATTGTGTTAGTGCTTCCGCATAATTTAATAGCACTTCTGCATATCGTATGACCCGTACCGCATCCAAATAATCTGAACTAGGATATTTTTTCGTTCTTTTTTCGCCTTCCGTATCCGTGTAAAACAAGTTTTTTCTTACATCGTTTGCATCATATTGATTTACCAGATCCTGAGTGACTGGCACATCACCATATATGGTGGCCTGGTAAATAAACTGTAAGCTTGTGTTTCCCAGATTATCCGCTGGGGTGTAGGCCAGTTCGAAAATTGCGTCCGTAGAATTATTTGCACTCCAGGGACTAGCGAGGCTAAAATTTCCGCCATCAATCACGGCCTTGGCTGCATCTTTTGCTTTTGCCCATTCCTTGGTATACAAGTAATACCTGGATTGAAGGGCTCTTCGTC
>CAWBCB010000071.1:0-12610 GCA_963787095.1 uncultured Cytophagales bacterium | reverse complement strand
CAGAGTTGAGTGTATTTATAAACTCATCCTGAGCTGATTCATAGTCACCACGTGCCATGGCCGATTTACCCAGGTATAAGGATGCCTTATTCTGCGCCCCTGCGTTTACTGCTCCGCGCTCAAGTATTGTATGAGCATACACATCTGCTGAGTCATATTGAGCTAACAGAAAATGTGATTCCATTAATCCCGACCATGCATTATATTCTTCTTTTTTATTGGTGGCCAAATGTGCCAATTGATGGAAGTGAGTAACTGCTTTAGCATAGCGCCCTTGCTTAAACTCAAGTTCGGCCAGGCGACCAATTACCTTATTAGCAAACAAAAAGTTTTTATCCTTCTCAATGTCTCCATAAATCGATAACGCTTTGTCATAATCCTTTAATCGATAGTACGATTCAGCCTGGTAATATTTTGCTTCCGAAACCCTTGGATTATCTGGATAAGAAGAAATATATCCGCCTAACGAGGCAATTGCTTTCTGGTAATTCTGGCTAAAATAAAAATTCTTGCCTGTCTCATATTCAATCGATTCAATTCCTTTTGCATCAGGGTTGGCAGTTTTAAATCCTGCAAGGTATTTATCAAACTCACCGGATCGACCCGCTAAGTTTAGCGCCTCTTGCAACGGGATTAACACATCGTTACTAGCTGGGTGATTCGAGAAGTTTTCCAGCACAGCAATGTAGTCGTTGGCGGTTTTGTTGTACTCTTTAAGATTATAGTAGGATGCAGCTCTGCGGGTATAGGCATAAGGTGTAAACTTCGAAATATTCTTTGATTGAATAACACTGGTGTAACGAGGAACAGCAGCTCCATAGTTGCCTTGTTCGAAATCCATCTGCGCGCGCTGAAACATTGCCTCTTCCACAAACCTTGAATTCGGAAAATTCTTAATAACTGCTTCAAACTCAGCATTAGCTTCATCATACTTACTCATAGTACCTAATATGGTTCCTGATTGAAGGTGAGCGTAGTCATCATCGGCTGATCGCATCTGAACCGCCTTACGATAGTTCACAAGCGCATCCGTATAAGATTTGGCCATGTATTGGCAATCGGCAAGTCGCAATACACCATCCGCAAGGTTGGGCTGTGTCTTTGGTGATTTGTTTACAAACTCTTTGAAACTAAACAAAGCCCGATCATATTGCTGCAAATTAAAGTACGCATACCCCAATCCATACCGGGCTTTCATAAGTATATCAGAATTTGAATACCCATTGATGGCGATAATGCGAAGGTATTTTTCTGTAGCCTGTTCATACTTCTTCCCGATCGAATAAGCTTCACCACACCAAAGACTTGCTTCCGCTACGTAATCAGGCTCAATCGGAAACCTTAATGACTTCTCAAAGAAGTCTACCGCTGCTGGATAATCTTCTTTATTGTAGAGCTCAATGCCTTTTAGCATAGTTGCTTTTTGAAACGCCCGTTCAACCGCTGGGCTGCGCTTAGGCATTGCTTCGATGTACTCAATTGCCTTATTATAATTAGAGGCATTGACATAGGCTTGCGACAGTAGTTCCCTTATTTCATCGGCATGCGAACTCTTTGGGAATGCGACCAACAGTTTTTCAAACTCAGTAATCGCTTGATCGGGTCGACCTAAATCATAAGAAACTTTTGCATACTGATACGTACTTTCTTCAACTAGCTTTTGATCAGGTCTGTATTTGCGTGCAATGTCAAAAGAGGTAAGCGCCATCGGTTTTTGATTTTGCTTCAGGTATAAGGAACCCAGGTAATAAGCTGAATAATATCCAACCGAATCAGTATCAGCAAAAGAAGACTTAAGATATCTCAAAGCATCTGCATCAACACCTAATGTATAGGCCACAAAACCTGCTCTTAACAAAACTCCCTTATCTGCCTTATCTTCCCTTCCGTTCAAATATTCCTGATACCCTTTCAATGCATTCTTATAATCATTCTTTTTATAATACGCTTCTGCAGAAAGCAATGCAATCTCTTCTTTATTTGTTATTCCTTCAATTGAGCTTACCTTATTAACATACGAAAGGAGCTCATCATAATTTTTTTGCCTGTAGTATACATTAGCAATCAGGTAAGGCACAATTTTAGAGTATGCTTCATTTTGTTCAGCTCTTTTCAAGTCCGTTAAAGCATTCGCATAATCACCCTGACTATATTCTATAAAACCAGCATAGTAACTTGAAGCCGGTCCATACTCGCCACCAATAGCTTTATTGAAATTAAATTGGTCGAGAGCTTCCTTCAACGACTTCTGACTAAACAAGCTATACCCCCATCGAAACCGGCCAATGCGTTGCTGTTCCTGACCAAGACTAGGAAAAGAAACTTTAGAATAATAAAGTGCAGACTTCTTGTAATTCTTTTCGGTATAGTAAAAATTGCCAAGGTCGTAGTTAGCGGTAGTTGCACGCGGGTGGCCTGGGTTGTTCTTGATGAAATCTTCAATCTGTTTTTCGGAATCTGTGTGGTAGAGATTCAGCGCACAAAATGCTTTATAATATTCAGCATCGGCTCGCTTAGCATCCGATGGAGTAGCCAGGTTCAGATATTCAGAAAATACTTCGCGTGCGGCTCCATATTGATTATGACTTATCAACTCCAATCCAGAATCAAACAATCGCTCTGGTTGCTGTTGCGATAGCAAGTTTTGAGAATACGAATAAAGTGAAATCAAGCAAAAGCTCAGAAAGAACAAGGTACTCTTCATCAAAGATTTTTTCGTAAAACTGACAAAGTCAAAAAATATTGCAGTACTAAGTTTAAAAAATAAAATCCATGCAGCAGTTAAAAAATTGGATTGCATGGACTCAAAGCTACTAATAGTTACGGATAACTTCATCATTTCGTTACAAGATTCAAGATGAAGCAACAAGAATTATTCCATAAACAAAGAGGAAGTTTTTTAAAAGTCAATTACATCATCAAGCGGAATATTAGCTCTTTTAGTATCTGTCCTTCGCCTTCACTTCCTGAATCCACACCCTTTAATTTTAGATCCGCTTGCTTTAAAAGTGAAATTGCATCAATCACTTTGGTTAATGAGAATTTACTCAAAGCAGAACTATAATCTTTAACAGCAAACGGGCTGATCTTTAGCGCACTAATAAGACCACGTTCACTCTTGTCGTCACTAGCGTGAGCGATTAAAAGCTTACTAAAAAATGAATAAAGAAATGCCACCAGCGGAATAACCGGATTCTTTTTTGTGTTCGCTTCAAAGTAGTTTACAATCTTGGAAACCTGAAGCAGATCCTTTCGAATAAGCGCCTTTTGTAGTTCAAAAATATTATACTCCTTACTGATGCCTACCTGCGCCATCACATGCTCGGCAGTGATGCTTTCTTTGGAAGGAACCACAATCAAGACTTTATCAACCTCATTCGCCAGCCTGTTTAAGTCAGTACCCACATATTCTGCAAGCACCCTCACGGCCTCATCCTCTATTTTATATCCTTTCGATTTAGTGTATTCTAAAATGAAATCTCCAAGGGCACTATCGTACGGTTTTTTAAAACTGGCCGAAACGGCAAGTTTATCAACCTTCTTACCAAGTTCTTTTCGTTTATCAAATGTTTTGTGTTTATGACAGAGAACAAGTACCGTAGATGAGAGTGGCCGCTGTAAATAATCCAACAAAAGTTTTGCACCGTTCTCCTTCTGTAGATCTTGAATGTCTTGGGCTTCTTTCACAATCACCACCTGCCGCTCAGCCATCATTGGAAAGCGCTTGGCATGAGTAAGTAGCGTAGCCATATTTACATCCTTACCATACACCACAACCTGATTAAATCCTTTTTCAGCATCACTTAAAGCATTCTCTTCTATATAATTGGAAATCAAATCTATATAGTACGTTTCCTCTCCTTGTAATACATACACCGGATCATACTTTCCAGACTTAAGTCGATCCATTATTTTCTTTGCTCCTGCATCCATCAGCGCTTTCTTTTTTGCGACAAGTTAAAGGCTGTGACCGCCCCAACCAAAGCTCCAGCCAAATGAGATTCCCATGAAATTCTTGGATCGGCAGGTAGCACGCCTGCAACGAATATTCCTCCATAAATGAATAAAATACTGCCCGAAACAATCAACGCTACAAATTCCTGTTTCAAAAATCCATAGCAAATTAAAAAGGCAGCCAATCCATAGATTAAACCACTGGCACCTATATGATAAGACGGCCTGGGACTGAACAGCCAAACAAGAATATTGGTTATAAAATAACACCGAAAAAACACTGCACCGGCTATTCGATCATAAAAGAAGTAGAGCACTGAGCCTAAAAACAAAAGTGGGAATGTATTAGAGATCAAATGCATGTAATTTCCATGGATCAGGGGGGCAGTAAAGATTCCGATCAAACCTTCAAAGGTCCTTGGTTTAATTCCCAGATAGCCCAGCTCAATGCCGTAAAAAAACTCGATGCTAAAAATAAGCCACATGATAAACACCAACCGGAAGGGAACTACCGAACTACTAAAAAAACCACTCTCTCTTGAAGGCATTCTATTATTTAAACTTGGAAGGATCTTTTATCATAGGCAAATGTACATATTTTGCCTCCTCCTCTCCCACCTTCTTCATTCCCAACAATCCACCCGATGACTGAGCAATTGTAGACGATATCTCCTTTAAGCTTGCATAAAATTCAATGGCAAAATTGCGATCCAATTTTTTAAGGATAGGATTGATATTTGTTAGAGCTTCTACTAACATAGGCGACCTTTCTGCCACATTAGTCGGAAATCCTTGAATTACAATTTTAAGTTTATCTTCGAAGTCCTCCCCTAATTCGTTGTAAAATGCCAATAGATGGGATTTGCTCCGCTTCTGCTTTTTCTCCGTTAATGTAATGGCTCCGTTAATTTCTTTATTATCAATATTACCGTCTGCTCCTGCAATAAGAATACAAACCAAAACAGGTGCCTTGTACATAAGCTCGACCTCCGCTGGCGATAATTTATAAAATTCTGGAAGCATATTTTTTCCTTAAAAAGTATCTAGAGCTCTCTAACTAACTGGAATTAATGTAAATTTCAAATATTTTAGATGAATTTGATCATCTTTATAATGAGTATTTTTAAAAGAGCCTACGGATGTACGAAAAAGATCAAGTAAGAATTTTTGTGGTAGAAGACGATCCGGCCTATACCAAGTTTTTAAAATACGTTCTTAGCTTAAATCCCGATTTTGAGCCTGTGTTTTTTAGCACTGGCAGAGATTGCATTGACAACCTGCATAAAAAACCTTCCATTATTACTCTTGATTACTCCCTGCCAGACATGGAAGGAGAAAAAGTACTGAAATCAATTCGGGAATTTGATCCCGAAATAAGTGTAATTATTATTTCTGCTCAGGAGAAAATTGGAACTGCTGTTGAATTGTTAAAAGCGGGAGCATTTGATTACATCAGCAAAGATGAGGATGCAAAAGAGCGCATTCTTAATTCAATCAAAAATGCCCGGAACAAAAATGAATTGATCCGTGAAATTGATCGGTTGAAACATGAGATTACTGTTAAGTACGACTTCGAAAAAAGCATTATTGGCGCAAGCCCAGCTATAAAGAAAGTTTTTGAACTTATTGAGAAAGCAGTTAAGACACAAATTACTGTTTCCATTACAGGTGAAACCGGAACCGGCAAGGAACTAATTGCTAAAGCGATTCACTACAACTCCAAAAGAAAAAACAAATCGTTGGTAGCGGTTAATGTTGCGGCTATCCCTAAAGATTTAATCGAGAGCGAATTATTTGGCCATGAAAAAGGTGCCTTTACGGGTGCCGTTAGTCGCAGAATTGGAAAGTTTGAAGAAGCCGAAGGGGGAACGATCTTTTTGGATGAGATCGGAGAAATGGATTTAAGTCTACAATCTAAGCTGCTTCGAGTACTTCAGGAAAAAGAGCTTTCGCGAATTGGAGGAAATCAGGTTATTAAATTAGATGTGCGAGTAATTGTAGCAACTCATAGAAATTTGCAAGAAGAAGTTCGTGACGGAAAATTTCGGGAGGATTTGTTTTATCGTTTACTCGGGCTTCCTATTCACCTCCCTCCTATGCGCGACCGCGGTCAGGACATACTTTTGTTGTCCAAGTTTTTTATTGATCAGTTTGTAAAAGACAATGGCTTAAAAAAAATTATTATCACTCCCTCAGCACAAGAAAAGTTAATGCAGTATTCGTTTCCCGGAAATGTGCGTGAATTAAAATCCGTTATTGAACTTGCTGCTGTTATGTCTAGCGAAAATCAAATCACTGCCGATGATATTAGTTTTACCTCTCCTATTCGCGAAGACGCTTTGTTGTTAAAGGAAATGACACTGCAAGAATATACCTACCGAATCATTAGAACCTATTTAGATAAGTATGACAACAATGTATTGGATGTTGCGAAGCGATTGGACATTGGTAAGTCATCAATCTACAGGTATTTAAAGGAAATGGAATTAAAAGGAATCTAACCATAAATATGAAGGCAAAATCATTAAGCAACTATGTCAGGAAGGGTTCTTTTTATAAATCTGTTGTTGAGGATGGATCGGATATTATTTTCATAGTTGATTATGATGGGAACATTCTTTACCACAACAACTCGGTAAAGGAAACCCTTGGGTACCGAGCATCCGGCCTGGTCGGTAAAAATTTTTTCAATTTCATTCCACCTCACTTACTCCCGGATTTTAAAGCAGAAATAAAAAAGAGTTCAAAAAAAAGATTTAATAAGTCAATTGAATTTCAATTTCTGGCTAAAGATAAAACCTACAAATATCTTGAGTTCAATTCGGTGAACATGAAGCAACAAGAGAAAATTGAGGGTTTGATTTTAGATTGCAGGGATGTAAGCCAGCGTAAAAAAGATGCTGAAGAACTAATGCGCGCTCAAAAAGCAAAGGAACAGTTTTTGGCAAACATAAGTCATGAAATAAGAACTCCCATCAATGGAATAGCCGGTATGGCATCATTGTTAAGTCAAAATCCAACTAAAGATGAACAGCGAACATACCTTAACGCCATCAGAAGTGCAGCCGATAATCTCAAAGTAATTATTAACGACATTCTTGATCTGGCTTCTATTGAGTCTGGCAAGCTTCAATTAGAGAAAATTGGTTTTAACTTAAATGACTTATTGCATTCGTTGATTGAGACGTACGGTGTGCAAGCTTCGGAAAAAGGAGTTAAGGTATCATACACCCTTGCCGAAGATGCTAATAAGGTCTTTATTGGTGACCCTGTACGCCTAAATCAAATCCTGATTAACCTAATTAGTAATGCTATTAAATTTACACACACAGGTTCTATCCATGTATCAGTAAAAACTGATAAAATAAAAAACGAAACCTATCGCCTACGCTTTGATATTGCTGATACGGGGATCGGAATACCTAAGAGTAAACTCCAAACCATCTTCGAAAGTTTTAGTCAGGCCGATGCAAGCGTAACACGGAAGTATGGAGGTACCGGACTTGGTTTAACAATCGTCAAACAATTGATTGAATTACAAAAAGGAAGTATACGTGTAGTTAGTGAGGAGAATAAGGGATCAACGTTTACATTTACTATTTCTTATCAACTTGGAAAGACCGAGTTTTTTGACGAGACTAAACTCTTCAAACCTAAGTATAATAGTCAGCTTAAAAATGCATCCGTGCTCTTGGTCGAAGACAATGATATCAATCGACTTTATGCCGGCAGTATTTTGAAAATGTGGGGCTGTCATTATGAAACTGCTGAAAATGGTGTTGTCGCTTTAGAGAAAATACGGAACAATTCATTTGATGTTATTCTAATGGATATTCAAATGCCCGTGATGGACGGATTTGAAACTACCAAAGCCATCCGCAAAGGTGATCCCATGAAAAATAATGTTCCTATTATAGCCCTGACTGCTAATGCAACACAAAAGGATTTTGAAAAATGTATTGCAGCTGGAATGAATGACTGCATTACTAAACCGTTTACCCAAGACGATCTTTTAAAAACCTTGACTAAATACCTTGACAAAAAATTAAGTCTTAAAAAGAAATTCAATCAAGAAGAAATAAAAATACCGGATGCCCCTATTGATCTTACATATTTAAAAAAAGTATCCAATAATAATCAAGAATTTGTTCAGGAAATCATAAACACCTTTTTAGAAACTATTCCTAAAACAATTGAGGATATTAACATGCTTGTGGAAGAAAAAAACTGGATACAGTTGGGTAAAGTAATTCATAAAATTAAACCCACTATAACTTTAATGGGTATTCATCAACTTAAAGTTAAGCTTCCGCAGTTAGAACTTGAAACGAAGGATGGCTCCAATGAAAGCCTCATTACAAGTCTATCCAAGGAAGTAAGTTTTCATTTAAGTCGGGCTATTAACTCGTTGAGCGTTAAAGCCTAATTTCTATTTAGCACGATTAACTTTTTCCGTACGGTTACCCCATTTGGTCCAGATATTACCACGAAGTAAACGGCATTGGCTAATTCTGAAATGGCTACTGGTTTTAAACCATTAACTGCGTTTTCAAAATTTCCTTCTAGCACATTCACACCACGCTGGTCTATGATTCTCCACTGACTGGATGGATGTACATTGGCTGGTAAACCAAAAGTAAACTCCTGATTGGCCGGATTAGGAAATAGTTGAATACTATTGAGCGTTGCCAATATTGGAAGTTCATCCTCAATCCCAACAATGGGTGAACCATTTTTAACCGGAGCATCCATGGAGATGGACTGATAGATTTCTTTTGTGTTCTTATCCTGCACATATCCAATCAAAAGCAAACCATTTGGATTTGATATTGGGACATCGAGTGGCACATCAAATTTCAATTTGTTCACTTTCTGCCCCTTCACCCACGTGAGGTTGATCGTTTCACCATCACTGCCAAATAAATTTTTGCGAAGCACATGCATGACACCATTAATGTCCTTTTCAACTAAGGCAACGTTAATAATGACAGGTGAGGTAAAATCCTTCTTAGCTTCAAGCGTCATTTTTACACTTATTGTTTCAGAGGTACTCGATGTAGTGTCTTTCAGCGATAACAAAAATGGTGGCTCCACTAAGGCTCTGCGGTCTAACTCTATCTTGTTAACCTGGTTTGTAACACCTGTGAACTTACCCGGAACAAGTAATCCATCCATAATTGTATAGGGTGGCTGTGAGGCACCAAAGAAAAGAGCTCGGGCTGCAGGATCAGTCGGATTATCTTTGTTTAATGCATCAGTGCCCGAAAAGTTTACATGATACTGAATGTGATCAAAATCTGAATATCCACGATCTGTGAGTTGTGTCTGGTATAATCCATTCAAATAAGTATCGGCATTTACACTACCCAACAAGGTAGACGTAGTGAAATGCTCAACCAACACTTGCCTTGCCTTTTCACCTACAAAGAAGTTGTCAAAGGCAAAGCCATCAAATGTATTCTGCGAGTCATTACCATCATTGCTAGCAAATGCTATTCTTAATCTCACTTGAGAACGATTTGCTAAGGGAACCATATCAAGATTAAATCGAGCATTTTTCCAGGCTCCTTGCTTAGCAGTCCAACCATAATTACCAATAGCTTGTGTACCCGGATTCGAGAAAATACCAGACACGTTAAACCAATTTATCCCCTCATCCCTATTTACCTGACCTTCCGGTGGTCCCACTATTCTCCAGGTAATTCCACCATTAACTGAATACTGAAGTACAGTACCATCTGGATTATCCGAATCAGAAAAATAATCAAGAGCCACCATCGGGCGTTTTAACTGGGTGAGATCAAAACAAGGTCCATTCACAACTGAGTTCTCATTTGAATAGTAAGTTGTTCCTGTTCCCTTTGTCCACCATGCTTTCGATCCGCCAATCGTAGTATTTATGCTAGTGCCTGTTGGAGATTCCCATATCCAGCTGTTTTGACTTGGAATAATATTTCCTGGTGTTGAATTAGTAGCATTGAATGCCTCCTTTATCCAACCACCATCATTAGATTCAAAAGGTTCCAGATATTCTGCACCTGCTATGGGTACAACAGTTGTATAAGGTAGAATAAATACATCTTCCATCTTAGAGTTGGTACATCCATCATTTGTACTAACTATTAATTTAGCCCCGTAGGTACCATTTGCTACAAACTTATGTTTAGGGTCTTTATACGTTCCTGATGTGCGACCGCCATGTGTACCAAACGGAATATTACCAACACCCGGAGCTAGAACATCACCGTCTCCAAAATCCCACGTGTAAGCTGTAATAACACTAATGCCTGGAGGAGTTGAACCGACTACTTTAGTCGTTCTATCTTCAAATTTGGTACTGTCATTATTACAAATAGCTGACCAGTCAAAATCTACAATTGGTACATCACCTACGCGAATATTTAGCGTTGTTGAACTTGAACAACCCTGATTCGTGAATACATTAAGTGCCACGTTATAGGTAGCCGAAGCCACATAACTATGACTCGTACTTGCCCCTGTTCCGGTTGTTCCATCACCAAAATTCCAGTTCCAGTTTGTTATTACCCCGCTAAAAGGATTTGTTGAAGGTAATGTTGAATCATCATTCAAATCAATTGCAGCGGAAATACATGAATTGGCCGGGGGTGCAATTTGAGCAGTTGGCGTAACTAACATATTGACAAAGTAGCTTTTCTGACTAACTGCATTTAACGTATTCGTGAAAGTATAGGTAACCAAATACCGATCCGACACCAAACCTGTTGTTTGAATAAAATAATCTGCTCCAATTTTATCAATCGTCATGGTGTTTCCAGACATTGAGCCTGCACTTGCGGTAAAAACACCAACACCATCAGGTCCAGTAGCGGAAGGATCACCAATTAATTTAACTGGATTAGATTGATTGGCACATAACTCCCACTCACTACTTGATATTTTTCTTGCCCCAGAAGCAAAGTCAACAATCCAATCAACTGTAGTTACCGGATTAATAATAATTGATTGTATATCCTTATTAGTACAACCATTACCATCCGTGTAGGTGTAAGTAACCGTATTGAGTCCTAACGTAGCAGCACTGGGAGTAAACGTAGTCTTATCAACGGGGCTTTGCGTAGTGCTTCCAATGTTAGAAGTAAGGGGAAGTATTGTGAATACACCACCAATCTGATTACCTGTTAACGTTACAGGAGGTTCGTTTTCTGCTAATGAAAGTGGTAATCCAGAATATACAACCACCGGTAACGGATTTATTTTCAAATTCATTTGATCCTGTACACTTGTGCAAGGCCCTGCACCATCAGGATCAGAAGTGGTTACAGTCATTACTATGATTGAGTTAATCTCTGATGGATTATTAAACGAATAACTTGGCTGAATAAGATTTGGATTTGCAAAAACACCAGAACCTCCGCTCCAAGTAACTGTCGCTGGTGCACCTGACTGTGAACCTAATAAAGTAATTGACGGAACATCACGACATAATTGCAAGTCAGGTCCAGCTGATACCACCGCTGCTTGATTTATTGTAATATTAATATCTTTAAACTCTTCGGTACATGGTCCACTTGGACCATCAGGATCATTAGCTGTTAAGCGTAATGTTATCGTTGTACCAATGTCAGCGGCATTAATTGTATAAAGGGAGTTAACCGTAGTTCCTGAAAGAGCCGATGCACTTAATGTTCCTGCTCCTGATATAATACTCCACAAGCCGGTAGATGCACTACCTCCTATCGTTCCCGAGACGCTAATCGGAGACGATAATAAATTAGCAGGTTCGCAAACCACAAAATCAGGTGGTAACGTAACAGTTGGCCTTCGATTAATCTGAATGTTTAGTAGATCCGAAGCCAATGTGCAAGGACCACCCACATCCGGATCATTTGTTTCCAATAATAAAACAATGGTAGTACTGATATCCGCTGCCGACACTGTGTAAACAGCATTAACCATATTTCCTGAAACTATGCTCGCTGAAACACTTCCTGCACCAGTAACGATTGACCAAGTACCTGAAGTAGCAGCTCCGCCAATTGTACCGCTTAACGGAATTGTTATAGGTTCGCAAACCTGATAATCAATTCCAGCATCAACCGTAGGAAGTGGATTAATGGTAACCGTAATATTTTTCACAGGTCCATTACACCCATTTGCGGATGGTGTAATCTGATAAGTAACTGTGCCTATATTGAAATCTGTTAAAGTCAAAAACTGGTTAATAGTTGAACCATTCCCATTTACTGCCCCAGTTACATTTGCTGATGGAAGTGCAATCCAGCTATAGGTAGTTCCTACCACATTGTTGGGTGTGCCATTGATAGACACAATTGCAGATTGGTTGCTACAAATCGTTATATCATTTCCGTTAGCAGTCGGTATTGGCATTACGGTAACAACATAGTTGACTGGGGCACCATTACATCCACTTACAACAGGGGTAATTGCATAGGTTACATATCCAATTGTATTTCCTGTATTAACCGGAGTATCTGTTACAGCACCTGATCCAACTCCAGTAACGCCCGTGAAAGTACTGCCACTTGTCGAGCTTGTCCAGTTATATGTGGTGGCTGGATCAGTTGTTGAGACTGGTGTAAAGTTTAATGCAGTTCCACTGCACACTGACATCAATAACTGCAACGCTGTGTTTGTAATGACAGGCTTAGGACTT
>CAWBCB010000070.1:0-10451 GCA_963787095.1 uncultured Cytophagales bacterium | reverse complement strand
TCACGTTGACAAAGTGAAAGTTTATCGGCTGTAGGAAAAAAGATGGGCGCAATGTGTGCTACACATTCGTCCGTAACAGAAACATTCCAGCCTAATGATTTAGCCAGCTCACTTACCGGTCGCGCATCAAAGCCACCGCCAAAGATGATTAACGATAAAGAGGGTTGAATGAGTTCGATGAAGACCTCGTACTCTTTGCCACTTACGGTATATACTTTTGCTTCCGACCGTTTTGTAATGGTAAGTTTTTCTAAATCAGTTTGGATCAGCTTAGTAAGTTCAGTATTTGTAAACTGATTACTCACTTCTCCTGAGCTAGTCAGTAACATTTTTTCTCCAACTTCATCACCATTAAAAATTGTTGCCAACGCTACAGGTTCTTGGGTGTTGAGTAATGAACTGAATTGGTTAATTGAATTTTTTTGATCGGTCTGGTCAATGGGTTCTATCAGCACATCGATCACACCATTGCATCCCAATCCAATACCTAAATTTTGATTGCTTTCTTCACGGGTGTCATACGTTACCGTCATCGGATTTTTATCAGTCATCACGCTGCGTGCTTTACGCAACGCATCACCTTCTAAACAACCCCCACTGATAGAACCTACCCACTTGCCATCATCCGTGATAAGCATGCGCGCCCCCGGACTTCGATAGGATGAGCCGCGAACTTTAACCACAGTTGCCAACGCTGCTTTTCGTTGACTAAAGTCAACTTGTTGATAGGCGGCAATAATTGCTTTAAAATCTTTCACGGTTTTATAAAAACTTAAAGATCCTTTTCGAGTTCCATGTCTTCTTCATTGTGCGAGAAGTAATCAATTCCTAAAATTTCACCCGTATATTCTTTAAAATGGAGCGTGTCGCCAACCTGTTTTATGTCATAATGATTAGAATGACAATTCACTTTTAATACGTTACCATCATCCAGTTTCACGAACGCAATCCATTGATCATGTTTTTCTGTGGTAATTGTATAATCGTAGCTTCGATATTTTCCGTAAGGGAGCACATGCGGGCCTGTTGCGTTTTTACTAGGCACATAAATCTTCTCAACAATAATACCTTTTAAGATAAGTGGTTTGGAGAAAAGAACATCGTACGTAACAAATCCAATTAATCCCAGAGCAGCAAAAATCCCAATGAAAATGATCCCTGATTTTATGTTGGATGATTGACTCATACACTTTTATTTTCTAGCAGCTTTTACTTCTTGAGGAGTTACGGCTGCACTCTTGCCGTTAAACGAATTCCGAACATAGTTTAACACATCACTCACTTCCTGATCCGACAGATCGAAACCTATCATATCACTATTATACGTTTTGCCATTCACTTTTATCTCACCAGTTATTCCATACAAAGTTTGTGTGATTGAACGTTTTTTATCAGCCATCAGATAATCTGATTTTGCCAACGGAGGATATATATCTTCAATGCCTTCACCCTCGTTTTGGTGACAGCTCATGCAGTAAGTGTTATATACTTCTTTTCCTCTAACCACACTGGCCTCCAAATCAAACTTTTGCTTCTTCTGGAAACCAAAAATTACAGAGACTGAAAAACAGATAATTATATACGGGAGATTTTTTTTCATTTGACTAAAAATGGTCATGTAAGATAAAAATGTTTCGGCCATTCTAAAAGTGAATTGATTAAAACAAACGATTGCGACTACCCGTTTTGCCACACCCTAATAATTCCTAGCCTTATTTGCCCTTCATTTATTACTTTCGCGACCTAACAAGTTTAAAACTGAACCCTAGCTGCATGATGAAGCCCTCAGAACTCTTCCCTTACAAAATCGATAAAAAGTATTCTAAACCGGTTGCCTATTTTTCCATGGAATTTGCAATCGACCAACCTTTAAAAATTTATAGTGGCGGTCTTGGCTTTTTAGCAGGCTCGCATATGCGAAGTGCATATGAATTAAAACAAAACATGATTGGTATTGGCATTCTTTGGAAAAAGGGCTATTACGATCAAGAGCGCAATCAGGATCAAACCTTAAGAGTTAGCTTTCGCGATAAGGATTATTCTTTTCTTACCGATACAAACATAGTTTTCCCTATAACCATTCATGGAGCGAAGGTTTTTGTAAAGGCTTATTTATTGAAATCGGAAGTTTTCAATACCTGCCCAATGTTTTTACTTTCTACTGACATTCCGGAAAATGATTTCCTGGCTCAAACAATTAGCCACCGATTGTATGACCCCAATCAGACCACACGTATTGCCCAGTCAATTTTACTAGGAATTGGGGGAGCTAAACTTTTAGATGAGCTTGAGCGTGAGACGGAAATCTATCACATGAATGAGGGACACGCCCTTCCCTTATGCTTTTATTTGATGGATAAGCACAAGAATTTAGATGAAGTTAAGAAGCGAGTTGTGTTCACCACCCATACGCCTGAGTTGGCGGGTAACGAAGAGCATAGTCTCCCCATTTTAAATGAGATGAGTTTCTTTAATGGAC
Source organism: uncultured Cytophagales bacterium (assembly GCA_963787095.1). Taxonomy (GTDB): domain Bacteria; phylum Bacteroidota; class Bacteroidia; order Cytophagales; family Cyclobacteriaceae; genus ELB16-189. The sequence continues at coordinate 7,972 of CAWBCB010000070.1, read as the reverse complement.
TGACTCAAAAAGCAGTGGAGGATCTTGTTCATCCTGAAAATGGAATGCTTAATTATACCCTCACCGCTTTACGAATGGCTAAGCACGCCAACGGAGTTTCACAATTGCATGGTGAAGTAGCACGCAAGATGTGGGGTGGATACAAAGATATCTGTGACATCACCGCGGTTACAAATGCTCAAAATAGAACCTACTGGCATGATGATGAACTTGATAAAGCTCTTAGTGAGAATAATGATAATGCCCTAGTGTATCGCAAGAAAGAATTGAAGAAAAAACTTTTTCGAGTGGTTGCCAATCAAACTGGTAAACTGTTCGATGAAAATGTTTTAACCATTGTTTGGGCAAGAAGATTTGCAAGCTACAAAAGAGCTAACCTAATCTTGTCTGACTTTGATCGATTTATGAAAATCGCTTCGAACAAAGAAATGCCTGTGCAGTTTATTTGGGCGGGTAAACCTTATCCGGAAGACTTCGGTGCCATTAATACTTTCAACGAGATTTATTGGAAGACAAAAGCATTACCAAACTGCACAGTAGTTACTGGTTATGAACTTTGGATTTCTGGTCACCTTAAAAAAGGATCTGACCTTTGGTTGAATAACCCAAGAATGTACAGAGAGGCTTCCGGAACTTCGGGAATGACAGCTGCTATGAATGGATCAATCAATCTATCTATTCCTGATGGTTGGGTGCCGGAGTTTGCCCAACACGGAAAAAATTCTTTTGTGATTCAACGGGCTTCCGATTCGATATCGCAAGAAGAACGCGACAAAGAAGAGGCAAAAAACTTGCTTGATTTGCTCGAGAATGAAATCATTCCCATGTATTACAAATCACCAAAAGATTGGTTAAAAGTGGTTAAGGCGAGTATGTCTGACGTACTCCCATTCTTTGATTCGGGTCGCATGGCCGATGAATACTACGAACGGATGTATAAGGGATAGATTTTAACCCTTTCTAAGTATCTTATGTGAGCATTTGTCAATCGATTGACAAATTACTTCCTGTTTGAAAGTGTATCTTTACCAATGATGACTCATGTAGTAATAATTGGTAATGGCATTTCGGGTATTACTGCTGCACGCAATATTCGCAAACAAAGTGATTATAAAATTACTGTAATCTCTTCCGAGACTGAGCATTTCTTTTCGCGTACGGCTCTCATGTATATCTATATGGGGCACATGAAGTTTGAACATACAAAACCTTATGAAGATTGGTTTTGGAAGAAAAACAAAATTGATCTCTTACGCGATCATGTTTTAAAGGTTGATACTCACACCAAATCTCTTACGCTTCAATCCGGCAAATACATAACATACGATAAACTCATTATTGCCACTGGTTCTAAGTCAAATAAGTTTGATTGGCCTGGTCAGGATTTACAAGGCGTTCAAGGTCTTTACGGCTATCCTGATCTTGAACTCATGGAGAAAAATACTAAGGGCATTAAGCATGCAGTAATAGTAGGTGGAGGTTTGATTGGTATTGAGATGGCTGAAATGCTACTAAGCAGAAAAATTGGAGTTTCTTTTTTAGTTCGGGAAAATGAATTTTGGGATAACGTACTTCCGAAACAAGAAGCAAGCATGATTAGCCGCCATGTGCGTTCACATCATGTGAATCTAAAACTTAACACAGAACTAAAAGAAATTAAAGGTGATGATGACCGTGTAACATCTATCATAACCAGTGCAGGTGAAACTATCGAATGTCAATTTGTAGGCCTGACCGCTGGCGTTTCTCCTAACATAGAATTTTTGAAAGATTCAGGTATTGAAACAAAGCGTGGGGTTCTGGTAAATGAATATCTCGAAACTAACATTACTGATGTGTTTGCCCTAGGCGATTGTGTTGAACGAACCTATGAATTACCAGGCCGAAGAACGGTTGAACAGGTTTGGTATACGGGGCGAATGATGGGTGAAGTACTAGCACAAACCATTTGTGGCGATAAGACTAAGTACGAACCAGGCCCCTGGTTTAATTCAGCCAAATTTTTTGATATTGAGTATCAAACTTATGGGAATGTGGGTAACACGTTGAAAGAAAATGAAATCGATTTTTATTGGGAGCATGCCAGCGGATTGAAAAGCGTGCATGTAGTGTGGGATAAAACGAATGATCAATTTGTGGGCATCAATACCTTTGGAATTAGGATGCGCCACGAGTGTTTCGATAGATGGCTCCGCGAAAAGAAAAGTATTGACTTTGTAATGAGTCATTTAACAGAGGCGAATTTTGATCCAGAGTTTTTTGATCGTCATGAAACAGAGATACAGGAAAAGTTTAAAGAACAGCTAATTAATCAATAGAGAGATGAAGGCACTTAAAACATTTGGACTCTTCTTGTTTGTTGCGGGCTTCGTCATTTTCAATATTTCGTTCTTTTGGTCGAGCTACGAACTTACTCCTGCCACAATAAAAAATCAGATTTCGGATTCAGATAAATCAGATTTGTTTATTAAGGAAAGTAAAGAAATTCAAGACCTACCGATTAAATCAAATTTTGAGTTCGTTTCAAAACTGGATGAATATTTTGCGGCAGCAAATCAACATTACTTAACATTATATGGAGTAACCGATGAAGAAATAGAGGTACTTGTAAAACATAGTACAGATAATAAATTTTCAATAGCAGCAATTGACTTGACATTCTCGGTTGATCAAAATATCTCAAAGCAAAAGAATAAATTATTTAAGGATTATGGAGGCTGGCTGGCTGGTCAGCAGTTTTCTTCACCAGAAGAGCTAAAGACTCAACTTCTTTCCGTTTCAGGTAAGCTAAATGAATATGCCATTGTAAGTCAGTTTGGGTTCGATCGCTATGCTGTGCGCGATCTAAAATATTCTTTAACGAAAACATCTGCCCTCGGTCCGGTAAGTAACAACCCAATTCTTTTTCTTTTTTTAACGATAGGCCTATGTGTGATTGGTGCTTTGCTCTATATCCTACCAAAACTGCAATTACCAGCCGGCATTAAAAACAACGGTATCTTTTTTAACGTAATGAAAAATGTTCAGTGGCTCGGCATCCTTACAGGAACCTGGTTGATTTCATTTTACGTGTTGCTTTATTTCTTCCCAGAGTACATGACCAACTGGGTGCTGATGGTTGATCCGGTGAGTATGCTTTTGAGTGGAAACGAAGCAAGTCGATTCTTTTTGTATGGATTTATTTACACCTTGTGTATTCTGGTGATGGGTGTTCGTATGATTATTCACTATCGTCATAGTAAGTATCAGATTCTGCGTACCTGTTCCGTGATGTTTTTTCAAACTGCCTTTGCGTTTCTTATTCCTGAAATTCTAATTCGGTTGAACCAACCTTACTTCGATTTTAAAAATATTTGGCCGTTAGATTATTCATTCTTCTTTGACAATCGATTGGATACCTTGTTGGCCAATGGAGGCTTGGGAATTTTTATGTTAGTATGGGGTATCGCGCTGATCATTATTGCGGTGCCTGTGCTGGTTTATTTTTTTGGTAAGCGTTGGTATTGCAGTTGGGTGTGTGGGTGTGGTGGCTTAGCCGAAACTCTTGGCGATCCATATCGACAACTTTCCAATAAAACATTAAAGTTTTGGAAGGTAGAACGCTGGATGATTCATGCCGTGCTTGTGTTTGCAGTGGTGATGACGGGTGGAGTATTATACACATATTTTACAGATGCATCCTGGTTTTTATTTTTTGATACATACCAACTCCGTGAAGTATATGGTGCATTTATAGGTGCTGGCTTTGCCGGGGTGGTAGGTACTGGTTTTTATCCATTGATGGGAAACAGAACCTGGTGCCGCTTTGGGTGTCCGCTTGCAGCCTACTTAGGAATAGTGCAACGCTTTAAATCAAGATTCAGAATTACTACCAATGGTGGCCAATGTATTTCATGTGGCAATTGCTCCACGTATTGCGAAATGGGTATTGATGTGCGTTGGTATGCACAGCGTGGCCAAAACATTGTACGATCTTCCTGTGTTGGTTGTGGCGTGTGTTCTTCTGTTTGCCCGCGAGGTGTCTTAAACCTTGAAGTGAAAGGCGAAGCAGGAAGATTTGGAAAGCCAATTTTAATTGGTAACAATCATATCAAGATTGCTAAGTAATATTGCCTACTTCTTTTAATACTCTAAACCTTGAAACCAATTCGTTGTGTTGTTATTATTCCCGCCTTCAATGAAGAGAATGGAGTGGGTGAAGTCATTCGCGAGATCCCTAAAGATATTGTTTCAGAAATTGTGGTTGTTAATAATGCCTCGACTGATAATACAGAATTGATTGCACGCGAAGCAGGAGCAACAGTTTTGCGAGAGCCCGTACCAGGATATGGTCGTGCCTGTTTAAAAGGAATTGAGTATGTAAAACAATTTCAGCCACAGCCCGATGTTGTAGTGTTTTTAGATGCGGATCATTCAGATTATCCTGAAGAAATATCTTCGTTGCTTAAGCCAATAGAAGCCAATACGGCCGATCTGGTAATAGGCTCGCGTGCGTTGGGCGTAAAAGAAAGTAGATCCATGACTCCGCAACAAATCTTTGGTAATTGGTTGGCCACTCGCCTTTTAAAATTGTTTTATGGTGTAAGATTTACAGATCTCGGTCCTTTTCGGGCAATTAGATTTAGTGCTCTCCAGGAAATGGATATGCAGGATAAAACCTATGGCTGGACGGTGGAGATGCAACTGAAAGCAGCTAAAAATGGTTTTCGATGTACGGAGGTACCTGTTCGCTACCGCAGGCGAATTGGTTTTTCGAAAATCAGTGGAACAGTGAAAGGAACCATCATGGCAGGGTATAAGATTATAGCTACTATCTTTAAATATTTATGAGCATGCAGAATAGAATGTGGAAACCATGGTAATAGTTGTCATCATACTGTATAGTCTTTCTCTGCTTTACATTTTCTTGTTTAGCCTTGGTCAATTGCATCTCACCTGGGTGTATATCCAAAATAGAAAAGTGAAAAGGATTGAGCCACCAAAACTTCAAACCTATCCGATGGTAACGGTTCAGTTACCGGTGTATAATGAAAAGTACGTGATCGAACGTCTATTGTCAGCTGTTAGCAAATTCGATTATCCAAAAGATAAATTAGAAATCCAAGTACTGGATGACTCCACGGATGAGACTACTCAACTCATTGAAAATAAAATTGAAACATTGTTTTCGATCGGGTTAGATATAAGACTAATTCATAGAGAGGACAGAAAAGATTTTAAAGCGGGCGCTCTTGAATTCGGACTCCAAAAAGCTAAGGGTGAGTTCATCGCTATTTTCGATGCGGACTTTATTCCTGAATCTGATTTTCTACTTAAAACGTTGCCTCATTTTTCAAATGATAAAGTAGGTGTTGTGCAAACCCGCTGGGGGCATATAAATAGAGGCTATTCCTTGCTTACTCAACTCCAGGCATTTGGGTTAGATGCTCATTTCTCTATTGAACAAAGTGCGCGCAAAGCATCAGGCAGTTTTATAAATTTTAATGGAACATGTGGCGTGTGGCGAAAGTCATGCATTGTAGATGCTGGTGGCTGGAGTGCAGATACGCTTACGGAAGATCTTGATCTAAGTTATCGGGCACAGTTGAAAGGGTGGGAGTTCAATTATTTGGAAGATGTAGCTACACCCGGTGAACTTCCGGTGATTATGTCGGCCATCAAATCGCAGCAATACCGGTGGAATAAAGGCGCGGCAGAAACAGCTCGTAAAAATTTCGGGAAAGTATTGATGAGCAAATTCTCAATAAAGAATAAAATCCACGCGTTCTTTCATTTGTTTAATAGTTCAGTCTTTGTGTTTTTGTTGATTGCCTCTGTACTTAGTATTCCTATGTTATGGATTAAGAGCACACACCCGGAAATCGGTTGGCTTTTCAATGTGGGCATTATTTTTCTGATAGGCTTTTTTTCAATCACCCTGTTTTACTGGATTGCTACCAAACGGTTTTATCCAAACTCACCTACGAAAACTTTCTTTTCGTTGTATCCTAGATTTCTGATCGTTTCGATGGGATTATCGCTTCATAATGGATTGGCTGTGTTCGAAGGACTGATTGGCAGAAGGACACCTTTTATCAGAACTCCAAAATTTAATGTAACAAACAAACTGGATACATGGTCTGGAAATAGTTATGTGCGGTCGCGGATTACCTTCAATATTTTATTGGAGGCGTTGCTTTGCCTTTATTTTATTTTTGGAATTGCTGCTGGAATTTGGCTCAATGATGCAGGATTGATTTTCTTTCATGTGATGTTAGCGCTTGGCTTCGGAAGCGTATTTTATTATTCGCTCAAAGCATCCTTAAATGCATAGGCAAAAGCCTATATACTATGCATTAATTCTTTTTACAGCAATCGGGTATGGATTAATTGGCTATGATATTCAGCGCCATGAAACACCTTACTTAATTTCTGTTTATGCAATTTTATTTTTGATTTATCTATGGATGATCAAACAAGATCAACTCCAGATTTCATTTTGGTTAACAGTGGGATTCATTTTCAGGATTATTTTTATTTTTTCGCTCCCTTCTCTCTCTGATGATTTTTATCGTTTCATCTGGGACGGGCGCTTATGGAGCGCAGGTTATCATCCTTTTGCAGAATTGCCATCAACCTATTTGAAACAAAATATTGCAGGAATTAATGAAGAGCTTTTTAATCATTTGAACAGTCCTGATTATTTTACTATTTATCCGCCTGTGGCACAGTTCATATTTTGGGCTTCGGTAAAAATTTCTCCAAACTCTGTTTTAGGAAGTGTGATGGTGATGCGTGTTATTTTACTTTTAGCAGAGGTAGGTACATTGCTGTTAATTCATAGACTGCTGAAGAGATTTTCTCTGCCTGCCAAAAACATTTTGGTGTATGCACTTAATCCACTCGTTATCATCGAGCTTGTAGGAAATTTGCATTTTGAAGGGTTGACAATATTTTTCCTTCTTCTTGCCGTCTATCTGGTGATTATTAATAAATGGATTGGTTCCGCAATGAGTATTGCACTTGCGGTTGGCACTAAATTGCTACCACTGATTTTTATCCCAGGTTTAGTAAGAACAATCGGTGTTAAGCGATTTATACAATATGGAGTAGTCTTCACTGCATTTACGCTTTTGATTTTCTTTCCCTTATATGATCAATCTGTTTTTCAAGCGATGATGAGCAGTGTGAGTCTCTATTTCAACAAATTCGAATTTAATGCAAGTTTATATTATCTGATTCGTGAGTATGGATTTTGGCAGTATGGGTACAATACCATTCAAACCACTGGCTGGAAGTTAGGATTGATTGCTGCTATTCTGATTTTGATTTTTTCGTTTAGAAAAGGGTTGAAGTGGAATTCTGATATGGAGATTGATTCATTGAGGGTGTTGGTTAGTGATTGGATGTGGGTATTAAGTGTTTACTTTCTTTTCGTCACCATTCTTCACCCGTGGTATATTACTACCTTGCTAGTGTTTTCAATTTTTACATCATATAGATTTCCAATGGTTTGGACGGGTTTGATTTTCTTGACGTATGCAGGATATACAGTAAATGGCTTTGCCGAGAATTTGTGGTTTACTGCTTTTGAATATATTGTGGTTATTGGATATTTTATTTTTGAAATTATTTCGCAAAGGAATAAACTGATCAGTAATGAAGCCTGATCTACTAATCATTTTTTATCGGAATCCAGAACTTGGAAAAGTAAAAACAAGACTAGCCGCTACGATGGGAGATGAGCGTGCATTGGCTATTTATCTTAAACTTGCCAGTCATACACGTTCAGTTGCTTCCGAAGTTAATTGTGATCGAGTTGTGTGGTATTCTGACTTTGTGGATACAGAGGACAATTGGCCAAATGATGTATTCCTTAAAGAACGACAAAGAGGTGAAACACTTGGGGATAGAATGCAAGTTGCATTTGATCGAGCTTTTCAAGACGGTTACCAACGTGCTTGCATTATAGGAACGGAGAAGTTTTTTCTGT
>CAWBCB010000069.1:0-19186 GCA_963787095.1 uncultured Cytophagales bacterium | reverse complement strand
AGTATAGATCAAATTTTTACTAAGGAATATTTTGGAACGGCACGTTTAACAGACGGTACATCCTCTAAACTTTTCTTAATGGATTCTAACTTCCAATTAAAGAGTCAAGTGACTACCCCAGACTATCTAAATTCTTCGTGGGTAATTGGCTCAGACGAGCCAACGGCTGCTTATGGCACAGAGGGTAAGAGCGGTGGAATAATTTCTAATTATAATTTTGCGAGCGGAAAATTTTACAACTTTTTCTTTTTTGGTCCTAATTCAACCGCTATTGAACCAACTGGTAAATTGGTGATGACCAAAGATGCTAAAAAATTAATTGGCACTACAGTATTTGGAGGGGCTCTTCATGGTGGGACAATTTTTTCTGTTAAAAAAGATGGATCTCAATTTGAAATACTTTACGATTTTAAACCTGAAAATAGCACTCCCATTGATGGACTGATCAATGTTTCTGATAGCTTGTTTTATGGAGTAATTAACAAGCAAATAAATTATACAAATGATGATACTGATGGAGCAGTTTACAAGTTTAGTATTAAGGATCGGATTTTCAATCGTAAAGAATTTTAAGGACATTAATGGCACCTTTCCTACAAGCGGACTCACTTTGACAAAAGATGATACACCGGAAATTAAACTCTATGGAAGATTAGATTTCGGAGCAGTCGAAGTTGGTAAATCAGAAGAGAAAAGTTTTCAAATCAAAAATTTTGGATCTGGTAATTTGAAAATTGAGAGTATTGACCTTCCTGAAGGTTTTTTTACTGTTTCTGAAAATTTCTTTGTTACACCTGGACAAGTAGTTGATGTTTCTATAAGATTTGAACCAAGTGAAGAACTTGACTTTGTTGGAGATTTATTTGTTAATTCTAACACAGGGTTAAGCAAATTGCCACTTTCTGGAAGTTCGTACATAGTTGTTGGTATTGGAGAAGATACAGGAACTTCAATTAATATCTATCCAAATCCTGCAGAGAATAAGATAGTTATTCAAAACACAGGTTTAGTAGGTCAAGTTTCAATTGTTAATTCAATTGGCATTGAGGTTCTAGTTGAAAGCACATCACCTCATGAGAGTTTAGATATTAATTTAGAATCATTACGGCCAGGGATTTACGTTTTGACTTTTAAAAGTCATGATGTTGTAATAAAGAGGAAAATTATTAAAAAATAGTACTGTCAATCTACTTCAAGATATTTAATGAATGAGGAGTAAATATTATCAGGACCATGTCATGTCATGGCATGATGATTTAAGAAAGATATAAGAGTAAAGGACATCTATTTTTTCAGAATTGAATTCTCAATGACCTCATTCACAGATCAACTATCCCGCAAAGTAAAAATAGGATTTCCGCCCAAACGGATCATCTCTCTTGTGCCTTCGCAAACAGAATTACTTTATGATTTAGGATTAGAGGAGGAAGTCGTGGGCATCACAAAATTTTGTATCCATCCGCACCAGTGGTTTAAGGAAAAGGAGAAAGTAGGCGGCACCAAGAATTTTTGGTTTGATACCATTGATGAACTTAACCCTGACCTTATTATTGGTAATAAAGAAGAGAACTATGAAGAAGGCATTGCTGAACTAAATAAAAAGTATCCGGTGTGGATGAGCGATGTCTCTGATGTTGATTCCGCGCTAGAAATGATTCGGTTGGTAGCTCAAATTACAGATCGTACTGAGCGTGGTAAGGAAATCATTACATCCATTAATGATGCTTTTGAAAAACTTCCAACCTTTAAACTGCAACGAGTTCTTTATTTAATCTGGCACGAACCCTGGATGACGGTAGGCAAAGGTACCTTCATTGATTCCATGATTTCTAAACTTGGATGGATTAACGCAGTGGAAGAGTTTAGATATCCGGTCTTAGGTGAAGAACAAATTCGAAAATTAAACCCGGACTTAGTCTTGTTATCTTCCGAACCTTATCCGTTTAAAGAAAGTCATCTCGCATCAATTCGGGAATTTCTTCCCAATGCCTCTGTTCATTTGGTAGATGGGGAACCGTTCTCGTGGTATGGCAGCCGAATGATTCAAGCACCAGCTTATTTTGCTACCCTTCCTTTTCGGAAATTGTAAAACCAACCGTTTTCATATCCTCCCAAAAACCGGGATAAGATTTGTTCACCACTTCCGGACTTTCAATCTTAAGATTGGTGAGTGTGGCTAACGGTGCGAGTCCCATGGCCATGCGGTGGTCGTGGTAGGTGTTAATGAAGATTTCTTCGTTGGGCACTTTGCCGGGAGTTAATTTCCAGGTTCCGGTTTGCGGTTCGGTAAGAGTAGCACCAATTTTACCTAACTCATTTTGTAGTGCAGCGATACGATCAGTTTCCTTAATGCGTAAACTTTCTAATCCCGTAAAGGTGCCTGTAATTCCTTTGGCCGCACAAACTGGTAACACGGTTTGCGCCAGGTCGGGGCAATCTTTAAAATCCCAACTGATTTCAGAAGCTGCTTTTTGTTTCGTTAGGAGTAACTGATTGTTTTTAAAAGATGAATGAACGCCCAGTTTGTCCATGATGTCGGCTATCACCCGATCGCCCTGAAGTGATTTTTCAGAAACATTGGGTAGCGTGATGGTTGCTTCTTCGGCCAACGCAGTAAAGCCATACCAATAACTTATGGCCGACCAATCTGCTTCTACCGTGATGTTGGCAGGTTTGTAGGATGTGGGGGCAATCTTAATTTGTTGACTCTGTAAATCGATATCACAACGCACTCCAAACTGTTCCATCAGTGCAGCCGTCATTTGAAAGTAAGGCACGCTTCCCATTTTCCCCGAAAGGGTAATGGTAAGACCTTTGGGAAGGGTGGGTGCTACCATCATTAATGCAGAGATATATTGACTACTTACATTGCCGGGTATGGTTAAAGCATCAACCTGTTGCATTGAAAACCCTTTTGTTTCAATAGGTGGGAAGCCATCTTTTTCAAGGTAGTCAACGCTAGCTCCTAAAAGTCTGAGGGCATCCACCAGAATTCCAATAGGGCGTTCCTTCATGCGGGCTGTACCAGTCAGGATTTTATTCTTTCCCGTAAGGGCAAAGTAAGCGGTAAGAAAACGCATGGTAGTGCCGGCATCCATTACGTCAATAATCTTGTCTTCGCTGGCGATCAACCGATTCATCAATTGGGTGTCGCGTGCATCCGAAAGATTACGAACGATCGATTGGTCTCCACTCAATGCTTTTAAGATCAGTGCCCGGTTACTAATGCTCTTGGATGACGATAACTTATGGGTAACACCAGCTAGGTGCGATTTTTTTGATACAGATAGATAAGAAGTCAATTACGTATATCGTTTAATGAGTGTTAAAAATAATTTTAATCAGAAGATTTTTTGTGAGAGTTGAAACAATTTAATTTGAATAATGGTTGAAGGTAATATGAAAACGACAAGTAAAGTAGCAATTGGACTAGGAGTAGCAGCGGGCGGAGCCTTGCTGGCTGCCTGGCTGTTAACGGGTAATCGCAAAGCTAAAACAAAAGAGTTTGTTGCGAAGAAAGCGGATGATTTAAAGCAGGCATTTAAGAAAGAGACTAAGGAGTTTGATGAATCAGAAAACCTGTATGTTTAAATCGACTGATAGTAATCAAGCGATGCATCGATTTCTTCGGCACTAACTTCCACATCCCACACCGCCTGACCGATTCCTTTGGTCAAGGCCATTAATATCCTATTTCCTTTATTTTTCTTATCCTGACTCATTAAGTCCAAAATTGGTTGGCGTGCCGATGGCAAGGTTACAGTTGGATAAACCTGTTTCAGGTAAGCCGAAATCTCATCAAGTTCTTCTTTCGTGAGAAGGTTCTTTTTCCAGCCAATGAAGGATTCGCAGATCATGCCCACAGCAATTGCCTCGCCATGAAAGATGCGGTTTGTAGAAAGGAAATAGCTTTCCACCGCATGACCCACCGTGTGGCCAAAGTTTAAGATCTTACGGAGCCCACCTTCCTTGGGGTCCGTTTCAACCACCTCCTTCTTAAAAGCCACTGAATGTGGGATGAGCACATTCCAATCCTGGTTGGTCAATGATTTTTTCTTCAGTACATCCCACATGGACCGATCTGAGATAAGGCAATGTTTGATAATCTCGGCAAAACCAGAGCGCAATTCACGTTCGGGCAGTGAATTCAAAAACGTTGGACTGATGAGGGTAGCTGCTGGTTCGCAAAAAACACCGATGTGATTTTTATACTGTTGAAAATCGATGCCGAGTTTTCCACCCACGCTGGCATCTACTTGTGCCAGAAGGGTAGTGGGTAGGAGTACAAAATCAATTCCTCGTTTAAAGGTGGCTGCACAAAATCCACCCAGGTCACCAATTACACCACCGCCCAGAATTAACAAAAGGGAATGGCGATCAAAATGAAAGTGGGTGAGTTTATCCCAAACCTGTTGGCAGGCTTCCAGATTTTTATGTTCCTCTCCGGCTTCAATACTGATAACCTCGTGAGCAGGAAGCGCATCCTTCAATAAGGGATAGCAGAACTTCTCTGTATTTACATCCATCAACACCCCGATTTTGGAATAGGATTTCCCGTTAAGGAAGTTGGTGATTAACTCTGAAGGTTTGGGGTGGATGGAAATTACAGACATGAAACTATACTTGATTGACTTGATTGGACAAATTAAATCAATTCTAGTCTTTAATATGGGTAAGAGGTTAGAAATCTGTGAATCCCGTAGGAAGGAGTGATTACCTGACACAAACCGAAATACTATATTTGTGCCACTATAAAACATTGCATGGAAGTAAAACCCGGAATTCGATTTGACGATACACACGTGGCTTTTTCCTATAAAAGCGACCGCGCATTAAGAAAGGCTAATTTCATTTTCTCACTTGTTAACCATCCTTTTATTTCAAGTATTGCAACAGGCCTTGCTAAATTGGCTCTTGCCTTGCACCTGCCTGTTAAGGGGCTCATCCGGGTAACTGTATTTGAACATTTTTGTGGGGGAGAAACAATTGACCAGAGTAACAACACAATTCAAACGCTGTTTCAATTTAAGGTTGGAACCATTTTGGATTATTCTGCCGAAGGCGAGCACAATGAATCAGGATTTGATAAGTCACGAGAAGAGATATTAAAAACACTGGATAAAGCAAAGGGTAATCCGGCCATTCCGTTTTGTGTGTTTAAGGCTACCGGGTTGGTAAATGCCGAGGTGCTCGAAAAGGTACAAGCCAAAGAAACGCTCACCGCTGAAGAGGCAGAAGCGTTTGATCATTTTCAGCAACGTGTGGAAGCAATTTGTAAACGAGGCTATGAGCATGGTGTTCCGGTGTTAATTGATGCCGAAGACAGTTGGATTCAAAATCCGGTTGATGAATTAGCCTACGCCATGATGAAGAAATACAATCAGGAGCGGGCGATTGTATTCAATACGTTTCAAATGTACCGCAGGGATATGCTTGATAATTTGAGAAATGCATTTCATTCAGCAGCCATGCATAATTATTACCTGGGGGTGAAAATGGTGCGTGGTGCTTATATGGAGAAAGAAGCGGAGCGCGCTGGGAAAATGAATTACCCAAATCCAATTCACCCCAACAAAGAAGCAACTGATGATTGTTTTAATAAAGGGTTAGCGTTTTGTATTGATAACAAGCAACGCGTTAGCCTGATGTGCGGATCGCACAACGAATACAGTAACCAATACTTAGCGGTGTTGATGGAGAAGCACAGTATGAAAAATAATGATCCGCGGGTGTGGTTTGCACAGTTGATGGGCATGAGCGATAATATTTCCTTTAATCTAGCCAATGCGGGCTATAATGTAGCCAAGTACGTTCCTTATGGACCCGTTGAATTAGTAATGCCTTACCTGATCAGACGAGCCGAGGAAAATACTTCCGTGGCAGGACAAAGCAGTCGTGAACTTACGTTGATCCGCAAGGAGTTGAAAAGAAGACGTGGGCAGTAGGATTGTCAATTGATCATTGTCAATTGTCAACTATATAGGGCTGAATTCCTTATTTTTGCCCTCAAAGTAAATCGAACACATGCAGTTAAGTGAACAGGAGATCATCCGCAGACAAAGCCTTCAGGAACTAGCCAAACTGGGCATCAATCCCTATCCGGCCGAGCAATTTGAAGTAAACGTATCGGCAGCAGAAATTCATGAACATTATCCGAATCAAAAGATTGAATATAAAGATGTCTCCCTAGCTGGGCGCATTATGTCGCGCAGGGTAATGGGCAATGCTTCGTTTGCCGAACTGCAGGACGAAACAGGCCGCATACAGGTATATTTTCGAAGAGATGATATTTGCCCGGGCGAAGACAAGACTCTTTACAATGTTGTTTTCAAAAAACATTTAGATATTGGCGATATCATAGGAGTGAAGGGGTTTGTATTCACCACTCAAACCGGTGAAATTTCTATTCACGTTACCAGTTTCAAAATTTTATCAAAATCACTTCGGCCTTTGCCGGTTGTTAAGGAAACTACAGACGAGCAAGGCAATGTTGTTTTACACGATGCTTTTACCGATCCTGAACAGCGCTATCGCCAACGGTATGTTGATTTGATTGTGAACCCGCACGTGCGCGATGCCTTTGTAAAGCGTACTAAGTTGGTGAACACCATGCGCGAGTATTTGAATGACAAAGGATATCTGGAAGTTGAAACTCCGATCCTTCAACCGCTCTATGGCGGAGCAGCAGCCAAGCCTTTCAAAACCCATCACAACACCTTGGACATGACGCTTTACTTGCGCATTGCCAATGAACTTTATCTGAAGCGATTGATTGTAGGAGGTTTTAACGGAGTGTATGAATTTTCAAAAGACTTTCGTAACGAAGGCATGTCGCGCTTTCATAATCCTGAATTCACGCAGGTGGAATTATATGTTGCCTACAAGGATTATAATTGGATGATGGATTTGGTGGAGGAAATGATTGAGAAAGTGGCCATCAAACTTCATGGATCAACGGAAGTAAAAGTGGGTAAAGAAGTGATTGACTTTAAACGTCCATGGAAACGCTTTACAATGTATGAAGCGATTCAACATTTTACCGGAATTGATATTTCAGAAATGGATGAAGTAACCTTGCGTGAAACGTGCAAGAAGTTGCATGTGCCTATGGATGCAACGATGGGTAAAGGCAAATTGATCGATCAGATTTTTGGTGAGAAGTGCGAGCATAACTTAGTGCAACCAACCTTTATCACAGACTATCCATTGGAGATGTCGCCACTTGCTAAAAAGCACAGAAGCAAGCCGGGTTTGGTGGAACGCTTTGAAGCGATTTGTAATAGAAAAGAAATTTGTAATTCATTTTCTGAATTAAATGATCCCATTGATCAGCGCGAACGATTTGAAGAACAACTTGAGTTAGGCAAACGTGGTGATGAAGAAGCGATGACCTTGGATGAAGATTTCCTTCGTGCCTTAGAATATGGAATGCCACCTACGGCAGGATTAGGCATCGGCATCGATAGGCTTTCTATGATTATGACCAATTCAGCATCCATACAAGATGTTATCTTCTTTCCGCAGATGAAACCTGAGAAGCAAGCAGAAGTTAGTACGGCTGAAGATTTTATCAAGACGGGTGTGCGGGCAGAATTAATGCCAATCATTCAAAAACTGGGCATAACCACAGTAGCGCAGCTAAAAGAAATGAAGGCGACCAAACTCTTCAATGATATTCCGGGTATGCGGAAAAAATTGAAAATGGAAGGTGTACAAAATCCTACACTGGAAGAGATTGAAGGTTGGTTAAAGTGAACTTTAATTATCAAAGAAGCTCCGCTGGCGATCTAGTTTCAGATCACTCAGCATGCTGGATTTAATTCCAATAGAAAAGTTATAAGACTGATAAGTTCCAAACGGAACCCAACTTAAACTCATTTGCCAGCAATGCAGATCGCGGCTAAGACTTAGTTGCGTTTGGGTAATGGCTTTGTTTTCAAAATCGTAACCCGAGTTGAAAATAATCTTCCACTTTTCTGTTAAGGATAAATCGCCATTAAAGCGCATAGCTTGGGTAATAGTAGGTTCGGCATTTTCGCGGTGTGCAAAATCTACGTTGTAGCTTATGCGCAAGTTCCAGGGTATGGAGAAATCAACATAAACATCAGGATTTTGTAAAAGGAATTTTTTGTCGCTATCAGACATTTCAGATTTTGCGATTTTACTTCTGCTGTCCGTGTCACTCTTTTGACCTTTCGGATTTAAGTTGGTACTAAAAGCAAAATTGGCTTGAGTAATGCGCCCTAACTTTCCAGTGTTCCAAACATATCGGCTAATTCTTCTTTCAGAAAAAATTGGTCCGGTCTTCGTTTCAGGATCAGCATAATCAGTAATAATCATACGGTATTCGTACGGATCAAGGGTAGCACTAAAGTTCAAATTGATTTTGTCTTGTAAAATATTTGTGTTGGCTGATAGCGATAAGTTGGCCAACTTGAATGAATCCGCCAGGAAGTTATAAGACGATCCTACCGAAAGCGTATTAAACAAAGCAATTTTTCGGTCTACCGTATCTTTAGCATTTCTCACTTTCAATTCAATATTATTATTCACACCAAAACCAATGGCGCTACTTCTACCTGATCCGGGTGCTCCGTACACATAGCCTTCATACCTCGATTTAAGCACCTCGGTTACATTACCAGCTCCGTCTGTCGTAGTAAATTGTTGATAGTAGCCATGGTTTGCATCTCCAAACTCCGGTTGGAAACTATAACTAACAGAAGGGTTGATCACATGTCGTATAGCCTTTAATCGGCTGTTTGGATTTTTAGACAAGTACATACCATAAATGCGGGTAGTTAAACTTGCTCCCCCCGAATAATTGTAAACCCTATTAAACCCATTGATTTTTGTTGAGGTAAAAAGCCGCGTACTATCATTGTACTTCCAATCTAGCTTGTCAAAATACCAACGTTCATCATAATTTATGCTTGGGCTAATTGTAAGAAACTTTAATGCTTTAAAAGATGTACTTAAAGGAATACTATGTCGCACTCCTTTTTTAGCATTCTTGAAAAAGTAAGGAAGATTATCAAATGTAAAAGGAGCAATACTATCTGTAGTACTTCCATTTATGCGTCCCAGATTGTTGGTGAGTTGATTGGTTCCATTCATAGAATAACGGGTACTTATGTTTTGTAAAAACATACTCTCCGAATTTTTGAAAGGATAAAGATTGTTTACGTTAAGACTTACATCGGGCATTGGTAAGTCAACTTGTTTGGTGCTTAAGTTTTGACTGTGGCGAAGGTTAACACCCAAGCTAATGGGAGTGCCCGGAAATGATTTGCTGTAGTTAATGTTAGAACTCAGGTTTTGTGTGGTGTTATCAATACGCGAAGATTGAGCGCTGGAATTTACACCGAGGTAATTGTTTGTATTATAAGTCGAACTGGCTGCATTTACCGAGGCTCCAAATCGACTGCTCCCTCTGCTTTGCGGGGTGTGGCTCCACGTTATTCTAAAATCTTTTGTTTTAGTAGGCGATTCAATCTTATCGTTGTTAATGTTGTTGGTAAACGAGAAATTGAAATTTCCAGTGTATTTATACCGTGTATTATAATTAGTAGTTAAATACAGAGCGCTTCCACCTTTTGAATAGACATCGCCTCTTATCGCTACTTTAAAATATTCATTCACATCAAAGAAATATCCACCATTGCGTAAGAAGAACCCTCTTCTTCGTTCTTCACCATAAGAAGGCATTAATATACCGGAAGCACTTTTACGGGGGGCGGGAAAAATTCCAAAGGCAAACCCCAACGGTGTGGGCACATCATTAAATTCCATGTAAAATGGACCCGAAACCATTTTATCGCCCGGGATGGCTTTTACTTTTTTAGAGATTATACGATAATGTGGATGTGCGAGATTACAGGTAGTGTAAGCATTGTTAATCGTAAACAACTCATTCTTCTCGTTTTTGTAAACAATTTCGCCATGGAGAAACCCATCTCCTTGCGCAGTCACGACTTCTGAAATTTTTGCTTTTTTGGTTTTGAAATTATAGACCATGTCCTTAGTCTCATACTTTTCAGCTCCATTTATAAAAATAGGATACCCCACCTGACGGCCACTTGTATCGGTTCGGCTATGGGCCGTAATTGTAGATGCTTCATAGTCAATTACAATTTCTTCGGCTTGAAGCTCTATAAGCCCATATTTTACATGTGCATCCCCATAAAGCCTTATTATTTTTCGTTCCAGGTTTGAGTTGATGGAATCCCGAGCCGAATAAGTGATGGTGGTTTCAATCTGGCTCTTGGGTTGATTCTTTAAAGAATCGGATTTTACGGTTGCGGTATCGTTTTTGTTTGTAGCTAGGTCAGGTGGGCGCAACGTGTCCTGTTTAACAGGAAGGCTACCCGGTGGAGTGCGGACTGGTTTTTCTACCTGTGCAACGCCCAAATAGCAGAAAGAAATAAAGAAAAGAGTGAAAATGAAACGTAACACAACACCAATGGGCTCTGATTCTACTTTCAGGGGTTTAGCTTTTAGTGAAAAATTCACAACTTTACACAAAGTTATCTCAAATACGTTAGCCATCAGTAAGCCAGTGAAGAATATCGGAGCAAAGCTCATGCTAATAGCAATTACCTTGCTAAACTTTATTGTAGGCCAAAATAATCAGGTATGAAAAGAAGAGAATTTATTCTGAAGTCGTCAGCTTTAGCTACTCTCCCTCTTTTTTCATTTCAGAAGAACTTTAAAGTCCGCACCGTTGTAATCGATGCCGGCCATGGGGGTAAAGATCCAGGAACAATTGGTAAAAAGAATACGAAGGAAAAGGATGTAGTCCTGAAAATTGCACTTAAAACAGGTAAGTATATTGAAGAAAACCTGGCGGGAGTTAAGGTTCTGTATACTCGAAAAACTGATAAATACATTGAATTTCAGGATCGGGCAGACCTGGCAAATAAAAATCAAGCAGATCTTTTTATAAGTATACACGCAAATGCTATCGTTGGGGCTAATGCTTACGGAACTGAAACTTACGTGATGGGTTTGCATAAGGATAAGAGTAACTTTGATGTAGCAAAGCGTGAAAACTCAGTTATTCTAATGGATGAGAATTATAAGGAGAAATATGAGGGGTTTGATCCCAACAGTCCTGAATCCTATATCCTTTTTTCATTGAACCAAAGTGCCTATCAGGAGAATAGCTTGAGATTTGCCCAAATGGTAGAAAATCAGTTTAAAACAAAGGTAGGGCGATCAAGCCGGGGTGTAAAACAAGCCGGTTTTCTGGTTTTGTGGATGACAACAACCCCCAGTGTTTTAGTTGAAACTGGCTTTTTATCTAATGATAAGGAAGAGGTGTTTCTTGCCAGTGAAAACGGCCAGGATTTGATAGCCTCTGGTATTTATCGTGCATTTAAGGAATATAAAGCCGAAATTGAATCCATAAATTAATGATCTGTGAAGAATAAAGAATTTAAAGTAGGCCTGTTTGTGGCCGTTACGTTGGTGTTGCTCTATTTTGGATTCAATTTTTTGAAGGGAATAGATTTCTTCTCCACTACCAATAAATACTATGTTATTTATGATAACATTGATGAGCTGGCAGTTTCTAATCCGGTGTTGGTAAATGGCTTTGCTGTTGGTCGTGTGAGCCACATCAACATCATGCAGAAGAAGCAAAATAAGGTGTTAGTTGAGTTAATGATTGATTCAGATATTCAATTGGGTGATTCAACTCAAGCGATTTTAAACAGCGATTTCTTGGGGGGCAAGTCAATCTTACTTTCAATAGGTACCATTACAAAACCACTTGGGCCTAAAGACACATTGATTGCAGTAGTTGCCAAAGGTATGCTTGACCTCTTATCAGAAACAGCAACCCCTGTGGCAGATAATGTGGGTACAACACTTAGAAAAGTAAACATCATTTTAGATAACCTGACCAAAAATTCACAAAAACTAGATACCATTTTTTTGCGCCTTCAGGCAACTCCGCTTCTTCTTAATAAAACGTTGGTAACCGCCAATGCAACAGTTGAGGAGCTTTCTACGAGCTTTAAATCGGTGGCCGTTAATCTAAATGGCACACTTGCTGAACTTAAGCCAACGATGGCTAATCTTAAAGTTTTCTCGGATTCCTTAAAACGAATGCAATTGAACCAAACTGTTGCTGAGGCCAGGCAGGCGATGGAAAAGTTAAATACGTTAATGGATAAAGTAGGAAGCGATAATAGCACGCTCCATAAATTAATGACAGAAGATTCGTTGTATGTAAACTTGAATAAGTTACTCATGAACCTGGATACGCTTGCCAAACACTTTGATGACAATCCAAAACACTTTTTGGCTCCGTTAGGCAAGAGCAAAAACAAGATTGAGCGCGACCGCAAAAAGGAAGAAGCGAAACAAAAGAATTGATTTTTCACTAAACATTTTGAGTCATGGATCTGGAATTCAATAAAAATGAAGACCAGCTTAGGCAATTGTGCTCTCAGCTGAAATCAAAAGAAAAGAAAACCAGATTGGGAGGTGGTGAAAAGAAGATTGAGGATCAGCACAAAAAGGGAAAACTTACTGCCCGCGAACGTATCGCTTATCTAATCGATAAAAAATCTGATTTTTTAGAAGTAGGTCTATTTGCGGGTGATGGCATGTATGCCGAACAGGGTGGATGTCCTTCCGGTGGAGTTATCGTGGGAATTGGTTTTGTAAACTCTCGCCAATGTGTGATTGTCGCTAACGATGCTACTGTAAAAGCAGGCGCCTGGTTTCCGATCACAGCTAAAAAAAATCTTCGGGCACAAGAAATTGCGATGGAGAATCGCTTACCAATAATTTACCTTGTGGATAGTGCAGGAGTTTTTCTTCCCATGCAGGATGAAATCTTTCCCGACAAGGAACACTTTGGCAGGCAGTTTAGAAACAATGCTAAGATGAGTAGCATGGGTATTGTTCAAATAGCAGCTATCATGGGAAGTTGTGTTGCCGGTGGGGCTTACTTACCTATCATGTCTGATGAAGCCATGATTGTAGATAAAACAGGTTCAATTTTTTTAGCAGGATCGTATCTGGTAAAGGCTGCTATTGGCGAAGAGATTGATAACGAAACATTGGGTGGAGCAACTACGCATTGTGAAATTTCAGGCGTAACCGATAATAAGTTTCCCAACGATCAGGCATGCTTAGATCACATTCGAAAATTGTTTGATAAAATTGGTAGCCCACAACTTGCTGGGTTTAGCCGTGTAAAACCAGCGCTACCAAAAGAAAATCCACAAGAAATTATTGGGTTAATGCCTTTTGATCGTGCGAAGCCTTATGATATGCTTGATATTATTAAGCGCATTGTTGATGATTCTCAATTTGATGAATATAAAGAGCTGTATGGTAAAACACTGCTGTGTGGCTTTGCGCGAGTGGATGGTTGGGCAGTGGGTATTATTGCTAATCAACGTAAAGTTGTAAAGACAAAGCAAGGTGAAATGCGAATGGGCGGAGTAATTTATTCCGATTCGGCTGATAAGGCAGCTCGGTTTATTATGAATTGTAATCAACGAAAAATTCCGCTTGTTTTCTTACAAGATGTAAGTGGATTTATGGTAGGTAGCAAAGCAGAGCATGGTGGAATTATTAAAGACGGAGCGAAAATGGTTAACGCCATGGCAAACTCTACCGTGCCTAAGTTTACTTTTTTACTTGGCAATTCATACGGTGCCGGCAACTATGCCATGTGTGGCAAGGCATATGATCCGCGCTTAATCTATTCGTGGCCTACAGCACAACTTGCCGTGATGAGTGGAGGTTCCGCAGCTAAAACATTATTGCAGATTCGCGTAAGCACATTAAAGGCGCAAGGAAAAATCATCACGAAAGACGAAGAGGAGCAACTACTGACGGAAATAAAGGATCGGTATGAGGAACAACTTAGTCCATACTATGCAGCCGCACGGCTTTGGGTGGATGGTGTAATTAATCCTCTTGACACAAGACAAGTGATTTCAATGGGAATAGCCGCAGCGAATCATGCTCCCATAGAGAAGTTTAATGTTGGAGTATTTCAAACGTAGGTTGATCTTTCAAAAAGACAGTGTATTGAATTGATTTTTTTTATATTCTTGCATTCATGTCGGAGAACGAATTAAAGGCATTAGTTTCCCTGCTGGATGATGAGGACAGACAAATTGCTACTCACGTTCAGGAAAAAATTCTATCGTTAGGTACGGAAGCAATTCCCTTTTTAGAAAAAGAATGGGAGAGTAATCTTAATCCATCTGTTCAGGGTCGCATTGAAGAATTGATTCACACCTTACAATACGATCTGGTAAAAGAGCGATTGAAAAAATGGCATGCCAGCGAAGATAAAGATTTGCTTACCGGTATGTGGATTTTGGCAACCTATCAATATCCTGACATTGAGCTGGAAAAACTGAAGCAAGATTTAGAACAAATCTATTATGATGCATGGCTCGAATTCAGACCCGATTTATATGCGTTCGATCAGGTTAAAGTTATTAACAGCGTAATCTTTAATAAGCTGAAGTTTGGTGCGAACACAAAGAATTTTCATTCACCAGGAAATTCCATGATCAACATTGTACTTGAAACACACAGAGGAAATCCAATTACATTATGTGTCATCTATTTATTGGTGGCGCAAAAACTTAAGTTACCTGTGCATGGAGTTAACCTGCCTAACTTATTCATTCTTACTTACAAAGACGATAATCACCAGTTTTACATTAACGCATTTAATCGTGGATTAATTTTTTCTAAACAGGATATAGAAAATTACATTCACGAACTCCATATGGTACCGCAGCCATCTTTTTTTGAGCCCTGCAGCAATCTTGATATTATTAGAAGAGCTTTACGCAACCTCATTATGTCGTTCGAGAAAATGGGTGAGCACGCCAAGGCTGAGGAGGTTAAATTGTTGCTGATTGAAATCTCCGATGGTGGGGACTTAGGCGTTTAATACAGTTGTAATAAAGTTTGCGGATCAATTTCATGGCCACCTTTAAACTGAACTTTGGTGGGATTTAAGTTAAGTTTGTTGTTAAGCACGTTCATTTCAATTAATCGATCATCTGTAAGGAAAGGATCTTGATCGCCAAAGACCTCAGTTACTTCTTTATCCTTAAATAAGGAAGCACCCTTTTCAAAATCCATGTCGTTAGGAAAAATACCTGCCCATAAGATCAGGCGGTGAAAGTTAATCTTTCCGTTTAAAGCCCATCGGGAAACAGTTGCTCCGCCTTGAGAAAATCCAAGAAGCGTTATTTGTCCTGAAAATGAATGGGGAATTTCTTTTTGATAAATACCATTTAAGTAGGTAAGATAATTTTCAATGTCCATGAGTCTGTTTTCCCGGGTCATCCACGTGGCGCCTACTTTATTATTTCCTGATTGAC
The DNA here is from genome assembly GCA_963787095.1 of uncultured Cytophagales bacterium. Taxonomy (GTDB): domain Bacteria; phylum Bacteroidota; class Bacteroidia; order Cytophagales; family Cyclobacteriaceae; genus ELB16-189. The sequence continues at coordinate 3,812 of CAWBCB010000069.1, read as the reverse complement.
TTCGCTTGGTAACATCCTCTAAGTAGAATCTCGAAAGTCCTTCAGGAGCAATCACACAGGTTTCAGGATTTTCAAGTACAGAAAACTTCTTAATAAAATATTGTGCAAGCTGCCCATACCCATGAATCACAAACCAAACTTTCTTGGTTTGAGGAGTAATATCACCCAGCTTATAATACCTCGCTTTATAATTGAAATCTGTTTCTTGAATTGTCATAAATCAGAGCTCAAATGAAAACGGCTATCGGAAAACCAATAGCCGTTTTATTATGGTTGTGTATGCTTATCTTTTAAAGCCTAATGCACTGCCAGCACAATGGCTCGAGGGCTCGTCAAATGTATATTGAATATAATAGATGCCCGTAGCATTGCAGGGATAAGCAATTGCCGAAACGAATTGTCCGTTAATTTTACTGGTGGCAACCTTATTACGTTCATTATCAAAAAGACTAACTACAACACCATCGGCAGAAGTTCCGTTAGGACATAAGTTAATCATGTATTGGGTGCCTTTTGTAAAGACGTAGCTATACTCAACTTTATCTTTTGCTGCGCCATTTACTTTATAGCTTTTTAAGAAGTTGAAGCCACTTGAAAGTTTAGGAATACAGGCATTGGCCAAATTATCAGAATCGCAATTTTGGTCAACGAGCTCGTTTGAATTAGCGGAGACGGAGAGAATAGATAATAATAGAAACGCTATCTTTTTCATAGTTGGATTTGAAACTTTATTAACTGATAATTTTAGTTCGGATTAAGTTTACGATATCTTTTATTTCATCAACATTTTCTTTGGTGATGTCTATCGTGGTAGTACTATTGTCTTTTATAACCGCCACCCCATTTACAATTTCCATGGTAGATTCTTTGTAGGTGTAGTTAATATTAATTTTATCATACGCTTTTTTTAAGGAGTCAAGATCGGCTTGTAACCCGATCATGTTAGCATCTTCTTGATAAAAAGTAAAGAGTAACAAAATCTGTTCAAGAATGATTTTTTGTCCTCCAATGGTCTCTTTGAGTTCTGCATTTTCAGGATTTTTAGTAGCCGTTTGACAGGTTATCTGCATGGCCTCTAACCAACCTCCGGTAAGAAGAAGTACACTCAGATTATCCCGACTTTGAGATTGAAGGTAATGGTTGATCTGATTGAAATTCATTGTGGTGATTAACAACAGCGAATCTAAATTCTTACTGTTGGTGGCTAATCGGCCAATGGTTGCTATATCAAAGAACTGGCCAATATTCAATTCATCAGCTAGTGATTTAATAGATGAAATGTATTTGATTCCGTCTTGATTTCTACCAAAAATATTTGTGTATCCTAAATCGGTACCGTACACGCCAAGGTTAAGTGCTTTTTTAAAGTTGCTGTTATACTTGGGAAGGTTATTGGAAGAATTGAGAATAGTTTCGTTGTACTTGGAGCCCGATTCCTTTAGGAGCATGGATATCTCTATCGGGCTGGGTATCTGTTCAAGGATAGAATTGATTACCTCCTCATCAACTCCGGGTCCCGTGTTTTTTGTGGAGTCCAAACTTTCAAGAAAGGCCTGTTCATCGGGCTTTTTCCCTGATGAGCAACTGCCCAATAAGAGAACAACAATACCAATTGCGATTAATCTCATAGTTAGAAGGATTGATTACAAAAATAAGAATTATGGCCTCGTTAGCAAACAGCCTTTAGGGGGCTATTTCTTTATAGAAAGGTTTACTTTCTCAAAGATATCAACAAACCGTCTTAGTAATTCAAAATAGAGTGCCAGATACAATAACAAGGCCATGACCCAGATTACTAATAAATTAAAGGAAAAGGTGGTTAGGGTAATTCCGAGCAAATTCTTTTCAGGAAAGAAGAAAGCAGTTCGGTAATCAAAGACACTTTTAGGTTTTGGTGATTGAAAAACCGGATTGATATTTTGAACCAATTGTCCTTTGTATTCCATGATTCGCTCCTTGGTATTGATGTTCCGAACCAGATCGGAGAGGCTTTCATTAAAAAAATCATTTTTCTCTTTTTGAATATCGAATCCTTGTTGTTCGTAGAAGGCTATTTTCTTTTCGATAAGTGCGGCATTAATATTATATTCTTTTTGATAATGCTTTTTGTAGGCATCAAGGTAGTCATCCAATTGGTTGCCGATTTCTTTTGAATAGCCTTTGCCAATGAATATATCTTTCAAATCAAATTGTGAGATGCCTTCTTTAAAAGATTCATTTTTCAATTCAGTGTATAAAATGTGTTTGTTTATAGTTACCAACTTTTGAATTGAGTCGGATTTGCCTTCCAGATTGTCGGTAAGAAACTGATTCCGTTTTCTTAATTCATCGGCCAGGTAAGCCGATTTAAAATCGGCTCGTGATTCTGCACGTTCATACTCGTAATATGTTTTTTGATATTCGTTAGTTTTAAATTGACGCACAGCCATCGCTTCGTACGCCCAGCGGGAAGCCATTACATCTGCCACTACAGGTACTTTTCCTTTTGTACTAAACAGATCATTGAGTTTATCAAAATCAAAGATGACCCCACTCAATATCATTTGCGGTATCAATAGCAATGGAATCAAAATATAAACAGTTACTGCGGAGTTAAAGGCGGCAGAAATATTAAGGCCCAGCACATTGGCAAAGCATGAGGTGGTAAACAATATTAACCAAAAGGCCCAGGTCATCCCCTGAATTTCAAGAATCCAATTTCCAATGGCTATAAATGTAAGTGTCTGAATGGCCGACAATAGAAATAGAATTGCCAATTTGGAAAGAAGATAACTATTCCAACTAAGATTTAAGAAAGACTCTCGTTTAAGAATTTTACGATCTCGGATGATTTCTTCAGCACTTACAGTAAGTCCCATAAAAAGGGCAACGATAATGGCCATCAACATAAAGGCCGGTAAATTTTCGTTGAATCGAAAAATATATTCTTTCCCGTCAGGTGAACTTTTGTACTTGATAATGAAGGCCAGGAGAATTGCCAGTAAAGGAGCTTCCAATAAGTTGATCAGCAAATACTGCTTGTTACTAATTTTAGCAAGAAAGTTTCGTTTGGTAAAGATGATTGTTTGTTTCAATCGCGAAGGAAGCTGCAATGTTTTTGGGGGTTCTTCGTGCGTGACTTCAATAACTGAAGGTTTGAATTGACTCCTAAACATTTCGTGCCATTGCATAGGAGTTACCTTGCGTTTATTGGTTGGCTGCCCATATTCATCAACAACTCGTGCTTCGATAATATTAAAAATTTGTTCTGGGTTTACATTGCCGCACACTTCGCACTGACCGCGGTTGCTATCTACCTGATTGGTGGCTTTTTTGAAGTAAGTAACGGCACGCACCGGATTCCCATAAAAGGTTGGATATCCACCGGTGTCCATAATGATCATTTTGTCAAACATCTTATAGATGTCGGAAGAAGGTTGATGAATGACTACAAAAATTAATTTTCCTTTTAACGAAAGTTCTTTAAGTAAGTCAATCACATTTTCTGAATCTCGCGAAGATAAACCTGATGTCGGTTCATCTAAGAAAAGAATGGCAGGTTCACGAATCAGCTCAAGGGCAATGTTGAGTCGCTTACGTTGGCCACCACTTATTTGCTTATCAAGTATACTACCAACTTTTAAATCTTTTCGATGGTCAAGTCCTAAGTCCCGCAGCACCTTCATTACGCGTTCTTGAATTTCAGATTCGGGCACCTTTGCAAAACAAAGTTTGGCGTTATAATACAGGTTTTGGTATACCGTAAGTTCCTCTATCAATAAATCATCTTGCGCTACATAACCAATTACACCTTCAACTTTATTTTTATCTTT
>CAWBCB010000068.1:0-41693 GCA_963787095.1 uncultured Cytophagales bacterium | reverse complement strand
ACGTGATCATCGCCGGCTTCGGCCGTTTCGGCCAGATCGTCGCCCGGGTGCTGCGGGCGAAGAAGATCCCGTTCACCGCCCTCGAGATCTCGCCGGAGCAGATCGACTTCGTCAGCAAGTACGGCAACAAGGTCTATTACGGCGACGCGTCGCGTCTCGCCCTTCTCCACGCCGCGCGGGCCGACAAGGCGGCGGCGTTCGTCCTCGCCATCGACGACGTCGAGGCGTCGCTGCGAACCGCCGAGACGGTTCGCAGGCATTTTCCCAAGCTGCCGATCTACGCCCGCGCCCGCGACCGCAAGCATGCCCATCAGCTGATGGACCTGGGCGTCACCATCATGCGCCGCGAGACCTTCCATTCCAGTCTCGATCTCGCCGGCGCGCTGTTGACCGGCCTCGGGCTTTCGGCGAGCGAAGCCGAACAGGCGGTGGAAACGTTCCGCCAGCACGACGAAATGCTGCTGTTCGCCCACTACTGGCACCACAACGACGAGGAAAAGATGCAGGCGCTGAGCAAGGAGGGCGCCCAGCAACTGAAGGAGCTGTTCGAGCAGGACGCCGCCAAGGACGGCGGCGGCGGAGTAGGGAGGAGGGGTCGGCATAATACCCGAGTGCGGCGCGGGGTCATGGCTGACGATTGCGCCTCCGGGAAAATCCGCCAACCCATTGAAAACAAACGAAACCGAAAAACGCCGAAAAAATCGTCAAAAATCGTCAGAAGTCGTCAAAAACTGGCATAACCAGTTGATTTGAAACGCTTTTCAATAACCCTTCATTTCGCTGCCGCAACGACCCGCAACCCGTTGATATCGAACAAAACCCGTCGCCGGCAACCGTTGCGCCCCGGCAACGACCATCGTCAACAAATCGTCAAAAGTCGTCAGGAAATCGTCAAAAGTCGTCAAAATCGGAGAAAACACGTTTGTAACGAGTGACTTGCAGGAAGTCGCCGGCCCCGTCACACGCACCCGCTCGAACGGATGCCGCCCCTCGATCCACGATGTCCAAGAACCTTTGCTACCATGTATTCCCTCGGAGGGGATGTGTCAAGGTTTTTATTCCTTGATACCGCAATCCGCCGCCCCGGTGGCAGGCGGGCGGATCACGCTGCCGCGTCGGTCTTCGTCGGTCGGATCAGCACCTCGGCGGGGATGCCGAGCGTCTCGTGCAGGCGGCGGATCATCGCGATCGACAGGCCGCGCTTGCGGTTGAGGATCTCCGAGACGCGGACGCGGGACCCGAGGATGCGTTCCAGGTCCTTCCGGGTCAGCCCCTGTTGCTCCATGCGGAAACGGATCGCCTCGATCGGATCTTATGCGGCGTCAGGCCGGGAAATACTTTCTGAACCCACCAACCAAACGAATGGATTGCGCTTCCCGAAGCCGGGGTGACGATGAATTCCCTGTCGTTCGAACGTCCAGGAGAAGGAGCCACTCTTTCCGCCCCGGTCGACATCTGCTATCCTCGGCGATGTCGTCGTCGGAAAAAACCATGCACTATCGCATCGCCCTGCATCAGTCCGATGAGGGCTTCGCCGTGTCCGTTCCAGGGCTGCCCGGGTGCTGGTCGCAAGGCACGACGGAGGCCGAAGCAGGGCAATCGGGTGAAAGAGTTGGTGACAAGGCGATAAAGTTCTGAATCGATGGGTGGCCTCTGATTTGGCATGGGAGGTCGACGATGGAGATGGACGGAGCGATTGGCGAAGGGCTTGTTTTTCTGGAGTATTTCGACGATCTTCCGGACCCTCGGCAGGCCGGCAAGGTGACGTATCCGCTGGACGAGATTCTGCTGCTTTGCCTTGCTGGCGGTGCTGGCCGGGGCGGAAACCTTCACCGATATCGCCCGTTTCGGGACGAAGAAGCTGGATCTGTTGCGGCGCTTCCTGCCGTTTCGCGACGGAACGCCCGCCCACGACCATCTCGGCGACATCTTCGCTTCGCTGGACGCGGAGGCGTTTCAATATATTAGCCTATTTCCTTTGAGTTTCAAGTCGAACGTAAAACCTGATAAACGCCATTGTAGCATATGGAGCCGAAAACTCCCCATAATAATATGTACCAAGTCTTCAGCCGATAACATATCAGTAATCTCTTTTTCCTTCTGCCCTTGCTTAATAATCTGCAACAAATGTTTTTTCTTAGTTGCCATAATCTGCAAAATAGCTTCATTGAACAATTTACTTTCATTTAGCAGACCATCTGAAAAAATGGCCACAAGGAAATGGGGCTTTCTTTTAAAGAAATCAAATTGATTGTTGAATATTGCTTTCAATTTATTTTCAGACCCATCTACGTTAATAACCGCATTCGTAAGTCGGCTATCCATATCTGTGGCCAGGTACTTCAGCATGGTAAGAACTACCTCTTCCTTTCCTTTGAAATGCCGATAGAGTGCCGACTCACTAAATCCCACCTTAGCTGCCAGGTTTTTAGTAGTGAGACCGGCCAGACCCAATTCGGTAAATATCTCTCCCGCTGCTTCAATTATTTCAAGTTGACGTTCTTTGATTTCCATCTCTACTTTTTATAGCTACCGATTCTTACTCATTAAGCAGTTTCCTACTTATCTAGAAAGGCTGAGTACATCCAAACTAACTTTTCCTGTGCCCTGATATAATCGCTCATTAAAGCATTTGTTCCCTCATCATCGGCATCGGCTGAAATAGAAAGTAATTCTCTTTGAAGCGTTATAATCGTTTCGAATGAATTCAGAATGTTGGCCACAGCTTTGATCCCATCCGACACTTGCTTGCTCTCCTTAATAGTGGATACACTTTCGTAGTCGGTGTACGTGTGATTGGGGGAATGACCTAGTGTTAAAATCCTTTCAGCTACCTCGTCAATTTTCAACAGCAAGTCGTTATAAAGCTCTTCAAATTTAAGGTGAAGTTCAAAAAACTTTTCTCCTTTGATGTTCCAATGGTAGCCCCGTGTGTTCTGATAAAACAGAGAATAATTGGCCAGCAATATATTTAGTTTTTCAGCTAATACTTTTGCTTTTGCACTATCCAGTCCTATTGCATTTGTTGTTTTCATAATCTTTTGTGGGTTTGAGTTAACTATTTAATGATTTCATTTTAAAAAAAGCAATTCCCATCCAAAGCACGGAGGCTGTCATGGCCATTGCTCCAACTAAAACAAAGAAAGGAGGTGCACCAAAATAAACCTCTGCCAGAATTCCGGCAGGCATCAGCAATCCAATCAATGCCAGCCATGAAATTGTCTTTGCGTTTTTCAACTGTTGGCCAAAATGGAGCAACAAGTAGCCGATAAGAATGTTAAGAAAGGCGAAAAGATTGCCATGCACATGGGCCAGCCGTGATTCAAAGTGCTTTCCGGAGGAATAAGAGGCCACCCATTCTTCTTTACCAGGCGCAAAATCCCTTAAATAGATAAGTAGGAACCCGTAAGCCATAAAGACCCCCATTGTGAGGAATCCGATTGCGATGTTGTTTTTGCCAGATTTCATAGTAGCGCTATTTGTAAGTGAATATTCACTAACATAAATACATTGATACAATCAGAAAGGTTCAGATACGCTAAAGTTTTTTTGTCTTGAAAAGTATCAGGCAATTGTATTGGATAGATTTTTTAATTCCCTCCGCACTGAGTCATGTCCAACAAATCAAAGTATAGAGCGAAGGGGTTCGTGCCTCACGATAGTCGTTAACTTAACAATGATTAACATGTCGTCCCTACAGGACTTTAATTCATATCTCTTTATTGTTACCAACATTTCGTCCCTATGGGACTAGAAATAAAGCCTCCCTCAAGTCCCGTTCGGGACTACCTATTGGTAATAGCAGCTATAGAACATTATTAAAATCCCTTTAGGGATGAAATATAAATTCCAAATTCACCAAAGTGTTTGCTGTAAGTCAAAATGAGCGATTCTCAAACGCGTCTACGCTTAAGTTAACTACTATGGGGTGACACGAACCTAAGCAGTGGGTTGCGGTAAAGCTGAAAGATTCTTAAGACATGAACCACTTGCAAGGACAGCCGTTAATGGATCAACCCTTTAACCAGGTTTCCAAATAGCATCGTTTCTTTAAACTGATTTTGATCAGCCTGTAAGACCCATTCATTGTACTCAGTAATGATTTTTAAGGCATCTTGTCTCGTATAGCCAGCTTCACCGGCCTCAATCTTCGCGACCAACTCGTGGTGATCGCTAAAGCTTTTTGCCGCAAATTTTTTAAAGTTAAATCCTCCCATTCCCAGCAAGGAGGACCCAAGATCATCCTCATACTTTTGGATACGCCCAACGCCAACATCTAAAGACCCTGATGTGGTAACCATCGTATAAAAATATTTTGTGAACCGTATTGGACCATCGATAAGTACCACCGACCAATAATTCGTACTCGATGGATATTTATATTGCTTTCGAACAATGCCATCAAACACAAATGAAATATCATGAAACACAAAAAATTTTAGATCATTTTTATCGAAAGCATATCCATTGACAAGATTATAACTATCGCCCTCAATTTTTTCTTTTGGATTACAAAGACTTTGAATGCTTTTAAATCTGACTTTAAACTCCATGGGAGATTTTGCAGAGTCTTTAAAAACGACAAGACAATTGTAGTACTCTCCTACTTTGAATTTTTTGTTATAATCCTCAACTTCAAAAGTAGCATACTCTTCTTTGGCATAGTCGGAAAAATAGGACTGCCATTTTTCTGAATACAATGAGGTGTCTTGCGCTATCGTTTGATAAATAGGAAGTAGGAAAACCAGAATAAAAATATATTTCATAGACTTCAAAAGTAGCACTTTTTTTATTTGAGAAAAGGCCTCTGCACTGACTCGTATCACACCACTAAAAAGTATAGAAATCAAAAGATGAGATAAAGCTGAAAAGGTTTGTGACACACGAAACCTCCGCATTGGTTGAGGACTTCCGGAGAATAAATAATGTGATCACTTCCCAACGGACAAAGAAGGCTATATGTCAAATCGATGGTTGCATTCCTGCAGAAGTTGAAAAAGTTGTCCGACTAAGAGATACAAAATGTGTTTATTGTGGGGGATAGTTTTCTCTCTGCAATGGTTCGTGTCCCACGAACCTAAAGTTAGAATCCGAAAGATGAAATAAAGCAGAAAGGTTTCGTGAGACACGAACCCAGACAAAGAGGCAATAACATTTTCCATTCCTCATTTTATCACTCACATTTAAAACTCATTTCCCTACCTTTCGGTAAATTTTTTATCGACCAATTCTTAGAACCTGTGAAGCTGATCAACAACTTATTTTCAACACTCTATAAAATCTGGGTTTTTCTGGTGTTTACAGTTTTTATGTTACTGTTTCTGCCGGGCATTATACTCCCTGCATTCTTTGGTCCGCATGCCGTAGCAGTAACGTTCTTTTTTATGAAAGCGTGGAGCTGGGTGTTTAGCATGCTTACCTTTATTCGCTATGATGTTATTGGGCGCGAAAATATTATCAAAGGCAAATCCTACATCTACGTAAGTAATCATACTTCCTTTTTGGATTTACCCGGCATTGCCATGACGATACGAGGGCAGTTCAGGCCATTGGCTAAGAAAGAGCTTTTGAAAATACCCGTGTTCGGTTGGATTACCCGCGCTACGTGTATTGTGGTGGATCGCACCAGCAATGAGAGTCGTAAAAAAAGTATGAACCATTTAAAAGAACTTTTAAATATGGGCATCAACATTCTCATCTTCCCGGAAGGCACACAAAACCGCACGAAAGAAATTATGCAACCCTTTAAAGATGGCGCGTTTCGCATTGCAAAGGATACCGAGAAACCCATTTTACCCATGGTGGTAATTGGTGCCGGTAAACTAATGCCACCGGGCACTATACGCATGCGGCCAGGACGAATAAAAATTGTTGTGGGTAAGGAGATTCCCATCACCCCTGAGTTGGATGGAACTGCCGCGATTAAAAATCAAACTTTTGAAATTATGAGCGAAATGATTGCCCAACAGGGTTAATCATTCTTTTGTAAATTGAAACTCAAATTTTAAACCGTATGCTTCCAGCAACTACATCTAAGAGTTTTTTAACTGCCCTTAACCTCATCTATTTTTCTTTGGTTTTTGTGATGGCCACTTTTGGGTTAGTAGTCTTGTATCTCAATTTTTCTGGCGGTGTATCCGCAGAGGTAGATGACGAGTTTACAACAATGTTGCGTTACATCCTCTTAGCGGCTTTGCCGATTGGATTAGGGGCAGGGTATTTTTTATTTAAGCAACTGATTGGGAGTCCGGATTCTTCAACCACACTAAGAGAAAAGTTGTTTAAATATCAAAACGCCTTACTTATTCGCTCTGCTTTTTTTGAAATTCCAGGTCTGTTGGGCGCAGTGTGTGCGCTTATAACCATGGATAATTCGTTTCTGCTTTTTACAGGAATTGCGATCGTTATGTTCTTTTTATTCCGGCCAACGGTTTACTCCATTACAGCCGACCTTAATCTTTCGCAAGCGGATCGGCTGATATTGGAAAATCCGCAGTCACCTTTAATCTAACTTCTATGCAGTCATTATTATTTGTTTTCCTGGGCGGTGGTTTAGGAAGCGTGGTACGCTATGCTTTAGGCCGATGGATAAACTCAACACATACCTCTAATTTCCCTTTCGGCACGTTGGCCGCCAATGTTATTGCCTGCTTAACTCTTGGAGTACTTATTGGCTTGGCTGATCACCGTCAAATGCTTTCGCCTAACGCGCGTTTATTTTGGGCGGTCGGTTTCTGTGGTGGCTTCAGCACCTTCTCAACCTTTAGCCACGAAACCCTTACCCTCATACAGGGCGGTTTCAGTACAATCTCTATTACTTATGTGATCATTAGCCTCTTATTATGCGTGGCAGCCATTTACCTCGGGCTGCTGGCTGGCGAACAAATCTGATTGAAATCCAACCTCAATTTTAGTGTTAAACAAAAAATAATTTCACTTTATGTGAATATTTAACAAAATGTTGTAAGTTTCTATTTCCTAACTACTTATGAGATCGAAACTTACCTGTTTCTTACTTCTTTTATTGCCCTTTTTGGGCCTGGCCCAGGGGCAACAAGTAACTAATTTAGCTGGTTTCGATATCTCCGTAACGAATTTCATTGTTACCTCATCTATTGGTGAACCAGCTATTATGACGTTTACCAATTCAAGTATTATTCTTACTCAGGGTTTTCTTCAACCCGAAATTCTTCCTTGTCGGGATCTCAATTTTAGCTACTATCCAAATCCTGCCAAAGAAGAAATTACCATTGAAGCTTATGGCTGCGAGGTGCAGGTGCAATTTATGGAGCTCTACGATTCGTGGGGTAGAATAATTACAGGAATAAAACCAAGTAAAAACAACAAGGTACATCTGGGCGACATTAGCCCGGGTGTTTACTTTATTAAAATACTGCTCACCAATAACGAGAGCAAAACTATAAAAATTGTGAAAGTTGGATCGTAACCTATGAATAGACATTTACTCTCCCTTGTCCTGGCTTTGTTTTGTTTCTGTGAATTGTATGGGCAAGCTCCCAAGGGTATTAACTACCAGGGCGTAGCGCGTGATAACGAGGGTAAACCTATTATTACAAAAAGCATTTCGGTTCGCATCGGTATTTTAAAAAATAGTGCTGCCGGTGAAATTGAATATTCTGAAGTTCACAAACCTCAAACCAATCAGTTTGGATTATTTACACTCATTATTGGGCAAGGTACTCCTGCAACAGGATCATTTGCCTTTGTTAGCTGGGCTATGGGCAATAAATGGTTGCAAATAGAAATTGATCCCAATGGTGGAAGTTCGTTTATGTTGGCTGGAAGTCAACAGTTAATGAGTGTACCTTATGCTTTTTATGCAGAGTATTCAGGCAATGGAAATGGTGCAAATCTCACAGCCGGACAAGGTATTTCTATAACCAATGGTGTTATCAGTAACACCGGAGATACTGACAACAGCACTACAAACGAATTAATTACGGATGCAACATTAACAACCGATAAAAAACTTCGCATTACGGATGCTGGTGGAACAAAAGAAGTTGATTTGAATACATTAGCGGTTGATAACCAAAGTTTAACCTTAACGGGAACTTCCTTATCGATTAGTGGTGGCAACTCAGTAAATCTTGGAACTGTAAACACCGATAATCAAAATCTATCAACAGGTGCATCAGCAGGTACAAACAGAACCATCAATATTACAAATGGAAGCAGCGCCACATTTGATATTGCCGATAACGATAATAGTATCACCAACGAACTTCAAACCCTTACAAAAAGCGGAGCCACCCTTAGTTTAAGCCATGGAGGTGGTTCTGTTATTCTTGGTGATGATAATTCTACAAATGAAATTCAAGACCTTGCATTAAATACCAGCACAAATGTTTTGAGTTTAACCAACGATGCCACCACCGTTGATCTTACTCCTTACAAACAAAACTTAACCTATACTCCAGCTACAAATAATCTTGCCATTGCCGGTGGAAACAATGTTACGATTTCGTCTTCGCTTACACAGGTGCTAACCACTAACCCAAGTGCTGGCAATATTCGAATTCAAAATGTGGGTGCGCCAACTACCAGCACAGACGCAACCACAAAAGGGTATGTTGACAATGCCTTAGCCACAACCTATGCCTTTAAAGCAAATTTTGCTTACACAAACACAACTATTGGTTTTATCAATAATCAAGAAATGCCCTTTACTTCCGAAGTATTTGATTCTTTTAATGTTATCTCCGGCTCTACTTTTACTGCTAGTGAAGCGGGCACCTATGTTTTTATAGTGGATGGCACTTACGCCACCGCTATTGCCGGAGGGCAGTTAAGTGTATTGTTTAACGCGATAAAATATCCAATCACAATTATTTTGCCTTTTGGAGCTACCGTGCCGAGGTACAACGCTACCTTTATGTTTCAAATGACGGTGGGGCAAACCATAAAACTAGTGGGCGACAATATTCCTGTGACTGCCTCTTTTAATGGTCAGTTTTTTGGATACAAACTATAGTGGCAAATAAACCACGCGCTTAGTTTCAAAGAATTCTTCGCTGAAAAAATCTTGCAGATTCGTAACTGAATACGGTCGTTTCAATTCATTCATCTCCTCATCTAAGTCTCCCCCTTTTAAGTAGAGAATTCCGTTATCGAGCGAATGCTTTGATTTAGGCTTTGCTTTTGTATTTACCCAACCATAAAACTCTTTCATTCGGGTAACGGCACGACTTACAATAAAATCATACTTCCCTTTTATTTGCTCTGCGCGGATTTGCTCAGCATTAACATTCTTTAACCCTAATACAGACGAAACTTCTTTTACAACCGTAATCTTCTTTCCAATAGAATCCACCAAATGAAATTGAGTTTCCGGGAAACAGGATTGCCAACGGTACACCCGGAAAGCCTCCACCAGTGCCTACATCTAGAATTTCAGCGCCCGCATTGAAGGAAATCAGTTTAGCAATACCTAATGAATGCAAAATATGGTTGACATAAATATTCTCAATGTCCTTGCGGGAAACAACATTGATCTTTTCGTTCCACTCTTTGTATAAGGATCCTATCAAAGAAAATTGTTCTTTCTGTTTCTCGGTAAGATTTGGGAAATAATGAAAAATAACTGACGCGTCTTGCAAAGGAATGAATTTTAGTGCTTTCAAAAATACAGTAAGAAATCAAAACTATTTTGATCCAAAATCAATTATCTTCGCCCCGTGAAAAGAATGAAACAAATCAAAGTTGTGGGGGCGCTGTTTCAAGCCTTGGCAATTCTGTTGATTCTTTTCAATGCCCCACCTGCGTATTCTTACGCAAAAAATAATTCTACAAATACCACGCTCCTGTGCCTGGCTCCATCACCTGTAATGGCAAGCAGAGAGGCGAATACGAGTGTACCATTCTCCTTTTCACCTATTCAAGTTAATTTTTTACTGGAAAAGAATTGGAGACTAACTACCCTTCTTCATACTTCTGAGCTTTTAACTCGTTCTGCATTAAAGGTGCCCTCTGCAATCTATAATGTTTATTATCGGGTTCCCCGCATTCATGCGCCATAGATAAAATCAAATCACCCAAGCCACAGGCTATTTCCTTTTTAATTATTCCAAATCAACCACACCTAGTTTATAACGTGTGGTAAATAAACTATTATATGAAAAATCTTATTGAAGATATCAAGAGACTTTGGTTCGTTATCTTAATGGGCGTGCTTTTAGTCGCGTTATTTATTATCTTGAAAATGTCTTAACCGTTCAGGTTGCCTAAACCCTGAATGGGTTTAGGCAACCTATTTTATTTAGATGACCTTATCCGTTGAAAATATCTTATTGTTTGGTTCGGTGCTGCTTTTTATTAGCATCATTGCAAGCAAGACGTCTTTTAAACTTGGAGTACCCACGCTAATTTTATTTTTAGTAGTCGGAATGCTTGCAGGGTCGGATGGACTGGGAGGTATTAATTTTAATGATCCAAGACTTGCTCAATTTTTGGGAGTTGTCGCGCTTACCTTCATTTTATTTTCCGGAGGACTAGACACAAAATGGGAAAGTGTTAAGCCCGTTCTCTGGCAAGGATTATCACTCTCCACATTAGGTGTGCTTATTACTGCCGTACTGGTTGGAGTTTTTAGCTCTTATTTACTTGGTTTTACCATAGCCGAGGGCTTGTTACTCGGTGCCATTGTTTCTTCTACAGATGCTGCCGCTGTGTTTTCAATTTTACGAACCAGAAGTATTGGACTAAAAGGCAATTTGCGACCCACACTTGAATTTGAAAGCGGAAGCAACGACCCAATGGCTTATTTCCTCACCATTAGCATGACTTACATTGTATTGAATCCTGACGCTTCCATACTCGCGCTAATTCCTAAGTTTCTTAAAGGAATGATACTGGGGGGATTGTGTGGTTTTGGAATGGGTAAAGCGATGATCTGGTTGATTAATAAAATTCGATTGGATGTTGCCGGACTCTATCCTGTACTTATTCTTTCGCTCGTATTCTTTACATTTTCGTTTACAGATTTTATTGGAGGCAATGGATTTCTTGCCATCTATATTGCAGGGATAATATTGGGAAGCAGCAACTTCATTCATAAGAAAAGCTTAATGAAATTTTATGACGGACAAGCTTGGCTTATGCAAATTGTTATGTTCCTTTCCTTAGGGTTGCTCGTGTTCCCAAGTAAGATAGTACCTATCCTGGGTCCTGGAATTTTGATTTCAGTTTTTCTAATCTTTGCCGCGCGCCCCATTGCCGTATTTATCTCATTGGCAAACACAAGGGGTCTTAACTTTCGCAAAAAACTTTTTATTAGTTGGGTCGGATTGCGGGGAGCCGCTCCTATTGTGTTTGCCACCTACCCCATGTTGGCTGGCGTGCATTATGCCGATACCATTTTTAATCTGGTATTCTTTATTTCAGTCTCATCGGTTGTTTTACAAGGTTCAACATTACCGATTGTAGCACGATGGCTACATGTAAGTGTACCCGGCAAGATCAAAAGAAACTTTCCTCTTGACATAGAATTAAAAGAAGACATCAAATCCGAGCTTGTTGAACTTGACATACCCACCAACTCACCGGTTGTTGGCAGGGCCGTAGTTCAAATCGGAATGCCAAAAGGCTCACTCATCGTGCTAATCCATCGCGATGATAAATACATCACCGCCAATGGCGAAACCGTTATTGAAGCCAACGATCACCTATTGGTGCTGGCCGATAACAAAGCGGTTGTAGAAGAAGTGTATACCAACTTTGGATTGAAGGCGTAACCTCCTATTGTTGCTGCTGCATTTGCATATAAGCAATGTAAGAGTTGCGGGGTGTACCATCCGAAATAATTTCACCACTCACAAAAGTAGGAATCGGGTCTTTGGCCAATTGAGCTTCTGTAAATGGTTTGGATCCAAACTCTACTGTTACTTCCAACTTATGCTCCACGGCACCTTTGTAGGTTCCTTTCACCGGTGTGCAATCTGTAAAGTTTCTTCCCAACGCTAAACGAATGTGACGCTCACCCGCTAAGCATTTATTGGTAGGATCGATACCCACCCAACCCGTGTCTGGCAACCAGGCTTCGGCCCATGCATGCGTTGCGCCTTCGCCACGCCATTCACTATTACCCGGGCAGATGTAACCGCTGATGTATCGACCGGGCACGCCAATCAGGCGGAGCATATAAAGAATGAGATGTGCAAAATCCTGACAAACCCCAGCCTTAAGTTTCCAGATTTCGTCAATGCTGGTTTCAATACTGGTTACTCCTTTCTTATATTCAAAATTGTCGTAGATATATTGTGAGAGATCAAGTATGGTGTCAAGTGGGTGTTGTGTCTTTCCAAGGATCTCCTGAATTGCTGCCGTAACCTCTTGTTGACATTTTGCTTGTTCTGGTTTTAGAAAATCGTGATGGGTTTTTTGATTTTCTTCGCTTTTAACATTCTTCCAAACATCAGCAGGCGAATCCTTTTGCATAGAAATAGTACTGGCTAAAATTTCTATCGCCATAATATTATCGATTACTAATTCAGAATGAGGAACCAATAAGGTAAAAAAACCAGTCGTGTTTCCAAAGTAATCCTTGGTAGTAGTAACTATCGGGTTGCGCGAAATTTGAATACGATGGTCATTAACTCGCTGAATGGCATCATGAATAGGATACAATTTGATTTGATTGGCTGAATCTATAGTCAAGCCCGAATAGATGTAGTGTGTGCGATGACGGATATGAAACAGTGGCATGTTAACTTGTTAAGAATATCCAAAATATAAATTGGCCAATTTTTGACTTACCCCTTTTACTTCTGCACGGGTTTGTACTATCCAATCGGTAACCCCTTCCATACCTGCATTTTGTTTTGATGCATAGCGCAGATTGCTAATCGCTCTTCCTAACAAAAACTCTAATTCTTTAAAATGCTCAGGTAACGAAATATCTTCCAGTCGCTTGAAGTAACGTTCTACTTGCAACAAACTATAAAGCACCGAATGTGGAAACTGAATGTCTAAAAAAACCTGATGAATAACTTCATCCATGTGCAAGGCATTTTTGTAATGCTTGCTATGAAACTCATACCCCGACAGGGAATACAAAAGATATTTCCAATGCATAGCTTCATTGCCGCCCTCATTTATCTCGCGCATCTTTAAATCCAAAATATCCAAGCTACGCAGCAGGCGTTCAATATATTTTCCGATGCTTAGAAAAATATAACCTTCCCCACGGTTCATAGTAATATCTACCGTGCCATAAAACAAAACGCTTTCGCGGAGTAAATTATCAAATGCCGTTACCGGATCGTTTTTCAATAAAAGATTTTCTGTTTTAGGATCGCGCACTAAGTGATAGTATTCGTTTATCACCTGCCATACTTCCTTGGTGATATAGTCTTGCACGGAACGGGCATTCTCGCGGGCGCGGGCAATGTTAGTAAGCACTGAAGTATCATTCTCCCTGCTCAAAATCAAATGATTGAGTGCTTCGCGATAGTTAGAGACCTTTACATTGGGATTGCTTGCTAAGGCACCCAATCCATCTACCCACAATTGCCAATTAAAATCCTGAATCTCGTCTTGCGATGCAATGTAGCTGGTGCGGAGTACGCGCAAGATATTATCCGTGCGTTCCATATAACGCGCCATCCAAAATACTGAATCGGCTACTCTACTTAGCATAAGTTTGAGTGCTTTATATTTTCTCTGTAAATAAAGACCTCACCCTCATTCCCTCTCCAGAGGAGAGGGATGGCTATGTCTAAACACCTTATCGCTATACTATTCATGATCTACTACCTAAATAATTCTAAACTGATCTGCGATTTATGAATTCATTATTACGATCCGAGTACCCAAGTGTCTTTACTTCCTCCACCCTGCGATGAGTTTACCACCAGCGATCCTTCGCGCAAAGCAACCCGGGTTAACCCACCCGGAACAATTTCAATTCCCTGCGGACCGTACAAAGCAAAAGGCCGCAAATCAACATGGCGTGGCTGCACCTTACCTTTTAGAAAACATGGAACAGAAGATAAATTGATAATGGGTTGTGCTATGAAATGGCGTGGATTCTTTTCTACCTCCGATTTATAAACATCAATTTCTTTTTCAGTAGCTGCATGGCCCATCAACATTCCGTAGCCACCACTTTCATTCGTTTTCTTAATTACCATGTTACTGATCTTCGAAAACACTTCCGCGAAATGATCAGGATTATCCATTGAATAGGTAGGTACCGTTTTTAGAATTGGCTCCTCATTCAAATAATACTTAATCATGTTCGGCACAAAAGGATAAATAGCCTTGTCATCAGCCACACCATTACCCGGTGCGTTTACAATGGCCACATTACCCATTTTATAGGCGTAATAAATTCCTGATACCCCTAAAATACTTTCGCGATTAAAGATTAAGGGATCTAAAAATTCATCATCTACTCTTCGGTAAATCACGTCTACTTGTTTCAAGCCTGCCGTAGTCTTCATATAGACTTTTGCATTGTCGACAACCAAATCTCTACCCTCCACTAAATCCACTCCCATCAATCGCGCCAACGTGGTATGCTCAAAATAAGCCGAGTTGTAAATACCTGGAGTTAACATCACCACAGTGGGTTCACTCTTTTGACGATTCGCCAACCCGAGAAGATTCTTTAATAGCAAGTCTGGATAATCTTTTACAGACCGCACATTGTTTCGTGGAAGCAAACCTGGAAAAATGCGATAGGTCATGTTTCGGTTTTCAAGCATGTACGAAACTCCTGAAGGTGTGCGCAGATTATCTTCCAACACATAAAATGATCCATCGCCATCGCGAATCAAATCAATGCCCGAGATGTGCGTGTAAATATCAAACGGAACATCCACGCCTACCATTTCACGCAAAAAGCCCGAGCACGAATGAATGAGCTCTTCCGGAATTATTTTGTCTTTGATGATGAACTGATCGTGATAAATATCGCGCAGGAAAATATTGAGTGCCCGAATGCGTTGCTTAATTCCACTCTCGATGTGGTCCCATTCTGCAGCCGTGATGATGCGTGGTATAATATCAAAAGGAAAAATCTTTTCGATCCCCTCACCATCGCTGTACACAGTAAAGGTAATTCCCTGATTCATAAAGAGCTTCTTGGCCAATTCGTCCTTAAGTATAAACTCATCGGGCGTTGACTCACTCAGGGACTCAAAAAAAACTTGATAGTGACTGCGAACCTCTCCTTCCCTACACATTTCATCCCACACTTTCGGGCGTACCAAATAATCTGATAGTAAGGTGGTAAAGGACATTCTATAAATATACTAACCGAATCATAGGATGCAAATTTCTGATTCCCGGAAACGATTGCAACTTTGAAAATAATCAGATGTGCTCCTTCTTATTCTTTACAAGATCATACAGCAACTCACGGGCGCGATGCAGCTGGGCTTTAACGGTGCCTAAAGGAGCTTCTAATTCAACGGCAATTTCCTCATAGCTTAGCTCATCAAAGTAGCGTAGGCGAACTAACTTTTGATATTTAGATGGAAGCATGTTTACAAACACTTGCACCAATTCCTCTTTCTGACCTTTTATTGCTTCATCCTGTGGATTCAGAATTCCATCATCTTCCACATCAATGCTAACCGATTGGCCATCATCATCGGTATACGTGTTTTGAATACTAAGCGTGTTTATTTTTTTCTTGCGGATATAGTCGATCGTATTGTTGGTAGCAATGCGAAATAACCAGGTACTGAAAGTAAAGTCTTTTTTGAATTTATGGAGACTTCGAAATGCCTTAGAAAAAGATTCCATGGTAAGATCTTCGGCATCGTCAATGTTGCGCACCATCTTTAAGATCATGTGATACACAGGTCTTTTATAGCGCTGCAATAATTTGGCATACGACTTTTGATCGCCCCCAACAGCCCTATCAATCAACTTGAAATCTTCAAGTGCTTTGGATGAAAATCTGCCTTCTTCTAGTTCTTCCATCGGATTCTTTTGACTACTAACGCCCGCAGGCCGGTGACAAGATAATAAAAGGTGAAAATAAAATCTAAAATAGGCGTTTTTAGTGGCTCAAAGTGCCCACCCAGCTTGCGTGAGCTACTATTAAAAAGCATTGCTATTAAAATCCAGCGCACTAAAAAGGCAAAAGTGATGATGAGACTAAATCCATAAAGTAGAGCATACGGAAGAACAAGAAGCCAGGTTGCCAACCAAGTACCGGAGAAAAGCCCGAGAGAAAACTGGTCCCAAAACCGATATCGCGTGCCTACTGATAGATGTCTTAACTTTTGATGAAGAAAGTCGCGCCAATTCTCTTTTGGTTTTGAAACCGTAATCGCATCCAATCCAACTGAAACTTTGGTATTCACCTTAGTGGCATGACTGTTTACAAATAAATCATCATCGCCACCGGTTACATCTAAATGTGTATTGAATCCTTTACTCTGAAAAAATATTGTTTTGGTGTACGAGAGATTACGACCCACACCCATATACGGGCGACCCAACTTTGCCAATCCAATAAATTGAATGGAGGTGAGTAATGATTCAAATCGAATGAATGCATTCAGAAAACCTTCTCGTCTCTCATAAGGTGAATGGCCTAATACAATTTGCGTTTGCTCATTATACGTTTCGGTCATTCGTTTAATCCATTCCGTACTTACCGGCCTGCAGTCAGCATCGGTAAAAAGCAGCCATTCATGCTTCGCGGCTTTTATTCCGAGTGTGAGTGCAAACTTTTTTCCGTTAATATGCTCGGGTTTATGCACTACCCGAACCATTTTTAGTCGACTGTTTTCAGCTGTTACTTGTTGCAGGTAATCAAACGTGCCATCATTGCTACGATCCTCCACAATGATCACTTCAAACTCGGGGTGGTCTTGCTTTAACAGTAAAGGTATCAGTTCCCGAAGATTTTCCTCCTCATCGTGAGCACACACGATAACCGATACCGGATGGGGTGGTTTAGCGAGTTCCTTTTCTTTCTTACTGATTCCAATAAAAAAAACCAGCAGATAAATAAATTGAATGCTTACGATCAGGAGACAGATAAGGGCAAGGACAGGCAAGAGGATTGAGTTAGTTAAAAAACGCACAAATATAGGGCGAGGTTGAAGCTATTCAAACCAAAGTTCTTTTTTGCTATTGGAGGAGTAGTAACCGTGGAGAGGGATTAAAGCATGCCAATCTTAAATCGTTTAGACAGAAAGAGGTTCTTTAGGCAGTCTGATTGTGAAAGTGGTTCCTTTGTTTTCGATACTTTCTAATTCAATTTTTCCCTTCAATTTATCCACGGAACGTTTGAGGATATAAAGTCCTAACCCTGAACCGTTTGAGTTTTGGGTTGCTCTATAGAAGAGATCAAAAATCTTGCTTTGGTGTATTTCGGAGATGCCCAAGCCATTATCCTCCACTTTGCAGATTACTTCTTTACCTACATCCCTTATCTGCACACGAATATAAGGCTCAACATCACTTGAATATTTGATTGCGTTTTCTATTAGGTTTTGAAAAATAGAATTCAGGATTACCCACTCTGAATGATACACGATTCCTTCCTGCACATCAATGAAGTATTTCACTTTATCGGCCTTCTGCAAAGTGCTAAAGGAGTCGATACAGGATTGAACCATCTTCTCGAAGTTGATTTCAACTCTTGGTTGTTCTTCTCCTGTTTGGATAATATTAATTAACCCCCGAACCATATCGTGTAACCGACTAATTTGTTCGTGTTGTTTTTCAAAGTACATCAAGGCTACAGAATCTTTTACATCATACCTTGCTAGATTAGACAAACCTACCAAGGAAGAAATTGGTGCATTGAGATCGTGGGAGATGCGATAGAAAAAAGCATCCAACTCTTCGTTCTTCTTTTCAATCGTTATGTTCTGCTCTTTAACGGTATTAAGCATAACGTTGAGTACTTTGTTGGCCTTCGAAAGTTCTTCCGTGCGTTTCACTACCTGAACTTCCAATCCTTCGCGTGCTTCCTGCTGCGCATGCAATGCTACCAGTTGAATTTCTTCTTTCTCCTGCTTCAGGCGCCTGAATTGATCACTCAGTGCAAATGCTATGAAAGTAGTTTCCATCGCGGCACCAATTTCCACAAAATGGGTAGTCCAGAAATTAAATTCAAAGAATCCACTGTTTCGAAGCGTTAGAAATAATCCACCAATAAAATAGAGTGACCACCCCACAATGTAAAACGTGGCAGTTTTATTCCCTTTCCATCTGCATATTATGCCCGTGGCAATAAATATTATGGAGGATAAAGAGATTAAATTATTCCCTGCCGTTGGGTAGATCTGTGTTAATAACAGAATTAAAGCAATTACACTTAATCCCTGCAAGCCCAGCAAGGCGAGATAACTGAAACGAGAGTACCGCTTCACTTCAAGAAAACGAATGCTGAAAATGGATAGAAAGAAAATAAGAAATGGCAATGATATGCGCCCTACAAAGTAATTTAAATTGGGACTATTGGGCCATAGAAACTTGCCTCCATAACCTGTGGCGCCTAAAAAAATAAGAATGGTGCAAACAATGGTGAAGATATACAGCAGGTAATTAATTTGCCGAAGGCTAATGTAGATGAAAAGATTATAAACAAACATGATGAAAAGGATGCCAAAGAAAACTCCATAGCCCAGGTCCTCCAACCGTATTAAGTCATTAAACTTGTCACGATGAAGAATGTATAAAGGAAAAGTTTTGGGGCTTGACCCCGAAATCATTACGTAGCTAACATTGGCATGTTGGTTAAAAAAAAGAGGAAAGACATGCCCTGTATGGGGAATCACTCTGAGGTTTTGTTTTCTGTAATACCCTGACTCGGCATGGTGCCATGTCTCTCCTTTGCGTTGGTAAAAATCCACATATTCAATAAAGGGAGCCGGCAGGTTTAAATACCAGGGTTTATTTTCAAGTGAGGTGGACGTTATTTTGAGCCAGATATTTGGCCGGGCATAGCCAAACACCAAATTACCCCGTACCTTAAACTTAGCTTGAATGGAAGGATTCTGAATGCTTTCAATGGTAGCCGAATTGGTAGAGTCAATAAATACCTCAACAAACTTATCTATTCGGTATACGGTAGTTGTATCTGAGAGCCTGATTTGAGCATGGCTGGAACTGGCAATAATAAAGCAACCCAGCAAAAGCACTACCCCGGAAAAATTAACGCTCACTGCACAATAAGTTTAGACAAACTCAAATGTAATAAAAATGACTTGAGTTGTGGCTCTTAAACTTCCAAGATCCGCTTGGTTCAGGTGGTTATTTCTTTTGGGTTCGATTGTAGTGTCAAACAAGAATGATGAAGCTATCAAAATCACTTTTGTTATTTGTAGGATTGAACTATGGTTGGGACAAATCCTGTTATTTTTTAAATTCAATTGGTATCAATATTTTTTGTCTAACAGGAACATCCCTTCTAGACCCAGGTATCCATTTAGGACAATTTCGTATTACTCGAATAGCCTCTAACTCTAGAGATTCATCAATTACTATATCTAAAGCCCTAGCTTCTCCAATTGACTTTATTAGCTCCTCTTTGGAAACAGCCCTAAGAGAATCTTTGTCTATTTCACCATTTTCCTTTACAAAAAACTCTATATAGACTTTACCAGTAATTCCTTTTTTTCTTGCCTCTTTTGGGTACTTAATACTATTGTTTAGGTATTCATAAAATTTTAAAAGTCCGCCAGGAAACTCCGCAGTTTGCTCAATGGCGACAACTTGCCCCATACAAAAATTAATTACAAGACTAAATATTGCTCCAAGGATAATTTTTTTCATATCGTTTTTCATTAAGTGCTACAATGACTCATAGCGTCTTGGCTTTAGATATGAGTTCGATCCCCAAAGCGCTGATGCCAACCCTAATATATACAATTGTAGAAATTTCATTATAGCCATACCTGTACCAAATCCAAATACCTCCATTTGGACAGCGCACCTCACCCGGTTAACTTTGCGGCCGCATGAAATTCAGCATTAGCGCTACCGACCCCAACTCTAAAGCCAGAGTCGGAAAAATAACTACTTCTCATGGTGAAATACCCACTCCCATCTTTATGCCGGTGGGCACAGCCGGTTCGGTTAAAGCTGTACACCAGCGCGAATTGAAAGAAGACATTGATGCAAAAATTATTTTGGGTAACACCTATCATCTGTATTTACGTCCGGGTTTGCCTTTAATTGAAAAGGCAGGCGGCCTTCATAAATTTATTGGTTGGGACAGACCCATGCTTACGGATAGTGGTGGCTATCAGGTGTACTCGCTGGGCGCCAACCGAAAGATCAACGAAGAAGGAGTAATCTTTAAATCGCACATCGATGGGTCTAAACATACCTTCACCCCTGAAGGCGTGATGGATATTGAGCGCACCATTGGTGCCGATATTATCATGGCGTTCGATGAATGCACACCTTACCCGTGTGAATATGGCTATGCTAAAAAATCGATGGAGCTAACACATCGTTGGCTTACACGATGTGTGAATCGGGTAAACACAACTACTCCCAAATACGGTTATGATCAAACGCTCTTCCCCATCGTGCAGGGAAGTGTTTACAAAGATTTACGCATTCAGTCAGCCGAATACATTGCCAACCAACAACAAGCCGGCAACGCAATTGGCGGACTATCCGTAGGTGAGCCACATGAGATGATGTACGAAATGACGGACCTCGTTTGTTCCATCCTTCCCCAAGACAAGCCACGCTACCTGATGGGAGTGGGCACCCCCGAAAATATTCTGGAATGTATTGCGCTGGGTATTGATATGTTTGATTGTGTGATGCCCACACGCAATGCGCGCAATGGAATGCTGTTTACTACACAAGGCATTATCAATATTCGCAATGAGAAATGGAAAGATGATCTCTCACCACTCGATTCAGAAGTAGGCGGACACGTAAGTACATTTTATTCCAAAGCATACCTGCGTCACTTAATTATCTCTAAAGAAATTTTAGGCGCGCAAATTGCTTCTATCCACAACCTTACCTTCTACCTTTGGCTGGTGCGCGAAGCTAGGGCGAAAATTGAAGAAGGTACATTTGCCGCATGGAAGAACAGCATGGTAAAAACGGTTTCACAACGATTATAATTCTTGAATGACCATTCTCGATCGATACATTATTAAGAAAATTCTTTCCACATTCTTTTATGTGGTCTTAATATTAGTAGCGATCATCACCGTGATTGATCTTACCGAAAAGATTGACAAGTTTACCATCAACAATTTAGGGATTGGACAAGTGCTCGGTTATTACGCAGATTTTATTCCGTGGATTTCCGGACTGCTCGCTCCCATCACCGTTTTTATTGCCGTTGTGTATGTAACCTCGCGCATGGCAGCCCACACCGAGATTATCGCTATACTAAGCAGTGGCGTAAGTTTTAGAAGACTACTGCTTCCATACTTTATAGCTGCCTCCATTATTGCCGCATTAAGTTTCTTTTTAAACGGCTGGGTGATTCCAAAATCAAATCAGGAACGACTTGATTTTGAGATGCAATATTTCAAAAAGAATAATCAATATAGTCGCTCAAACATTCACATGCAGATAGAACCCAATGTATACTTGTTTATTCAAAACTTTAATAACTCCACCAACACGGGGTATCAATTCTCATTGGAACGGTTTGATGAAAATAGATTGGTTGATAAACTTTCGGCAGAAAACATCCAATGGGATACTACCAAATTAAAATGGGTGCTGCGGTATTGGAAACGAAAACAGGTTGACAGCATTTTTCACGTAAGGCAAACCCCTTCAACTTTTGGAACGAGTGGCGGGGCAATGGATACTACCCTTTCCATTACACCTAAGGACTTTGAATCGAATGACCGCGGCTATGATGGTATGACCATCAATGAACTAAATGAGCATATCAAAAAAATGCGCTTCCGCGGATCGACAGGCGTGGAGATTTATGAAGTAGAGAAACAAATTCGGTTTGCCACTCCCTTCACCATTTTTGTATTAGTGTTTATGGGGGCTATCGTTTCATCCCGAAAAAGTCGTGGAGGCACGGGCTTTCAAATCGCGTTGGGATTTTTTCTTTCCTTTATTTTCATTCTATTTTTTACAATGACACGCACCTATGCCGAGACGGGTTCATTGGCTCCGCTAGCTGCAGCCTGGTTGCCGAATGGAGTGTTTACGATTATTTCGCTTGCCATGTATAAATATGTGCCCCGGTGATTCCTGTAACCCGCGATTATCTTAAACTCCATTTCATCGTCTTATTATTTGGCTTTACAGCCGTGTTAGGAAAACTTATTTCTCTTCCATCAGTAGAAATGGTTTTCTACCGAACTCTGCTGGCCGCTCTGGGCATGAGTGTGCTGATGATTTTGTTTAGAAAAAGTTTTACCGTATCAAAAAGTGATCTGATAAAAATTCTGCTTACCAGCATCATCGTTGCCGTCCATTGGATTACTTTTTTTGTGTCCGGAAAAATTTCCAATCCCTCCACCAGCTTAGTGGGTTTTGCTACCTGTTCATTTTGGGCTGCCATCTTAGATCCACTCGCGAAAGGAAAAAAAATACAATTGCTTGAAATTGGATTAGGGATTGTTGTACTCGCAGGGCTTTGCATCATCCTTGCTTTTGATTTCAGATATCCGCTCGGATTATTTCTAGGCGTTATCTCAGGCTTAACCGCAGCATGGTTCACCGTTATCAACTCAAAAATTGTAAGTAGAGTAAGTACCTACACCATCACCTTTTATGAAATGGTTGGTGCATGTGCATTCATTGTGCTATTCATGCCCATCTATAAGGCTACCTGGGCTGCTGAAGGTGAATTGAATTTAATACCCACCGCAATAGATTGGGTTTACATTCTAATTATAGCTTGGGCTTGTTCGGTTTATGCTTACTCTGTAGCTATCGAACTCACAAAAAAACTGTCTGTTTTTTTTATTCAGCTGGCATTAAACTTAGAACCCGTATATGGAATTCTTCTGGCTCTTTTAATTTTTGGAGAGAGTGAAGTGATGAGTTTAAAATTTTATGCAGGAACACTTATTATTTTGAGTGCAGTGGTGTTGTACCCAATTATGAAAAGAAAATCAAAAGGTTGAAAGTAAGATTTTTAGCCACAGATTCACTGATTATTTTTTTGCACCTATTAAATCTGTGAATCAGTGGCAGATTTATTTGCTTAAACTAAAAATCATTTTCTTAGAGTTCTCCAGCCCAATAATCCCCGCTAAAATTATTTTTCAAATCGTGGGGCGTTTCAAAAATCCCAAAAACAGACGCACCTGATCCACTCATGCTTGCGTAAAGAGCGCCTTGGTTATACAACTCATTTTTAATGGTTTCTATTTCTGGATGTTTTTTAAAAACTGATTCTTCAAAATCGTTTTTCAATCTTCCCCTCCATTCAGCTATTGGCTGCGCAAGAATTTCTTTGACAGCGTGAGTGGGTTGTTTAGGAATAACGCCCGCATATGCATCTGCTGTAGAAATATGAACGTCAGGTTTTACCAGTACCAAGTATTTTCCTTTTAGGGTTATGGATGTTTCCAATAAAATTTCCCCTCGTCCACTGCCGAGCATCGGTTTATCACTCACAAAAAAAGAACAATCACTTCCCAGCGTGGATGCATAGGAAGCTAACGCGCCATCAGATAAATTTAAATCGAAAATAAAATTGAGAGCACGCAAGGTGAAGGCAGCATCAGAAGAACCTCCTCCTAACCCTGCCCCCGTAGGAATGACTTTATGCAAGTGAAGTTTGATCGGCTGTAAATCAAAATCCTTTTTTAGCAGTTGATACGCCTTTACACAAAGATTATCTTCTTCCCTTCCGGGGATGTTAGCCCCTGATTGCGTGAATTGAAATTGGTCGGACTTGATTACTTCAAGTGCATCATGCCAAGGCACAGGATAGAAACACGTTTCAATATCGTGG
The DNA here is from genome assembly GCA_963787095.1 of uncultured Cytophagales bacterium. Lineage (GTDB taxonomy): Bacteria > Bacteroidota > Bacteroidia > Cytophagales > Cyclobacteriaceae > ELB16-189. Next base: position 17,788 of record CAWBCB010000068.1, on the reverse strand, counting down.
TAGCCATCCTCACGTTTTGAAATAATCTGAAGACCAAGATTTATTTTACAGGGTGGGAAGAATACCATGCACTCCAGTTCCTATTTTACTCCGGCATTCAACTGCTCCTGACTTACACCGGTAGTTGAGTATCCTCCATCATGATATAAGTTTTGCATCGTTACCATGCGGGTAAGATCGCTGAATAATGATACACAATAGTTAGCACAGTCTTCAGCGCTTGCATTACCTAATGGCGACTGCAATTCGGCAAAATCATAAAATTCACTAAATCCTTTTATGCTACCACCTGCTTTGGTTTTAGTAGGCGATTGTGAAACCGTATTGATTCTTACTTTTTTCAATTTACCATAGTGGTATCCAAAACTACGGGCAATGCTTTCTAGCATCGCCTTGATGTCAGACATGTCTGTATAGAAAGGATAAGCACGTTGTGCACCCATATAGGTTAACGCAACTACAGAACCCCATTCGTTAATGGCATCCAGTTTATAAGCGACTGCCAGCATTTTATGAAAAGACAACGCAGAAATATCTGCGCCTTTTTGATAGTAATCGTAGTTAAGAGCTGTGTATGGAATATCCTTGCGCATATTCACACTCATACCAATGGAATGCAATACAAAATCAAGTTTCCCGCCAAGGTGCTCCATTGAATCCGTATAGAGTTTTTCAATTTCAGTAACACTCGTTGCATCGGCAGGAATAATTTTGGATCCGGTTTGCTCAGCCAGTTTATTAATCTCACCCATGCGCATCGCGATAGGTGCATTCGTCAACACAAATCTTGCACCCTCTTCATGAGCACGCAAAGCAACTTTCCAGGCAATAGAGTTTTCATCCAACGCTCCGGTAATAATTCCCAATTTTCCTTTTAGTAGGTTATAAGCCATGGTAGTAATCTTTTAAAGTTTGAGTTACAATATTACAAATTACAATCAATTTGCCGCTACTTTTGGGGTTGATGAAAAAAGAAGTAACTGCACCCGTTGGAATCTTTGATAGTGGTATCGGTGGCCTTACCGTAGCGCACGCTATCCGCCAAACGCTTCCACACGAAAACATTATTTACTTCGGAGATACGGCACACTTACCGTATGGTGATAAATCGGAAGCAGCCATTCAAGCTTACTCAATAAAAATTGCTGATGTGCTTTTAAAAAAAGGTTGCAAAGTGATTGTGATCGCCTGTAACTCCGCCAGCTCAGCAGCGTATGAATTATTGAAAGAATACGTACGCAAAGATGCCCACATTATAAATGTAATCGACCCCATGGTTGAACTGGTTACGCACAACTATGAAGGTAAAAAAGTTGGCCTGATTGGAACCAAGCGTACCGTTCAATCTGATATCTATTCAAAAAAAATAGAAGAGGCAAAGAAAAACATCTCTTTACAATCATTAGCCACCCCCTTATTAGCACCTATGATTGAGGAGGGATTTTTCAACAATCAGATTAGTCACGAAATAATTTCGCAATATCTGGATGACCCCTCTCTTAAAAATATTGATGCACTGGTTTTAGCATGCACCCACTACCCGCTTATCAAAAAAGAGATCGCTTCTTTTTTTAATGGACAAGTACAGGTGTTAGATTCTGCCATTGTGGTAGCTGAAGCATTGGCCACTTATCTTAAAGAGAATAACTTACTAAATCCTGGCGGAGAACCCGATCATCAGTTTTTTGTTTCTGACTATACCGAAGCCTTTGAAGCATCAACCCGGCTGTTTTTTCAACAAAAAGTCACTTTAGAGCGGCATCCGCTATGGAATTGAAAGCAAGGAAAATACCCTATATGTAGGGTTTTTCGTAAATCGGTAAGTTTTAATCCATTTAAAAATGTGAAATTTAAGCCCTAAATAGAAGAAGACTGTGCTCTCTACATTATACTTCATACTGCCCTTTTTAGTGCTCTATACCATTATAGTGGTGTATGCCGAGCGCAAAATATCGGCCTTTATGCAAGATAGACTCGGCCCGATGGAAGTAGGGTATTATGGTTTGTTACAAACCGTAGCCGATCTTCTTAAGCTAATTCAAAAGGAAGATATCGTGCCTGCTACAGCCAGCAAGTCGCTTTTTAAAATTGCTCCCTTGCTAATCTTCGTTCCCATTTTTCTGGGATTTAGCTTTTTGCCTTTATCCCCAGCGTGGGGAAGTTCACCGTTTTCATCAGCATTATTCTTTTTACTGGCAATCATTTCACTAGATGTAATTGGTATAATCGTAGCGGGTTGGGCATCTAACAATAAGTATAGCATGCTAGGTACGCTCCGCTCGGCAGCACAAATTATTTCATACGAAGTGCCTCTGAGTCTATCAATAGTGTGCGTGTGCGTTCTCACTCAAACGCTCGATCTGCAAGAAATTTCTTTTCAGCAAGGAATCTTAGCTAATGACCAAACCAATTTTCTGTTTGGAATAAAGGCATTGGGTGTGGATGTGACATTAATTGGAGGTTTTCTTTCCTGGAATGTGTTTCGAATGCCTCTTCTATTCTTTGCCTGGTTGATTTTCTTTATTGCATCGCTGGCTGAAAGTAATCGGGCGCCATTTGATTTGCCGGAGGCAGAGAGTGAATTGGTGGCAGGGTTTCAAACAGAGTATTCAGGATTTCGCTGGGCCATTATTATGCTCGCTGAATATGCCATGATGCTACTGGTAAGTTTTGTTGGCGTTATTCTATTTTGGGGAAGTTGGAACACACCCTTACCAAATATTGGATCATTGGCTTTGGCCGATTGGACAACCGGAACATCAGGGTCGATTAGTTTTCACCTTTGGGGTATTTTTTGGTTAATGTCGAAAACATTACTTACTGTTGCCTTGCAGATTTGGGTTCGATGGACGTATCCGCGGATGCGTATTGATCAACTTACCTCTTTGAGTTGGAAGCTATTAACGCCCGGTGCCTTGGTGCTATTAATTATTTGTTCACTTTGGAAATTAGTATTGTGAGAACATCAAAAATTAAAATATCTCTCTTTGTTTTTACCTTGCTATTGGCGGCTGCAATAAATTCAGATGCCCAAACCAAGCTTGATACGTTAGAAAATATCCTGAAGAACTCACCTAATGATTCGGTACGGTTTATTACACTCATTAAACTCTCACAAGAAAATCAATACAAGGATTTAAGCAAAGCCTCAGCCTATTCAGGACAAGCATTTGCCCTTGCAGAAAAGAAACAATGGGTTTGGGGAAAATCAAAGGCGTTGGGACAAGAATCATTTCTGGCAACTATAAGTGGTGATTACGCTACTGCCATGAAATACGATAACCAGAATCTTCAATTAGTTATCGCTCAAAAGGACAGCGTTTCCATAGCACAAACTTTGGGTTACTTAGGGAATGATTATAAAGACCTTGGGCAAATATGATGAAGCCTATTACTATTTCACTCAATCATTCAAGGTAGCCAGGGCGATCCCCGATTCGTTAAAAATGGCAATTGCCATTCATAACATTGGAACCGTGTTAAGCGACTTGGGGCAATATGATTTGGCATTGGATCATTTTAAAATTAGCTCAAAAATTTCATTAGCAATTGGCGATATGGATGGAGTTGCCTACGATATGGATGCCATGGGTGATGTGTATTGCCGTAAAAAAGACTATAAAAAAGCTGAAGAATTTTTACTCAAAGCACTAAAAAGCATCAGGAAACTAAAACTAACGGTGATTGAACCGCGTGCACTTACTCATATTGCACACCTCTATTATGTTACGCGCGACTTACCAAAATCATTGGCCTACTATGATACTGCAACTATGGTTTATAATAAAACCAGCAATTACTTTGGAGAAGCAGAAGTTAATTTAGGAATCAGTCAGGTATTTATTGAGCAAGAAAAATTTGATGAAGCTCAGATTCTAATAGAGAAAAGCTTAAAGACAGCTCAAGGCTTGGGTGCCGAGCGCATGGAAATAGATTGTTATCAAAAACTTTCTACACTAGCGGAAAGGAAAGGAGACTTTAAAAGTGCTTTAGCCTATCACAAGAATTTCAAAGAGATGCAAGATTCGCTCTTTAGCCAGGAAATGGTTGAAAAAGTTTTTCAGGATCAGCTACGCTTTCAAACTGAAAACAAAGATTCTGAAATAGCAAACTTGAGCAAAGTAACTTCTGAACAAGATAGCGAGCTAAGAAGACAAGAATTTCTCAGTAATATTTTAGTAGTGGTGGTTGCCTTAACTGCCATTTTACTCTTCAGCGTTTACCGAAGTGGGCAACGCAGAAAACGAATTAATAAATTATTGATTGAGCATCAGGAGGAAATCAAAAAGAGGAGTATTGAATTGGAGCAACTTAATCAGGTAAAGGATAAATTCTTTTCCATCATCTCTCACGATTTAAGGTCTCCGATGAATGCCCTGTCAGGAATATTGGAGTTGCTCAATAGCAAACAAATAACGCAAGAAGAGTTTTCGATGCTCACCAAGGAAATGCGAGTTCAATTTAACCATACTCGCACGTTGATTAACAATTTGCTGGATTGGGCACTCCTGCAAATGGATAAATTGAAAATTCAACCTGAAAAAATCGAGTTAAGTAAAGTGATTAATGAAAACTTTACATTGGTGCGATCACTCCACCTAAAGGAGATGAACCTTGTTAACCAAGTAGAAGCAGGATTATTTGGCTGGGGCGATTTAAATATGATCAATCTAATTTTCAGAAATTTAATACTTAATGCAATTAAGTTTTCTGATAAAGGTGGGTCAATCGAAATCTCGGCTAAACAAGACGGCAATTTTTATGTACTGGCTGTAAAGGATTATGGGGTTGGCATTAATCCTGAAGTACAAAAGATCCTCTTCGACAAAACCACCGGCTACAGCACACGTGGTACTGCCAACGAAAAAGGTACTGGTCTGGGGCTAATCCTATGCAAAGAATTCATCGAAAAAAATGGCGGCCAAATTTGGCTCGAAAGTGAAGAAGGCAAAGGCAGCACCTTTTATTTCACTATTAAGAAAGCCTAGGCTACAAGCCTTTAGTAATTTCCTTCTATTTTTGTTACTAATAGAATGGATAATAAACGCTCAGTTTGGTCTCAACTCGCTTTTGCTGGAAAATCTCTTGCCAAAGGGCTTGCGCTCACATTCTCTCATTTGTTAAAATCAAGGAAAAGCAGAAGCAAGATCTCCATTCAGGAGGAAGGTTATTTTGACAATCAAAGTGGCATTGCAACCGTTCAATACCCATTCGAGAGCATTCCTGTACCCGATAATGGCCGCTATAAACTTCATAACGAAATTGATGATTGCATTGTATGTGATAAGTGCGCAAAAATTTGTCCTGTAAATTGCATCACCATTGAACCGATTCGGTCTGCTGAAGAGTTTGGCAAAACTTCTGATGGCACTTCGAAAAGAATTTACGCAGCCAAGTTTGATATTAACATGAGCCAATGTTGCTTCTGTGGTTTATGCACCACCGTATGCCCTACTGAATGTCTCACCATGACAAAAGAGTATGACTTCTCAACGTTTGATATCACTGACCACAATTTCCCTTTCGGGAGCATGAAGCCTTCCGAAATTGAGGATAAGAAAAAAGCCTGGGACGAACACCAAAAAAATAAAATTGCTGGTGCTCCTGTTGCATCTAATCCAACCGCTCAACCGTCCGCTGCAAAACCTGTTTTCAAGCCGCGCATAAAACCACCTACGCAGCAATGATGCAGGAAGTAATCCTATATCTCTTCATTGGATTTTCGATAGCGAGTGTTTTAGTGATACTCCTTAACCGTAATGTGTTTTACTCGGCACTGGCGCTACTTACCTGTCTTATCTCACTATCTGGCATTTATGGATTGCTGCAAGCCGAGTTTCTTGCCGTAACACAACTACTTATTTATGCTGGTGGTGTTTTAGTACTTATTATTTTTGGAATCATGCTCACCAACCGAATTGCAGGTAAATCATTTGAAAGTAAATCCCATAACTGGATACCTGGCATTTTAGTAACAGCTTCAATATTAGTAGTTCTTGTAATCTCTTTTCAAAATTCATCCGTCCTTACAACTCATAATGATTTGAATACGGGAAATCACACAAGCAAAGTGGGCGTTGAGTTAATGAGTGCGTATGCAGCCCCTTTCGAGATCAGTGGAATACTGCTACTGGTTTGTTTGATTGGCGCGGCTCTTACTGCCTCCTCATTTAAAAAAAGCAGCCATGAGTAAAACAGATTTGCTTTTCTATTTGAGTGCATTTCTTTTTTGCTCGGGCTTATTGATAGCCGTGACAAAAAAGAATGCTATCGTTGTGTTAATGGGCATTGAACTCATGCTTAATGCGGCCAATCTTAATCTGGTCCTTTTCAACTTTCAAAAAAGAGGATTGGACGGACAACTCTTCGCTTTGTTCATCATCATCATTGCCGTGTGCGAAGCGGCAGTGGGTATTGCCATTATTTTAAAAACATACCACTATTATCATACTTCGGTGCCTGATCAAATCAGCGATCTAAAAGAAAAAAATTGATGGCCACAGTAGAATATTCCTATACTCTTTGGCTCACACTGGCTGTGTTGATAATTCCTTTGCTTGCTTCACTCAGTTGCTTTTCGATTAGGCAAAAAATCGGGTGGCTAGCCCCATTGATAAGCAGCGTACTTCTCCTGATTACATCTATACTAGCTACCATACTTTTTTTTCAAATCAGTAATCAAAATGAAGTAAGCTACTCATGGGTATGGTTTAATCTCAATCAAAAAGAAATAGCACTTAGTATTCTGCTCAATAGTAAGGCCAGTATTATGATGCTGATTGTTACCTTGATCTCATTCCTGGTGCATCTCTTCTCCATTGGGTACATGGCCGAAGATCAGCATCAAGCACGTTATTTTGGAATGCTGGGATTCTTTACGTTTGCTATGCTAGGATTGGTGATGAGTAGCAACCTGCTCGTCACATTTATCTTTTGGGAATTGGTGGGCGTTAGCTCCTATCGTTTAATCGCACACTATCAGGAAAAAGAGACTGCCATCAAAGCGGCAACAAAAGCATTCTTACTAAATAAAATTGGGGACATCGGATTTTTGATTGGCTTGATCATCCTTTGGTCATGGTCGGGCACACTTGAAATAACTGATCCTGATCTTATAAGCATTCCTCCGTTTTGGTTAACTGCCGCAGGTGTTTGCATTTTTATTGGCGTAATAGGTAAGTCAGCTCAATTTCCATTGTTCAACTGGTTGCCCGATGCGATGGAAGGCCCAACACCTGTCTCTGCATTAATTCATGCAGCGACTATGGTAGCGGCTGGTGTTTTTCTATTGATGCGCATCAGCTATCTTTTTACAGAAGATGTTTTAATTCTAATTGCTGTTACTGGCGCCATCACAACCGTTGCCGGAGCGGTGGGTGCATTGTTTCAATTTGATCTTAAAAAAGTGTTGGCTTATTCAACCATTTCTCAATTGGGATTGATGGTAATGGCGATGGGTGCCGATGCCATGCAGGGTGGATATTTTCATTTGCTTCATCACGCATTCTTTAAAGCGGGTTTATTTTTAGGAGCAGGTGCTATCATTCATGCCATGCATCAATCAAATCACGAAAGTAATTTAGATGTGCAGGATATACGTAACATGGGCGGACTACGAAAAAAACTACCTGTAACATTTATTTCGTTTGCCATTTGTGCAGCAGCCCTTGCGGGGATTCCCTTTACTTCGGGATTTGTTTCAAAGGAATTAATTCTAACTCAAATGACTACCTGGGCTGGAAATGGATTTTCGTGGCGATGGATTGTAATGAGCAGTGCGTGGGCAGTAACTATTCTTACTCCAATTTATACATTTCGATTAGTCTGGTTTATCTTCTTTAGCAAGCCTCAGCACCAGCACAACGTTGCAGAAGTACCGATAATCATGCGCACTCCTTTAATTGTTTTGGCTGTCGGGTCATTGGCTATGCTGTCTTCCATAAGTCCAATCCATATCTCTTCTGCAATCAATGGGCTGATGCAATCATACCCAAGCACTAATACTATAATCTCTTTGGTATCAACAGTACTAATTGTAATCTCATTAGCAGCCGCATTTTATATCTATAAGAATCAGGATGTAAAAAATCAGAAACTGATTACGCCTCATCACTATTTGGATGTGGTTTCAAACTTTTTCAATTCGTTGACCTTAAAATTATCGGAAGCAACAAAATGGGTTGATAAACTTATTGATTCGTTCATTCATGGAATAAGTTATTTTCAAATTACGGTTGCACACATCATAAGCTGGGCCGATCGCTACCTGGTGGACGGAGTTGTGGATGGAGTCGCCTACACATCAAAAGGAGTTGGCGCTATGACCCGGTCTTTGGCAAATGGAAAAATTCAGTCGTACTTGCTGTGGGCTATGGCTGGGCTCGTTATTTTTATAGTTTGGATTTTATACTAATGTACTTGCTCTCACTTCTCATATTTATCCCAATCGGCACAGCCTTGCTCGCGTTGTTTATTCCATCGCGGTTTGGCAGCAACTTTCGTCTTATAACTCTTGGTGCCAACATCGTGCAGGTGATCATCCTCTTACTGATTTTATCACAGTATAACTACGAAGGCGGGTTCCAACTCATTGAAAAAATACCGTGGATCTCTATTGATCTCGGATCATGGGGGCAATTGCAAGCAGAGTATTTTGTAGCGCTGGATGGGCTCAGTCTTTCTATGGTGGCGTTGTCGGTCTTTATTTTATTGATTGCTACCGTCTCCTCCTGGACACTAGAAAAAAATCGCAAAGGATATTTTGTTCTGCTGCTTATTCTCAATGGAGCCATCATCGGAAGTTTTTGTGCCTTAGACTTCTTACTCTTTTATGTCTTTTTCGAATTCATGTTACTCCCCATGTATTTCCTGATTGGAATTTGGGGTGGCGTGAAACGAGAATACGCATCTATTAAGTTTTTCCTTTACACATTGTTAGGATCAATTTTGATTCTCATTGTTATTGTTGCTCTCTACATCTCTGTAAAGACTCCGGAGTCATCCGATCGAGTAGTGCATACTTTCAATGTGCTGCACATGCAAGACGTAAACAATCTGATTCCTGATTCCTTACTTGCATTAGATTCAATAAAATTATTGGGTTCGTTTTCGTTTCGATATTGGGCTTTCCTTTTGCTGTTTATTGGTTTCATCATCAAACTGCCTGCAGTTCCATTTCACACGTGGCTGCCCGATGCCCACGTGGAAGCTCCCACTCCTATCTCAGTTATTCTTGCTGCCTTGCTATTAAAGTTTGGAGGGTATGGATTGCTGCGCTTCGCGTATCCCATCTTCCCGGATGCTGCAATACACTTTAGTTGGTTTGTTGGTCTGGTAGGATTGATCTCTATTATCTATGGCGCACTCAACGCACTTTCGTCAAAAGATTTGAAACGATTGATTGCCTATTCATCTGTCTCGCACATGGGGTTTGTGCTACTAGGCATTGCCTCGGCCACGGTTGAAGGAATTACCGGAGCCGTGTATCAAATGTTCAGTCACGGAATAATTTCTGCCATGTTGTTTTTGATTGCGGGAGTTCTGTATGATCGCACAGGGGATCGAATGATTGGAAACTATTCCGGCCTTGCGAGTAAGATGCGCAGCTATTCTGCCTTTGTATTGATCGCGTTCTTTGCATCGATGGGCTTACCCGGTTTTGCAGGATTTATGGGCGAAGTCATGATCTTCTTCGGTGCCTTTCAATCTTCTTCAGTAAACGGACTTATCCCAGTATGGATGGCAATAACAGCAACAGCTGGATTATTATTAGGTGCTGCTTATTATCTCTGGACAATCCAGCGAATGTTTTATGGTCCGTTCTCAGTTAAGAATGTTACCGCTGACTTAACCGACCTTACCAGTAGAGAGTACAGCATGTTGCTTCCCTTGGCGCTGGCTGCTTTAGTGTTCGGAATACTTCCACAGCTACTTCTTAATTATATCAACCCGTTTGCCGGAGAGTTTGTAAATAATTTATTTCAAACGGGTAATCTTCTAACTCCTTAACCCGGTTATGGCATCTCTAAAAACTTTTCATTTTGTAACCTCATCCCTTCACCCTTCTCCCTGCCTTTGCCGAAACAGCTTCGTGCAGGCAGGCAAAAGAGAAGAGTTTAGGGATTTTTTAGAGATGCACTTATGGAATTGAAGGAACAACTTACCGGAATTTCAGAAAGTGTAGGGCATCTGTTGCCTGAGTTAGTTCTTATTTCCTCTCTGGTTATTTCTCTTTTGTTAGGATTGTTTCTCAAAAACAATAAACAAACTATCCTCTAACGTAGTTTCTTTAGTCACGTACCTCATTTCGTTTTTGCTAATTCTCCAAACCTGGCCACATCAACCTGTTTCCTTGTTTGGTGGCATGATGCGATTGGATGATTTCTCTGCGTTCTTTAAACTACTTTTTTTCACCGGTGGATTTTTAACCATCCTCATCTCAAAACAAAAAGAAGAAACCTCATCGGAATACATAATACTTATCGATGCCATTCTGTTAGGCGCTTGCCTGTTGGCGATGAGTATGAACTTTGTGATGGTAGTGCTTTCACTGGAACTGATTTCGCTACCCTCTTATGTGTTGGCAGGGTTTGCCTTCGATCGGAAAAGTGCCGAAGGAAGTTTAAAGTATTTTTTGTTTGGAACTGTCGCTACGGCTTGCATGATTTATGGAATCTCTTTGATCTATGGATTAAGTAGCACCCTTGATTTTTCATCCAATCAATTTATAGAAGCCCTCATTGATTCCAAGGCACCCTTACTTTTCGTTGCTTCTTTTTTAATTCTTGCGGGCCTCTTATTTAAAATTGCAGCCGTTCCGTTTCATCTGTGGGCACCCGATGTGTATGAATCGGCCCCTACTCCGGTTGTTGCATTTTTATCGGTGGTACCTAAGCTGGCAGGTCTTGCCATTTTTATCAAAATGGTGCTGGCGTTAAATCTCTTCGGTCAGTCGGTTTTACCGTGGTCGATGATTGTGGCTATTGTGGCTATTCTATCTATTGTGATTGGCAATCTATCCGCCTTAGCGCAAACCAATCCTAAACGAATGCTGGCCTATTCGTCCATTGCACAATCTGGATTTTTATTAATTGGTCTTGCCACCATGAGCATGGAAGGCATTCATTTCATGATGTTTTATGCAGTCATTTTCATGATCATGAATTTCTTAGTATTTGCTGTGCTACATCAATTCGAAAAGTCTATTAGCATACAATCCGTGCATAATTTTGCAGGGCTTGGTCGACTATCCTTTCTCCCCGCTTTCTCATTACTAATAGGAATGATTGCCCTTACAGGCTTGCCACCCACAGCTGGATTTACGGCTAAGCTTCTGATTTTTAGTTCCCTGTGGACAGGGTATCAGGATTCAAACGCTATTGTGTTGTTAATACTTTTTGCGGTGGGGCTAATCAACACAGTAATAGCCCTGTTTTATTATTTAAAAATACCCTATCTACTATTTTTAAAAGAGCCAGTGTCAGAATCCATTCCGATAAAAACATTACCGCTCAGAAATCTTTTCCATCTTATTCTTGTTATGCTGCTAATCTATCTTTTCTTACTCCCCGGTGGGTTGATACACTTTGCCCTCACGCTAAAAGCCTTCGACAACGCGACTAATCCCAACGCCAAAGACTTCCTGAATTTCAACAAAGGCGCACAGCCCGTGGTGGATGCTGCGTTTCTGGCGCACGGCCTGATCCGCGCCCCGAACGTGTGGGAAGCACTTTCGGCTCCGGTCAAAGCCAATGTCGTGAAGGCTTTTTTGAGTAGCCGGGTGATTCGCCCCGGATTTAATAACTGGTTACTGTTCAGTGGGATGATCGAGGCCTTTTTTGCCAAGTACGGCTACGACTACGACAAGATGCGGCTCGACTACGCCCTGCGCCAGCACGAGCAGTGGTACCTGGGCGATGGCATGTACGGCGACGGCCCCAATTTCCATTGGGATTACTACAACAGCTACGTGATCCAGCCTTTCCTGTACGATATTATGGGGGCGATTTTGCCCAAAGAAAGCGTTTATAAAAAAATGGCTGAGGACGTAACGAAGCGGTCGATACGTTACGCGGCCATTCAGGAGCGACTCATCTCGCCCGAGGGTACCTTCCCCATCATCGGCCGCTCCATCGCCTACCGGGCCGGGGCGTTCCAGCAACTGGCCAATATGGCGCTCGTCGAAAAATTGCCCGAATTGGTGTCGCCCGCGCAGGTACGTTCGGCGCTGACGGCCGTAATCCAGCGCACCACCGAAGCGCAGGGTACCTTCGACGCCAAGGGCTGGCTACACAGATCGGCCTGCACGGGCACCAGCCTGCCCTCGGCGAAACGTACATTTCTACGGGTAGCCTGTACCTGTGCGCCACGGTGTTGCTGCCGCTGGGGTTGCCCGCTACCAACCAATTTTGGGCAGCTCCCGCCGCGGACTGGACCGCCAAAAAGGTGTGGAGCGGCGTGGATATGTCAACCGATCACGCGATCTGAGGAACGACTGGTTTTTTAATTTTTTTAAAAAGACCTGGAATCATTGCGTCCTGGCGGTTAAAAAAATCGAATGATATGCTTTACATTTGAACGTTCCCTTAAAAGTACAGCAACCCTACCCAAGATTTGATCTATGAAAAGTACCGTTCGCTACCAGTTGATGGCTATGATGTTCCTGCAATTCTTCGTGTGGGGCGCGTGGTATGGCCAAATGAGCAAGTACCTCTTTACCCAACTGGATGCTACCGGCGACCAGGTTGGTAACGCCTACACGGCTTTTTCGCTCGCCATGCTCATCGCGCCCTTCTTCGTGGGGATGATCGCCGATCGCTACTTTGCCGCGCAGAAGGTTCTGGGGATACTAAATTTGGTTGGAGCAGGGATCCTTTTTTACATCACCCAAGTACAGGATGCCGATACCTTCTTCTGGGTTATGCTGGGCTACTGTCTATCGTTTGCTCCCTGTATCTCGCTCACCACCTCCATTTCGATGCAGCAGATGAAAAATCCCGAGAAGGATTTTCCGGCCATCCGCGTCATGGGTACCGTGTCCTGGATCGTCGTGACCAACATCGTGGGTTTTATGAACATAGGCGACAATGTCATGATTTTTCAACTCGCGATGATCGCCGCCGTGGTACTGGGCTTGTTTGCCTTTACGCTACCCAACACGCCGCCCACGGCTACGGGCAAGGCTACCTTTGCGCAGATTCTGGGAGCTGATTCATTTGTGCTTTTCAAGAACCGCTCATTCCTGATTTTCTTCATTGCATCGGTGCTGATCTGCATTCCATTGTCATTCTACTACGCCATGGCTAATCCTTCGCTGACGGATTCGGGCATGACAAACGTGGAAAACAAAATGTCGCTCGGCCAGGCTTCGGAGGTTATTTTCATGTTGCTGATCCCGCTGGCCTTTGCCCGATTGGGTGTAAAATGGATGCTGGCCTCCGGACTTATCGCCTGGATCATTCGGTTTATTTTCTTCGGCTACGGCGATGGGGGTTCGGGCGAGTGGATGCTGTACGCCGCGATTCTGCTGCACGGCGTTTGCTTCGATTTCTTCTTTGTGACGGGTCAAATTTACACGGACATGAAGGCCGGCCCCCGGATCAAATCGCAGGCGCAGGGCCTCATCACGCTCGCTACCTACGGCATCGGGATGGGTATCGGCTCCAAGCTGGCCGGTATCGTGACGGATATGTACACCGTCGATGGCGTCAAGGATTGGACGTCGATCTGGATGGTGCCGGCTGGTATTGCCGCCGTAGTGCTGGTGCTATTCCTGATTTTCTTCAACGACGAAAAAGCCGAAGCCGCTGTGGCGAAGGGGGAAGTGGTAGTCGGTTAATTGAAAGTTGAAAATTGAAAGTGGAGAGTCGACCGTGAAAAAGAGGGCCATGGGGGGGCTATCGTCCTTTGCTACTTTTGTACTCTCCAACTCTGTGCCTTTGAACCTTTGCTCCTAAAAAATGCAACTACTTTCTTACAACGTCAACGGGATTCGGGCCGCGATCAAAAATGGCCTGGTAGACTGGCTGGCGGATCAAGACATTGATATTCTGTGTTTTCAGGAGGTAAAAGCGCAGCCGGAGCAGGTGGATTTATCGGGTTTTGAAGCACTAGGGTACCAGGTAGTAGGTTGGCACGCGGCGGAGAAAAAAGGGTATAGCGGGGTCGCTATTTTATCCAAAATAGCCCCGGATCGGGTGGTCGATGGATGTGGCTTGTCGGTGTACGATTGTGAAGGTAGGGTACTGCGGGCCGATTTCGGGGAAATTACCCTGCTGAATTGCTACTTTCCCTCGGGTACCAGCGGGGAGTTGCGGCAGGGCGTGAAGATGCGTTTTCTGCAAGATTTCCATGAGTACATCAAAGAACTCCGGCAGGAGCGCCCGCACCTCATCATCTGCGGCGACTACAACATCGCCCATACCGAAAACGACATTCATGATCCCGTTCGGAATAAAAACACCACTGGATTCCTGCCCGAGGAACGCGCCTGGATGACGCAGTGGCTGGCTGATGGCTTCACTGATGCCTTCCGCTACCTCAATCCCGACCTCACGGAATACAGCTGGTGGAGTTACCGCGCCGGCGCCCGCGCCAAGACAAAGGCTGGCGCATCGACTACCATTCGGTTTCCGACTCGTTACAAGATAGATTAGTCAGCTGCCGACACCTCTCCACAGGAATCCATTCCGATCATTGTGGGCTTTTGTTGGAAATTTCAGAATAGGGAGAAAGGGAGATAGGAATAAATGAAAAAGAAATCGAAGAAAACTCCAACCTCCCTTCTCCTCCTCTCCTCCATCCTCCTCTTCCAAATGAAAAACTACTACGCCATCTACAAGCCTTTCGGGATGCTATCGCAGTTCAGCCGCGAGGGGATCACCCTACCCTGGCTGACCTGGATTTTGAATTTCCCAAAGACGTGTACCCCGTCGGTCGGCTGGATGCGGATAGCGAAGGATTGCTGCTACTGACGAACGATAATTTTTTCAAAACCCGCCTGCTTGACCCCAAACGACGGCACTTCCGTACCTACTACGTGCAGGTGGAAGGTGAAATCACCGAAGATGCCTGCGCCCAACTGGCAGCGGGAGTCACGATTTCCATCAACGGGAAGAAGTACCATACCTTGCCTGCCCGCGCTACCCCGAATTCCTGAACCCGACCTATCCGAACGCAATCCACCCATTCGTTTTCGTTCAATCCATTCGCTACCTCCTGGCTTTCGCTTTCGCTGCACGAAGGTAAAAACCGCCAGGTACGCCGCATGACAGCCGCCGTAGGCTTTCCTACCTGCGGCTCGTTCGCTGGTCCATTGATGATTGGAATTTGGGCACTATGCAGCCGGGGGAAATTGTTCAATTGTTGAATTGTTGAATTGTTGAATTGTTGAATTGTTGAAAGGGAAATTGGACTTGGGAGGCACCTACCCCTCAATAAAAGAACTTTGTGCCTTTGACACTTTGTCCCTCTGCCCCTCAATTCTCCAACACTACAAACTCCACCCGCCGGTTCTGCGCTTTGTTTTCTTCGGTGTCGTTGGGGGCTACGGGTTTGGTTTGGCCGTAACCCGTTGGAACGAGACGTTCTTTGCGATGCCCTTGCTAGCCAGATAGCTGGAAATGACCCGGGCGCGGTTTTCGGACAGGTATGGTTCAGCCGCGCGTCGCCTACGGCGTCGGTATGGCCCGCGATTTCGACTTTTAGTTTGGGATTCACTTGCAACTGTCTTGACCAATTTGTCCAATTGTGGGTACGACTCCGTCCGTAAGATGTAGCTACTTTGATCAAAATACACATTGTCCAGCCGCACGGCTTCCCCTACTTTTAGATTCTCAAAAACTGTTTCATCCACCTTAGCCGCGGCGGGTGCAGCGGGGGTAGGTGCGGGAGTTGCCGCCACCACAGGGGTAGGTTTGGTTTCGGTTTTTACGGAGAGAGCAAAATGGATTTGAGCAAATCCTTGGAGCGACGATATGCAAGCCGCTGCGCAAGGTAAATATCTAGCCGAAGCCAAGTTGCTGCGTTTTGCCGAGCTGTCCAGTCATAGCAGCAGTCGCGACGCACTCGCCCCGCTGACAAAAACCTTGGGCGAAAATTTGCGCCAAGTCGAAAGCACCCTTACCGCCTTGTTTGAAGATGCCGAGCAACGCACTGGACTCGCCAAACTGCCCGCGTTATTAGCGCAAGTGGCCGGAGCTTTGGAGATGCTCGCGCAGCCCGATGCCAGCCAATTAGCGCGTGATTTACACACGGCGGTGGACACGCTGTCGCAGCACGTCACCCTATTGAGCTTGCCTGAAAGCCGCGCCATAGCGAATGCCGTGAGCAGCTTGGACGGTTATTGTTTAGTGCTTGCGGATAGTCAGGCGTGTGGCGCGCTGCAAGGCGCGCTAATCGCGGCTACACAAGGCTTGCGCGCACAAAGTGTGTTGCTACCCAACACCGTTGCGCTGGTGAAAGCCAGCACCGCCATCGCGCCGACGAGTTCCAGAAGCTCACGCGGTGCAGGTGGCCGCGCTTTACCTGCTCCTGCAGAAAGGCCACGGCCGAATAGCCGGATATCAGCGTGCCGTCAAAGTCGAATAACGCGCCAACTTGCGGCCCGTCCGGCAAATTCATAACTTCGGCGATGACATCGTGATGGGGCTGCATGGCAATCCTCAGGCTAGCCGGTAAGTATAGCGCTGATAAATAGGCGAAATTGGGCTTTTTGGCGATCTAGGCCAATGGCGGTGTCGACCAGTCTGACCGTGAAGTTCTCCCTGGATCGACTGTTCGCACCCGGATTCCACGGTCCCGGCGAAGTCGCTCTACACCGACATCGACAAGGTCGAGGTGGTCGATCCCTCGACGGTCAAGGTGACCCTGAAGTCGCCCAACTCCTTCCTGCTCTACAGCCTGTCGCTCGGCGATGCGGGCATCATGCATCCCGAAGTCGGCGCCGACCAACGACAAGAACCCGATCGGCACCGGGCCGTTCGTGTTCAAGGAGCGCAAGGAAGGCGACTCGATCACGCTGGTGAAGTTCCCCGACCTACCGCAATGCCGCGTTCGATCAAGCTCGACACCGTGATCTTCAAGATGGTGAAGGACCCCTCGGCGCAGGTGTACCCGGTGCCCGAACTGCAGAACCTGCCCGAAGACCTGCGCACGCGCATCCTGGAAGTGCAGGCCAAGGCAGGCTTCGTGCCCAACGTCTTTCTCGCGCTGGCGCACCGGCCGGCCGAGTGGCGCGCCTTCATGGCCTACCACGACGCCTTGCTGCTGAAGGACACGGGCAGCCTCACCAAGGGCGACCGCGAAATCATGATCGTCGCCACCTGCGCCGCCAACCACTGCCTGTACTGCGTCGTCGCGCATGGTGCGATCCTGCGCGTCGACGAGAAGACGCCGCTGGTGGCCGACCAGGTGGCGGTGAACCACCGCAAGGCCGACATCACGCCACGCCAGAGCGCGCCATGCTCGACTTCGCGATGAAGGTCTGCACCGCCTCGCACAACGTGGACGACGCCGACTTCGAGGCGCTGCGCGGCCACGGCTTCTACGATGACAACATCCCGGACATCGGCGCCATCACGGCCTTCTTCGGCCTGTGCAACCGCATGGCCAACCTGACGCGCATGCGTCCGAACGACGAGTTCTTCCTCATGGGGCGCTTGCCTCGCGCACCCAAGGCCTGAACGGCTTCAACCCAAAGAAAAGGGCCCGGTGGGCTGCTTCTTCATTTCAAACCGCTCACTGCGACTGTTGCAGCACGAGCAATACGTACTCGTCGAAACAGACACAT
>CAWBCB010000067.1:0-3020 GCA_963787095.1 uncultured Cytophagales bacterium | reverse complement strand
TCACTATAATAACCAACTAAGGGCTGAACAATTAATCCCGTAAGGGGAGCGGCAAGCCAGTATAAAGCGAGACTTGCTGTATCAGCGCCAAGCGTTTCAAAGATACGGCTGGTGTTAGCATTCTGTAAAGCAAAGCCAAATTGGATTCCTAAAAATCCAAAACTCATATTCCAGATTTGCCAGAAACTTAAGCGAGGTTTATGTTGAGTCATGCAGGGCGATAGTTAATCAGGTTACTTATGCAAGATAGTAGAAATTGGATACTCGATTCTTGATGCTTGAATGGACTACTTCTATCCAGTATCAAGAGTCTAGTATCTAGTATCCAGCTCAACTCCAACTCAATTCAATCTTTTCTGAAGTATATTCTGCAAATGTCAC
Source organism: uncultured Cytophagales bacterium (assembly GCA_963787095.1). Lineage (GTDB taxonomy): Bacteria > Bacteroidota > Bacteroidia > Cytophagales > Cyclobacteriaceae > ELB16-189. Next base: position 2,639 of record CAWBCB010000067.1, on the reverse strand, counting down.
TTTTACATTTTCTTCACCCATCGAATCGGGTTCATTAATAGGATCGTATTTTTCTAAGGGTGCAAAAAAAGAATGAACCTGATGAGATAATGCCAGTGTTTTTCCATTGAACGAAACTTTTTCCGCACTGGAACCGTGAAGAACAATCTTGATTTTCTTATAAGGGGATGTGAAGTCACCTTCACTTGCTGAAATAGTTACTTTATTTTCAACGCCATTCATTTGAATCAATCGTTTTGAGCTTTTTCCGGATTGATAATCGAATGTATCACCATCATCCTGATAAAGCAGAAACTCACTTGAATTATTTCCGCAATAGATATGCAGCGCAAGTTCTTCCTGCTTAATACTCGTGTTGGCTGCTGAAGCTTGCATAGGCAACACACTTCCAGCCCTTATAAACACAGGTAGTTTATGGATAGGCGACTCAACAATTGTTTCCTGATTGCCTGACCAGATTTTTCCTGTATACACATCAAACCATTCCCCTTCCGGGAAGAATATTTTAAGAAGTTCTTTATTGCTTTCTACCGGAGCCACTAAAATGCTAGGGCCAAACAAATATTGATTGTAATACTTGCCATCATAAACCCGGTAATCGTGAGCATGGTTAATCGCTAGAGATCGTTGCACGGGCATTCCGGTTTGTGAGGCATCATAAAATAGTGAATAGATATAAGGCATCAACTGATAGCGAAATTTAATATAGTTTCTGCAGATGCTCTCTACTTCTTCGCCATAGGACCAAGGTTCACTATCGCGCGTGTTAATCATAGTGTGTGCACGAAAAAAAGGAGATAGCGATGCAATCGAAATCCAACGCGCAAAAAGTTTTGTGTTGGCATCACCCACAAAACCACCGGCATCATAACCGGCAAAGGCAATCCCCGTTAGTCCCATGCTATTAACCAATCGAACACCAAGCAACATATGTTCGTCATACGAAACGTTGTCTCCGGTCCACACAGCCGAGTATCTCTGGATGCCTGAAAAACCTGAACGAGTTAAGTTGAACGGACGTTTTCCTTTTAATAGTTTCTTTGTGCCCTCATAAGTACTGCGTGCCATTTGAAATCCAAACAGGTTGCGACCTCTGCGAGTAGTTGCTTTATTACCTTCAAAATCAAATTCAAGATTTTCAGGAAGCGAATGACCCCATGTGGCAATTTCATTCATGTCATTCCAAAACCCATCAATACCTAAGTTCACATAGTCTTTAAATTTGGTTGCCCACCACTCCCGTGTTGTTGGGTTTGTAAAATCAGGAAAGTGGCACCAGCCTGGCCATACCTGCCCTTGATAATTTTCGCCATCGGGATACTTAATAAAAACATCTTGTTTAACGCCATCATCGTAGGCATCATATCCCGGCTCTACTTTGATACCCGGATCGCACATCACAACAACATGAAAGCCTTGTTTCCGTAAGGAAGAAATCAACTCTTTTGGATTTGGAAAGTTTTTAGGATCCCAGGTAAAGATTTTATACTTATCCATATAATGGATATCCAACACAATCACATCCGCAGGAATATCCTTTTCTCTAAATGTATTTGCTAACGAATAAATTTCCTTATCGGGATAATAACTGTAGCGGCATTGTTGATACCCAATGCTCCATACGGGTGGCATTTCCATGCGGCCCGTAAGGTGCGTGTAGTCTTTAATTATTTCAGCCACTGAATTTCTATGAATGAAATAGTAATTCATTTCTCCGGCATCGGCTGAGAAACTTGAGTACCTATTATTTGAAGCTCCGAAGTTGAAAAATGTTTTGTACGAGTTGTCAAAAAATATTCCGTACTGCAATTGATTATGGACACCCATATAGAAAGGAGTGGAGCAGTATAGAGGATCGGTACCATTGCCATATCCGTAGGCATCGGTAGTCCAATTTTGATAAGCAGAACCTTTTCGATCAAGCCCCCCCGTTTTTTCTCCAAGCCCAATAAACCTTTCGTTGGGTTGTAATTTTTTATAAGTCGTTACCTGATCGCCAATCCAGGAAGTACCAAAAGAATCATCTTCATTAATAATCTTTCCATCCAATGTTTGAAATGAAAACCGCACGGGATTTTTTGAAATCAAAAGCTGTGTGGATGCTGTCTTGATTAGAATGGATTGTTCATTGTCAATTACTTCGAATGCTATTGTTGCAGGTTTTGCAACTACTGCGTAGGAGAAATTTTCGAACGGATCATCCCTCGTGATGCTGATTTGAAAAATAGAATCTGAGAAAAGACTTATTTTGAATTTCCCTAAAGAAGTGGAACCGTAAATTCCGTTGGTCGTTTTCTCAAAGCTGATGAGTGTACCCAGACTTTTGCTGGTGACCGAGTTAATTGTAGCTGCCATTAGATCAGTTGAAAAGTTAAACGGTTAAAGTAAAACTAATTCAACTGATTTTACATAGTAATAGCCCTCCAAAAAGAATTGGAATCGATTGCTACTTTTTATTTATGTCTTTTTTGAGGGACGAATTCCGAATTACTAATCTCGTCTTAAGGATTTTTGTTTCAGGTTGCGGATCAAAATCTTCTTTATCCTTCATTTCTATTTGTCGGATTAGCAGTCTTGCAGCTTCTTGACCCATTTCGAAACCAGGTTGATCAACGGTGGTAAGGGAAGGATCCATCAAT
>CAWBCB010000066.1:0-125710 GCA_963787095.1 uncultured Cytophagales bacterium | reverse complement strand
GCTTCAAAGCAGACCGATTAGTTTTAAATGAATCGGCTCAAAAAGTTCTTGGCGTTGAGGTGGGCGATAAAGTAAACATCCAATTTTCTGACAAAGAATTTACGATAGCTGGTATCGTTAAGGATTTTAATTTTGAATCAATGCATGAGCGCGTTAAGCCTGTAGCGTTTACACATAGCCGCGACTTTCAGGCATTTCGCTATTTTTCCTTCAAACTAAATCAAGGAGGATTATCTGAATCCGTTCAGGCTGTAGAAAAAATCTGGAAGCAGGTGTTTCCAAATGACCCATTTGTCTTTGGTTTTACCGAAGACAGGTTGGCCATTACCTATCAGACTGAAGTTCAACTAAAAAAGGCTTCAACCATCGCTTCGGTTTTAATTCTAATCATCGTTCTAACGGGTGTATTGGGTTGGGTGTCGTTGGGTGTCGCTAAAAGAAATAAGGAAATTGGCATCCGAAAAGTATTGGGCGCATCGGCTTACAACATTCTGATTTTGGTTTCACGCGAGTATGCAGTTCTTATGTTTGTTTCATTCATAATAGGCATACCCATCAGTTATCTTTTTGCAAAAAAGTGGCTAAATGATTTTGCCTATCACATTGATTTGAATGGTTGGATGTTCATTATTCCAATGTTTGTTCTTTTCTGCATAACAATAATCACAGTCTTTCTTCAGTCTTTCAGAGCAGCAATTGCCGATCCTATTAAATCATTGAAGTGTGAATAATCGTTCTTCCAGATTTGGATTGGCTCGGTAGATTTTATCTCTTCCATCTTTTTTGAAAAAGTGCTAGCTTTCTATTATGAAATATACTTGGCTATTGTTGATCTTTTGTGCATCGACAGTCTTTGCGCAGGATGTAAAGGAACTTATTAATGAGGGTATTAAATTTCACGATCAGGGTGATTACGAAAGAGCAATAGAAAAGTATAAGGAAGCTATACAGCAGGACTCTAACTCTGCGATGGCCTATTATGAGATGGCTTTTAGTTATCACCTACTGAAGGAATATGAAAAATCGCTTGAAAGTGCTAATCAGGCACTGGCATTAAATGATCAGGGGGTGAACTATTATGCGATAATAATCAAAGGGTCTGTCCTTGATGATATGGGTCGTACACAAGAATCTGTTTCCTTCTATAAGGAAGCCGTCAAAAAATATCCTGACCAATATTTATTGCTATTTAATTATGGAGTGAGTTGTGGGCGTTTGGGTCTAAGATCAGATGCTGAAGAATTATTCCTGAAAGCGATAGCGCTAAAACCTAACCATCCAGGAAGCCATCTTCGGCTTGCTCTCCTAAAGAAGGATGGTAATGAAAAAGTTAGAGCTACGCTTGGCTTGTATTTTTTCCTTCTTCTTGAAAATGAAGGGAAACGCGCAGAAGAATATTCTCAAACTTTATTGGACTGGCTTTATCAAACGAATGTAGGAGAGGATGGAATAAATAGAATTTCGATTACGTTACCATCAGGTTCGAAAAAAGACAACACAATGGCTAGCGCAGAATTGGGTTTTTCAATGGCTCTACTTGCTTCATCAGAAATTGAGAAACAAAAGCCAATGAGTAAACAAGAGAAATTTATTTATGATACCAATCAAATATTTTCTTTACTAGGTGAGCTAAACGATAACAAGAAAAATAAGAAAAAAAGGAATGGCCCAGATTTGCTTTGGGATACTTATGTTCCTTTCTTTTACTCAATTAAAAAAGCTGGGCATACAGAAGCCTTCTGTTATCATATTTTGAAAACATCAAAAGATCCAGAAATACAAACTTGGTTAGCCAGCAATACAGAGAAAATGGAGTTATTCTATCTTTGGATAGAAACTCACTAAGCTTTTCAATACTTAGCCGGAGCTCCTGCTGCCAGATTGTCTTCTTAATGAAATCGCGAATCTGTTCGTTATAAATAGCAAGGTCTTCGGCACGCAAGTACATCATGTATCTGTCGTCATGGACTTCAAAGCCCAAGCGATCTTCCATTTTTCCGCTTGGGTCTAGTTGCCAGTTTTATAAACTCATTATAATCTGCTCAACCGGAGTTTCTCCTAAAAACGACTTTATAAATTTTCTCTCCTTAGAGTACACATAAATAGAAGGCGTTGGTATGGAGCCAAAGTTCATGTAAACATCTTGTCCTTCTGCCCTGCCAAATCTGATATTGGGCTGGTTGTCTAACTGATACTCGCGCGCGAATTGTAGAATTCTTTGTTCGGGATCCGAAGCAATAAATTGAAGGGTATACCCTTTAAACGACTCTAAATTTTCCTGAATTGATTTGGCCTCGCGTTGGCAATGATCGCAATCGGTATTAAATAAAATAAGCACAGAGGCGGGCGGCAAATCACGCGTAGTTGCTGCTGAACCATCCAGATTTTTGAAGGCCAGGTGTGGAAGTTCGTTTACCTCCTTCTTTACAACAGTTTCCTTTTTTTCAGGCTTACTGCAGGCCATTAACAGAAAAATGAAGAGTAACAGGGATATGGTTTTCTTGATCATACTGAGTGCCGCGAAACTCGTGTCTTCTTTTTTAAATATTTGATTCATCCCTTTTAAAGTTAAGTGCTTAAACATTGCTGTGTTGAGCGCAGTGGTAATTAAATAAAAAATTTCAACGCGAAGTAAATAATTAAAAATAACAACCCCGAGGTGCCGTAGAGTTGAATTACTTTTTTTCGATTCTGTACGTCTTCCCACCACAACATAATCCACGGCTTAATAAGCCCAAGTATCATAAATAAAAATGATGTTAGGCTTATCAACAAAAATAGCAACCGCACATAATACATAGCGGCAAAGTTACGCTTACTTTATTATTTTCTTTTCACGTAGAGTCTTTGTCATTAGGGGTTATATTTGCAACCTTGTTTTTTAAGACCGAGTAGTGAAGGCGCATGATTTTCTCTCTATTTATCGTGCGGACAGTCTGGTGCAGACGCTGGCCGAGGGGATTCGTACGCCTGCACACCGAAGTGCCTCGCACGAAGGTGTGCCTAACAATACCAACATTCACATAAAAGGCCTTCATGGAAGCTTGGATGCGGTCATCTTTGCTTCGGTAGTAAAAAGTGTTCGCGCTTCACATGTTCTCATTGCCCAAGACAAAGAAGAGGCTTCCTATTTATTAAATGATCTTCAAAACCTGTTGGGCGAAAAAGAGGTTCTCTTTTTTCCGATGTCGTACAGACGGCCTTACGAATATCATGAGATTGAGAATGCTAATATTCTGATGCGCTCAGAAGTGCTCAATCAAATTAGCAATCATCCGGATGGAAATGTAATTGTCACCTATCCGGAAGCCATCTCAGAAAAAGTAATTAATAAGAAATCCTTATCCACAAATACTTTTCTCATTAAAAAGGGTGAAGTTCTTGATTTGAATTTTCTCGAAGAGTTCCTTCATAGTTTCGATTTTGAGAAAACTGATTTTGTGTTTGAGGCGGGGCAGTTTGCCATCCGGGGTGGGATTATAGATGTGTTCTCTTTTGCGCACGAACTTCCTTATCGAATAGAGCTTTCGGGCGATGAGGTGGATAGCATCCGAAGTTTTGATCCGGGATCACAGCTTTCGGTAGATGTGCTTGAAAAAATTAGCTTGATGCCGAATGTACAAACCCGGTTGATTCAGGAAGAACGGCAATCTTTTTTTGATTTTATCTCCCCTTCTTCCCGCATCTGGATAAAAGATGCTGAGCTCACAAAAGACATTGTTGATACGTGTTTCCAAAAAGCAACGGCCTCATTCGATCAGATCCTCCGCGAAAGCGGTCAAACAAAAGTGGTATTAGAACCCGCTCAACTTTTCAATACAGCAGAAACACTTCTTACTAGTTTCAAAAGTTTATCGTGTATTGAGTTTGGATCAAAGTTCTATTTTGAAAGTTCTGCTGTTTTTGAATTCCGTTCCTCGGCTCAACCTTCATTCAATAAAAACTTCGAGTTGCTTGCCGCAGACCTATTGGAGCATCAAAGTCAGGGGTTTGGAAATTTCATTGCCGCTGAGCAGCCGAGGCAAGTTGAACGTTTGCATGGAATCTTTGAAGAGATTCATCCCGAGATAAAATTTCAGTCGCTCGAGTTTTCGTTGTGGAAAGGATTTGTTGATCCACTCGTAAAAATAGTTTGCTATACTGATCATCAAATTTTTGAACGCTTTTATAAGTATCGCCAAAAAGAAAAATTTTCAAAATCGAAAGCATTAACCTTTCGGGATTTGCAAACCCTGCAACCCGGAGATTTTGTTACCCACATCGATTATGGTATCGGCAAGTTTGCAGGTCTGGAAAAGAAAACTGTTGATGGCAAAGAACAAGAGGCCATTCGCCTTGTCTTTCGCGATGATGATTTGCTAACAGTTAGTATTCATGCACTTCATAAAATTTCAAAATATTCCGGTAAGGATGGATCTCCGCCTTCCATCAGTAAACTTGGAAGTGGCGAGTGGGAGAGCAAAAAAGCTAAAGCCAAGAAGAAGGTAAAAGACATTGCCAAAGAACTCATCAGTCTTTACGCAAAACGGAAAGGTGCTCCGGGCTTTGCTTTTAGTGAAGATGGTTTCCTTCAGGCAGAGTTAGAGTCTTCTTTTATTTATGAAGACACCCCCGATCAGGCGAAAGCCACGGAAGATGTAAAACGCGACATGCAGAAGCCGCACCCTATGGATCGGTTAGTCTGTGGTGATGTTGGCTTTGGTAAAACGGAAGTGGCGATTCGCGCTGCCTTTAAAGCTGCCACCGAAGGCAAGCAGGTTGCGGTATTAGTGCCAACTACCATTTTGGCGATGCAGCATTACCGAACTTTTTCTGAACGACTGGCAGATATGCCTGTAAAGATTGATTATGTGTCACGGTTCAAAACGACTGCTGAAATCAAAAAAATAATTGGCGAAGTAAAAGACGGAACCATCAACATCATTATTGGTACACACCGGGTAGTAAGCAAAGATGTTGAGTTTAAAGATTTAGGATTATTAATTATTGATGAAGAACAAAAGTTTGGCGTTAAGACAAAGGATCGATTAAAGGAGTTGAAAGTAAATGTGGATGTGCTTACACTAACGGCTACTCCAATTCCGCGCACATTACATTTTTCGTTAATGGGTGCGCGCGACTTAAGTATTATCAGCACACCTCCACCCAATCGTCAACCTGTAACCACCGAACTTCACACGTTTGATGAAACAATCATTCGCGATGCGGTAAGCACCGAACTGCGAAGAGGGGGTCAGGTATTTTTTGTACACAATCGTATTAGCGATATCGATCAACTTGCCAACACCATTTTTAAGTTGGTTCCTGACTCGCGTATTGGTGTTGCGCACGGCCAAATGGATGGTGATAAGTTGGAGAAGGCAATGGTAAAGTTTATTGAAGGCGAATATGATGTGCTGGTTTCTACCAACATCATTGAATCGGGCCTTGATATTCCAAACGCCAATACAATTATCATTAACCAGGCCCACATGTTTGGGTTAAGTGATTTGCATCAAATGCGTGGCCGCGTGGGTCGATCAAACAAAAAAGCATTTTGTTATTTACTTACTCCACCCAGTTCTATTTTGTCTTCTGATTCGCGAAAGCGGTTGTCGGCCTTAGAAGAATTTTCGGAATTAGGAGATGGTTTCAAAGTTGCCATGCGCGATCTTGATATTCGCGGAGCCGGAAATTTATTGGGTGCTGAGCAAACCGGATTTATCACCGATTTGGGTTTTGATACCTATCATAAAATTTTGGATGATGCCATTCAAGAATTGAAAGAGACTGACTTCAAGGAATTATTTGCCGAAGAGCTTTCCGCGAAAGCAAAATTGATTGTGCCCGACTGTAGTATAGAAACCGATTTGGAAATTTTAATTCCAGATACGTATGTTAATAATACCAGCGAGCGACTTCAGCTTTATGCCAGTCTTGATAATGTTAAAGACGAAGAGCGACTAAATGGTTTTAAAGAATCATTACGCGATCGTTTTGGTCCAATTCCAGAATCAGTTGAGCAATTAATAAACTCTGTTCGCTTACGCTGGATGGGTGAATCGCTCGGGTTTGAAAAAATCTCTCTTAAGAATGAAAAACTGCGGGGCTATTTCCTTTCTGGTAATGACGAATATTTCAAATCAGAAATATTTGGTAAAATTTTAGCCTTTGTTCAAACCAACAGTAAACGGTGCCGCATGAAGGACAGCATGGGTAAGTTAATACTAACTATAGAAAATATTCCGACTGTAGATTCTGCTATTTCCCTGCTTGAGCCTCTTTATCCGTATACTATTAAATCACCTAAAGAAATACCCATTACATAAGTGTCCAACTCTTCAAAAGAGTTAAAGGCGTTTATTGCCAACACTTTTTTCAATGATGTTGAATAATGAACTTCAATGAAGAATTCACTATAATAATAAAGGTGAGACTTGATATTTCCGGTTTCCAGAGAAATAAGATAGTCTGAACAATATATAATTAGGTCGCATTTGCTTTCAAAAGTGGACACATTAAAATCTTGAATCGAAATCATTAGGTTCTTACGTTTAAGAATAACCCTATGAAAATGATGTACCAAGCCGGCAGACAGCCAAAAAACGAACAATTCTCTAAAATTTTTACCCATTACCGGAAAACATCTCCCATTTTGGCCTTAAATACTATTGCAGGATTTGCAGCGTTAAGCAATCGGTTTCTGTTGCTACCTCTATTAAGGATTTAGCAAAAAAACGTTACCCTTTGGAAAACATTGATTTATCTATTTATATTAGCGGTTACTTTTATGTATAACCAAAAGCAAATGAAGTATTTCAAGTCTCTCCTGTTCTTAGTTGCGCTGTCCATGCTGGTCTCATCATGTTTTCTCCGGCAAGCGGGTAAACCAACTGCTCAAAACCCTGGTCAGCTCAGTACTGCCACAGGTTTAAAATACACCCGCGATGCAGCAGAGGGTTTTGCTGTAAATGAATACCGTTCTCAGCCCGATGCCCCCAATATGGTGTTTATCGAGGGTGGCCGTACTGTATTAGGTTCCTTCGAAGAAGATATTATGTCTTACAGAGACAACGTGGAGCGCACGGTTTCCGTGGCCTCATTTTATATGGACGAAACCGAGATTGCAAACATTCACTGGCTTGAGTACTTATACTACTTATCTGTAGATTCAACCAAAATTGATGGTGGAAAAGCCTATTCGGCCGCTCTTCCTGATACAATGGTTTGGCGTTCAAATCTTGCTTTTAACGATCCTTATGTGGATCATTATCTAAGATATCCTGGTTTCCGCTACTTCCCTGTGGTAGGCGTTAAGTGGAAACAGGCAAATGAATATTCAAAGTGGAGAACTGCCAAAGTAAATGGCGACTTAGCTGAAAAGGCTGGTATAGCTGCTCCTGAGTCAGGTGCCGGCCGTATTCCTTTAGAATCAGGGGTTGTTATTCCTGCTTACCGTTTACCAACTGAAGCTGAATGGGAATATGCTGCACAAGCACTTATCGGAACTCAGTGGTTAGATGAAATGCAAAATTTCAACCGTATTTATCCTTGGGATGGTCATGCATTGCGTAATCCTTATGGAAAGCAAATGGGTTCATTCCTTGCTAACTTTAAGAGAGGCCGTGGTGACTATGCAGGTATTGCAGGAAGGTTAAATGATGGTGCGTTGATTACTACATACATCTATGAATTCCCTCCTAATGATTACGGGTTGTATAACATGGCCGGTAACGTAAGCGAGTGGGTAATGGATGTGTATCGTCCGCTTTCACATCAGGATTTTGATGACCTTAACCCTATCCGTAGAGATGACTTCATTGATAGTCATGATGAATACAGAAACCGCTACACGAAAGTGGAAAAGGATTCAACAGTAACAATGCCTGATGGCACAACAAAAAATATTAAGTCATACGATTATGTGAAAAATCCTCAAGGATTTATCTCATTGATCTCTGATAAAGTACGTGTTTACAAAGGCGGTTCATGGAAAGATGTTGCTTACTGGATGTCACCTGGTACGCGCAGATTCTTAGATGAGGATTCAGCTACTGCTACTATTGGTTTCCGTTGCGCAATGATCCGCGCAGGATCAAACTACTAAGAAGCTCTTAACGAAATTCTTAAAACCCTGACTCTAAAAAGTCAGGGTTTTTTATTGGGCTTCAGCCAGGCAAGCCATACTTAACTCTCTGCAACCCGCATCTATTAAATGTTTACCGCAAGCCTCAAGCGTTGCTCCAGTTGTAATTACATCATCCACTAATAAAATTCGGGCGTCTTTTATTTTTCCCGTCTCGCGAATGTTAAACACGTCTTTCACATTATCCCACCGCTCCACTCTCGTTTTTTTTGTTTGTGTACTCGTACTGACTTTTCGGGTACTAATGGATTCGTCCCACGGAACGCTTAGTGAACTACTTAACCCTTCCGCAAAGCAAGCACTTTGATTGTATCCTCTTTTTCGTTTTCTGGTTTCGTGCAAAGGCACGGGAATGATAAGATCAAATTTGTTTGCAAACCCTGCATCCAATAATTCCTTACCATAGATTTTGCCTAAGCGAACGCCAACTTCGGGGTGATTCCCATATTTAAGTTGATGTAGTAAGTGTTGCACGATTCCCGTTTTCCTGAATTTCAAAAAGGCCATCACATACTGCACAGGAAGGCGGCCCATCATTCTTAGTTGAATCGGATTTTCACTATCGAGATGATCTCCGGTTTTTGGTAAGTCCCGAATGCAGCGCGTGCACAAAATTTCTTCCCCTTTATATAATGCCAATGAACAGCCTAAGCAGTAGTTCGGGTAGAATAAAGAAAGAAAGTCTCGACCTAAGTCGATGGTCTTACCAACTACATTTGATTTGATCCGATTTGACCTCATCTTTGAGGAAATTATCATAAGCTATGAACCTCGTAGAGCAATTTAATGAATACCGCGGCAAAATGAATGAGAAAATTCTTGAAGCCGATAACCTGATTATCAAACGAATTTTCAATTTAGATACAAACGCCTACCAAGCCGGGGCGTTGGATGTAAAATCCAAAGAACTAATTGGACTCACCTGTTCGTTGGTTTTGCGCTGCGATGATTGCGTTAAATACCACTTGGGAAAATGTAAAGAAATTGGTTTTTCTACTGCCGAAGTGCATGAAGCGATGGGCGTGGCAACCCTGGTAGGGGGCACGATTGTTATCCCACACCTTCGCAGAGCATTTGAATATTGGGAAGAACTGGCAAAATCATAAGAGGTATGTTTAAACGAGATTTAGATCTTGAACGCAAATGGCAGGCTCTGCTGGGAGAATTGGAACGGCTTCTTGAAAAAAAGCCTAAAGATCTTAATGGAGTCCTTTATATAATCGGGGTACAGGAACTTGGAAAAGGAGCAAAAGTCTTTTCGAAAGAAGAGAAACAAGATCTTATGCACATCGCAATCTGTAAAGTACTAAGCATTGCTGGTTATTATGAACTTGGAGGGGCTTGATGCGGATGGCTGGCCACACTGGAAATTGATAAAGAAGCTCCCTCATTTCGATTTATTAGAGCAGGAGAAGCTTCTGAAAATGCACGTGCTGGAATATTTCGAAAAGGAGTACGAATGGTTTTTCCCGGATTCAAAAATCCCGTTATAAGCGGTTTGTCTTAAGACTTACACTCCCTTATCTTAGTCGATAAAACTATCTTTAAGATAAGTTCGTTTCAACAAAAGTATGGCTGAGGGAATCAATCAAATCGATGATAAAATTAACTCCTTTACAAAGAGGTATTATCTCAATTTATTAATTCGTGGCTCCATTTTATCGCTCTCGATTCTACTCGCCTATTTTCTAATCGCCTCCCTCATTGAATACAACTTGTGGTTAGGCAAAACAGGACGCTTTTTAATTTTCTCTTCTTTTCTTTTAGTAGCCGGTTTCTCAATCCTTCGCTTTTTAAGAGAGCCCATAGCCTGGTTGATTTATAAAAAAGGATTGCGAAAAGAAGAAAGTGCACAGTTAATCGGTCGGTTTTTTCCTGATGTTTCCGATAAGCTTTTAAATCTTATTCAACTTGCTTCAATCCAAAATAGAACAGCATTAGTTGACGCGGGTATTGCACAGCGAACCTTATCCATGCGCGACATCCATTTTGAGGACGCAATTGACCTAAAGGAGAATAAAAAATATGCAAAATATTTAGCCATCCCGTTTTTGTTAATCCTTGTGTTGATGATTATCAACCAGGGAATTTTTACACAAAGCGCTAAACGAATCGTACAATTCAATCAGGAGTTTACTCCGCAAGCGCCCTTTCAATTTGTAATCCAAGACCCAGCCTTGCTTGCATTTTTTAATGAAGACTTTACACTGCGGGTAAAACTTGAGGGTACTGCGTTGCCAGCAGCTGTTTATATTATTTCGGAAGGTGGCCAACGATGGAAAATGGAAGGCGCAGGAGCTGGTTTGTTTACGTACACCTTTGAAAACATTCAGAACGAAATTGATTTTCAATTAGAAGGTTCCGGCTTTTTTTCAGACGCTCATAAAATTCAACTCATAAGCAGACCAGAACTAACTCAACTAAAAGTAACACTGGATTATCCTGCTTATTTAGGATTGAAGGCACAAGACTTAAACAATGCTGGTAATCTTGAGATACCCGAAGGCACCAAAGTTACCTGGAAAATTGGGGCTGCTCATGCCCAAAAAGCGATTATGCAATTCTCTTCTCAAGAGAGCCAAAACGACATGCAACTTATTGATAAAGAGTCATTTACATTCAGTAAAGGATTTAAAAATCCAGACGATTATTCTATTGTTTTAGAAAACGATCAAAGCAAAAATAAAGACCGCATTAGTTATTCGATTCGGGTAATTAAGGATCAATATCCTCAGGTAGTTGTTGATAATCTCCAAGACTCAGTCCTGTTTAAATCAATTATGCTGGGCGGATCAGTAAGTGACGATTATGGTGTTACTGCTCTCTCATTGAACTATCACATCGTAAAAGGAGCAAAGGAACTTCCTGCGAAGAAAAAATCGATTGCTGTTGCATCACAACAGCAACAACAAAATTTCTTTTATCAATGGCGAATTGATTCACTAGGCTTAGAACCTGGCGATAAACTTTTCTATCATCTTCAAGTGTGGGATAATGACGGTGTGAATGGAAGAAAATCTTCGCGCAGCGCTAATTATATTTTCTCACTTCCCAGTGAAGAAGAAATTAAAGCTGAAATTTCTAAATCGCAGCGTGCAGCTGAAAAGAACGTTGATCAGAGTTTGAAAAAAGCTAAAGATCTTAAACAATCTATTGATGAGGCCCAGGAAAAATTAAGAGGAAAACAAAATCTGGATTGGCAGGATAAAAAAATGCTGGAAGATTTAATCAAGCAAAAAGAAAAGTTGGATGAAACAATCAACACAATGCAAAAAGAAAATGCTTTGCTTGAGCAAAAGAAGGAAAGTTTTTCAGAAGAAAGCCAACGAATAAAAGAGAAATCGGATCAGATTCAAAAATTGATGGACGAGCTTTTGGATGAGGAAACCAAAAAGCTTTTCAAAGAACTTGAAAAAATGCTTCAGGAAAATGCCGATGTAAATCAAATCCAAAAAATGTTGGATAAGATGGATCGCAAGGAAATCAATTTAGAAAAGGAATTGGAGCGCACACTTGAGCTGTTCAAGCAACTTCAATATGACTACAAACTTGAGCAAGCCATCGAAGCCCTGAAGGAACAAACTGAGAATCAAGAAAAACTTTTAGAAAAAACAGAAGACCTTGCCGGGGATAAAAAGGAAAACAAAGAGAAGGGAAAGAACGATAAGTCAAATACGGGTGAACAGGAAAACAGTAAAGACGAAAAATCAAGCCCCGAAGAGTTAGCCAAAGAGCAAGAGGAATTAAAAAATGAATTCGACCAATTCAAAAAGCAACTCGAGGAACTCAATAAGCTAGGGGAGGATTTGGATAAGTCTTCAGAAACTCCGGACAAGGATGACCAGGGTGAGGTGGAAGAATCGCAAAAGGAAAGCAAAGAGTCTTTGGAAAAAGGGGAGCCAAAGAAATCTGCCGAACAACAAAAAAAGGCAGTCTCAAAAATGAAGGAGATGCAAAAGGCCATGGAGGGAATGCAAAGTTCTATGGAAATGGAAATCGATCAGGCCAATCTTGAAAGTCTTCGCCAAATCATCCATGGACTGATAAAGCTTTCCTACGACCAGGAAAGTTTGATAAAGGAATTTGGTCCCATTCAACAAACAGATCCCAAGTATGTTCAGCTTTCGCAGAATCAATTAAAGATTAAAGATGACTCTAAAGTGCTGGAGGACAGCTTGTTATCTCTTTCCAAGAAGGATGCATTTATGGGTTCTATTGTGACCCGTGAGATTGGCGAACTCAATGATCATTTAGATAAATCTGTGTTCAACATCAAGGAAAGAAGAAAACCCAATGCGAGCACAGAAATGCAATTGTCGATGACAAGTATTAACAACCTGGCTTTAATGCTCAATGAGCATTTTGATATGATGATGAATATGATGGCCAACGCTAAGCCCGGGAAAGGAAAGGGGAAGCCGGGAAGCCAAAGTTTGGGAAAAATTCAGGAGCAGTTAAATAAGCAGATGGAAGAAATGAAAAATGGTGGTGGTAAAAGTGGTCGCCAACTTTCTGAGGAATTTGCAAAGATGGCTGCTGAGCAAGAACGGATTAGAAGGGCTCTGCAAGAAATGCAGGAAAAAATGAAACAAGAGGGGGGTAAGATGCCCGGTGGTGATTTACCAGGAAAAATGGAACAAACTGAAATGGATTTAGTTAATAAGCAGATAACGGAACAAACTATTCAACGGCAAAAGGAAATCCTTACAAGGTTACTAGAGGCAGAGAAATCAATGCGTGAACAAGATCAGGATGAGGAACGTAAGGGAGAGACTGCAAAAGACTATGCAAACGAAATACCTCGGGCTTTTGAGGAATATTTAAGATTAAAAGAAAAAGAAGTAGAATTGCTGAAAACCGTGCCACCCAAACTATTTCCATATTATAAGCAGGAGGTTGGTGAATACTTTAAGAGAATTAAAACCCAAGAACTAAACTGAGTAGTGGGCATGAATAATATAAGTATCGAAATCCCTTCGCTTTCTGAGAACATCAGAATGATTGAAAGCTTCATTGACAACGCAAAGGAGAAGTATCATCTCAATGATGATATCTATGGAAATATCATGATAGCCGTTACCGAAGCTGTTAACAATGCCATTAAGCACGGAAATAAAGGGGACTCTCATAAGAATGTTTCTCTCGCGCTAATTTTGGGAGAAGATCAAATTCGGTTCCGTATTGAAGACGAGGGCACGGGTTTCGACTTCCACAATCTTCCTGACCCTACGGCTCCTGAAAACATTGAAAAACCCGGTGGTAGGGGAATATTCTTGATGAAACACCTGGCTGACGAGGTTGACTTCTCTGAAAAAGGAAAAATTGTAGAACTCTGCTTTTATATGAATTGATGGGTTCCATCCATTTTTTCACTGAAGACATTACCTACTCCGTAATAAAACCCAGAAAGACCACCTCCTGGATAAAGACGGTGATCAAGAAGGAAAAAGCATCGCTATCCGAAATCAACTATATTTTCTGCTCTGATAACTATCTCCTCTCTCTTAATAAGCAGTTTCTTAATCATAACACTCTTACCGATATAATTACCTTTAACAATTCCTTTCAAAAAGGAGTTTTGACTGCAGACATTTATATCAGTATTGATCGGGTAAAAGAAAACGCAGACAAATTCAATGTTTTGTTTCAGGATGAGATACACAGGGTCATGATTCATGGTGTTCTGCACCTTTTGGGCTTTAAGGACAAAAAACCTGCTGAAAAAGCCCTCATGCGCAAAAAAGAAGAAGCTTGCCTATCTTTGCGCAAATAGTTTCACGTGGAACATACTGGTGAGAAGAATCGCAGTGTTTCACGTGGAACATAATCAATTATCATGTTTCCAGAGTATGATGTTATAGTTGTGGGTGCCGGCCATGCCGGATGTGAGGCTGCTGCCGCTGCTGCCAACATGGGTTCCAAAGTTCTTTTGGTAACAATGAATATGAATACTATTGCCCAGATGTCCTGCAATCCCGCAATGGGTGGAGTTGCCAAAGGGCAAATTGTAAGAGAGATTGACGCACTGGGTGGATATTCTGGTATCATATCAGATAAGTCAATGATTCAGTTCAGGATGTTAAACCTATCAAAAGGGCCTGCCATGTGGAGCCCAAGAACTCAAAATGATAGAATGCGCTTTGCAGAAGAATGGCGTTTAGCTTTGGAAAGTACACCGAATATTGATTTCTGGCAGGAGATGGTGAGTGGGCTTCTGGTTAAAGACAAAAGGGTAATTGGAGTAAGAACGGCTTTGGGTCTGGAGATTAAAGGCAAATCAGTAGTATTAACCAATGGAACATTCCTTAATGGAAAGATTCATATAGGCGAAAAGAACTTTGGTGGGGGAAGAGCCGCTGAGAGATCTGCCACTGGAATTACTGAGCAATTAATTGAATTAGGCTTTGAGTCGGGTAGAATGAAAACCGGAACGCCACCAAGGATTGATGGACGCTCACTCAACTACTCAGTAATGGAAGAACAACCTGGAGATGAAAATCCCGGAAAGTTTTCCTACTCCGACACCGAACCACTTAAAAAACAATTGAGCTGTTGGATCACCTATACAAATGGCGATGTTCATAAAGAGCTTGAAAAAGGTTTCGATCAGTCCCCAATGTTTCAGGGTCGGATCAAAGGACTTGGGCCGAGATACTGTCCTTCCATTGAGGACAAGATAAATCGATTTGCTGAACGTGATCGCCATCAAATATTTGTAGAACCAGAAGGATGGAACACCGTAGAGATATATGTAAACGGATTTTCAACATCCCTTCCTGAAAATATTCAGTATCAAGCGCTTACAAAGATTCCAGGGTTTGAAAAAGCCAAGATGTTTCGTCCTGGCTATGCCATTGAATACGATTACTTTCCTCCAACTCAATTAAAAACAAGTTTGGAGACTCAACTAATTGATAATCTGTACTTTGCAGGTCAAATCAATGGAACAACCGGCTATGAAGAAGCCGCTTGTCAGGGTCTGATGGCAGGGATTAATGCTCATAATAAAGTAAATGAAAAAGATCCTTTTCTTCTAAAGAGATCAGAGGCCTACATAGGTGTGTTGATTGATGACCTTGTAAACAAAGGCACACAAGAACCATACAGAATGTTTACCTCGCGGGCTGAGTATCGCATCTTGCTTCGACAAGATAATGCAGACATTCGATTAACAGAGATTGGACATAAACTTGGTCTTGCCAGTCGCGAAAGATTTGAACGGGTAATTGAAAAGAAGAAACAAATTTCAGCTCTTTCAAAAGAACTAAAAGAAATGCGTGTATCACCTGCATTGGTAAATGACGAGCTTACAAAACTTAATACCACCACGCTAACAGAAAAAACTCCCGCAGTTACTTTGCTAAGAAGGCCACAAATCGGGATGAAGGATCTTAAACAAATCGATTCGGCTCTTAAATCTAAATTGGACAATTACTCTGACGAAATTCTACAACAAGTTGAGATTGACTTAAAGTATGAATCATACATTGATCGCGAACAAAAAATGGCTGAGAAAATAGAGAGTCTTGACCTCTATAAAATCAAATCTGATTTTGACTACGATCGGGTAAAAGCACTATCTTCCGAAGCTCGCGAAAAACTAAAAAGAATTCGCCCTGAAACAATAGGACAAATGTCACGC
Source organism: uncultured Cytophagales bacterium (assembly GCA_963787095.1). Classification (GTDB taxonomy): domain Bacteria; phylum Bacteroidota; class Bacteroidia; order Cytophagales; family Cyclobacteriaceae; genus ELB16-189. Next base: position 109,943 of record CAWBCB010000066.1, on the reverse strand, counting down.
ATCAGTGGAGTATCACCCGCAGATGTTTCAATTCTAACTGTCTACCTAGGAAAGTAATGACATTAGAATCAATTTTAACCTGTCCGATCTGTGACTCCACTTCCTTTCAACAATTATTAACAGCCCGCGACTATACAGTATCTCAAAAGGACTTTCATCTTCAACAGTGCAACACCTGCAACTTTGTAGTCACAAGTCCTCGGCCTGATCAAAGTTCTATTTCAGAATTTTACAAATCAGAAAAGTATATCTCCCACTCTGGTGGAAGAAAAACATTGATGGATAAAATCTATGTCCAGGCCCGAAGCACTACCTTGAAGTGGAAACACGAATTAATCTCTCATTTTAAATCAGGTGGAAAAATTCTTGATTATGGTTGCGGAACCGGAGAGTTCCTCAGGTTCATGCAAGCAAAAAACTGGAAGGTTAGTGGAGTAGAACCCTCCGAAACAGCAAGAGAGAAGGCAACTGAAATTACAAAAACTAAAATCTTCAGCGATCTTAAATCAACAAAAGACAAATTTGACATTATAACATTATGGCATGTCTTAGAGCATGTACATAACTTAAATGAAAAAATTGATGAACTAATAAATCATTTGAAGGAGGGTGGCATAATTTTTATTGCTGTTCCGAATCGTGAATCTGTGGATGCTAAAAAGTATGGAAGTCAGTGGGCAGGCTATGATGTGCCTCGCCATTTATGGCATTTCTCGCAAAGCAACATGAAGCAGCTTCTTAGCAAACACAATCTTTCACTTGTCAAAACAGAACCAATGAAATTGGATTCATATTATGTCTCCATGCTAAGTGAAAACTATAAGAATCCAAATACGCTGTCACTGATTTCTATGGTTAAAGCTTTTTTCTCAGGACTTCGGTCTAACTATCAGGCAAGCAAAACTGGTTCATATTCTAGTCTTATTTACATTGCTAAACGTTCATGAAAGTTAGCAAAGCAATCCTAGTTCTACTCCCAACTTTACTTGCCGGATGTGCAAGCGTAACCACACCAACGGGAGGACCCAGAGACGAAGCTCCTCCGGAGTTAATCGAATCAAATCCTGCCAACGGTCAGAAAAATTTCAAAGGCAAATCTATTGAACTCACTTTCAATGAAGATCTCAAACTTAAAGACCCAAAGGAAGAAATCCTTATCACTCCATCCCCAGGAAAAAATAACACCTACACTGTAAAAAAAAATAAAGTACTTATTGAGCCGGAAAATAGATGGGAAGAAAATACTACCTATAGCATAACTTTTAGAGAAGGGATACAGGACATCACAGAGGGAAATCCAGCAGATAATCTTCGACTAGCTTTCAGTACCGGACCGACCATTGACTCATTAAGTATAGAAGGAAGTGTAGCTTTTACTTTTTCAGAAAAAATCCCGGAAAAAATAACAGTTGCCCTTTATCAAAGTGATACGTTCAACATCTTTAATCACACACCCACCTACTTTACCAAAATAAACAAAGAGGGTTTGTTTTCCATCCAAAATCTGAAAGGCGGGACATACTATGTTTATGCCTTCGATGATAAAAACAAAAATCTAAAAGTTGAAAGCAAAACAGAGAAGTTTGCATTCCTCTCAACGCCAATCTTTCTATTTGAAAACAAAGATTCCCTTAAACTAAATCTGATCATGGTAGATGCCAGACCCCCAGCAATTACTAGCATTAGGCATACCAATGAAACATCCTATATCAGATTAAATAAGAATGCTGATTCTATCAAAATAGTATTAGACAAGTCAAAAGCGTTGGCCACTTTTGGCGATAAACTAAGCGAACTTGTTTTTCATCACGCATTTGAAACCAATGATTCGCTAAAGGTAAATCTATTTATGCTTGACAGCGTTCAGCAGGCTCTTGACACTACATTCTATATTAAACACACAGAAACAAAGGTTGCCAAGGAAAGTTTTAGTTTGAAAGAGCTCTCAAGCAATTACAATCTCCAAACAAAAAATTTCAAACACGAAGTTTCATTTAACAAACCAATAACACATATAAACCTAGATAGCATCTATATAAAAATAGATTCGTTAACCACACTAAATTTCACCCAACAAGATATTTTCATAGACACACTCCATCATTCATTATCCCTTGTAACCAAAATTGAGGTACCCCAAGAAGAGGAGACCAACAACAAGAAAAAAGAAAAACCATATTTAAGAATTGGCCGAGGGTCGATAATCTCATATCAAGCAGACAGCTCAAAATCAATCACCAAAGAAATATCCATTCTAAAAGAAGACGACACTGGATTGGTCAGTGGAAGAGTAGAAACAAATGAAAAGAATTTCATCGTACAGCTCCTGACAATAAACGATGTAATCATCAACGAAGTAAAAAATCAAAAAGAATTCAGCATAAAGTTTCTAAAACCTGACACCTACAAAGTGAGAATAATAATTGACTCAAATGGAAATGGGAAATGGGACGCAGGCAACTTCCTCCGAAAAATTGAACCCGAGAAAATCTTCTTCTTCAAATCAGAAGAAAACAAATACTCCTTTCCAATTAGAGCAAATTGGGAGTATGGACCTTTGGTGATAAAGTTCTGAATAACTTGTTCACATCTGTTGATAACTTCATAAAATCACAAAATCCTCGTTCTTACCTCGCATCACTCAAGATGGTTGTTAACAACCCACCATTTCAAAACACTTATCCACCGCCTGTTAATAAGTTAAATCCATAATCCACATAATCCGTAAATTGAAGATAAATTGATAGTATCTTCGTTTTCATTAAAAAATCGCGGTATCAAAATAACGTATTATCCACAAAGTATTAACTTCCGTTTAAGCACCAGAGATCTATCCACAAATGCACAGGAATAATAACTATTACATTAAATATATATATATAATAATAAGAATACAGGCTCTGTTCTTATGTGGATCAATTATGCAACCCGTATTTGGACAAGACGTGCAAGAGATACAAATTGCCAACGAATACAATTTAAAAGGTCAAAAAGACAAAGCACTTTCGCTGTATGAACAACTGGCAAAAAAAAATGAAAACATTCCACTTATCCACACCAACTATCTCAACCTGTTACTCGATGTCGGAAGCTTTGACAAAGCTGAAGATTATGTGGAGCGCCTCATCAAACGTGATGGCAGGCTTAACTACAAGCTTGACCTTGGTGTTATTTATGTGCGGTCTGGCGACATCGTTAAGGCTGATAAATATTTCAAAAATTTAATAAAATCTCAGTCGGATGACGCGTATAAACTCAAAACCACTTCAGATTATCTTGCCTCCAGAAATCTTACAAATTATTCCATTGAAGCTTTACAACAGGCGCGGTCAGCATCGGGTAACTCATCGCTTTACACCCTTGAGTTAGCAAACCTCTATCGCCTTTCGGGTAAGCGCGATCAGATGGTAGAGGAATATTTGAACTACGTAACACAAACCCCGGCTAATATTTCGTATGTAAAAAATCTAATGCAGATTTTACTTACCAAGCCCGAGGAATTAGAGAGTCTGGAAAAATTACTATACGACCGCGTTCAAAAAAACCAAAATTCTGAAGTCTATGTTGATCTTTTGATATGGGTAAATCTCCAGCAAAAAAATTTTTACGGAGCGTTTATTCAATCTCGTGCGTATGATAAACGGTTCAAAAAAGATCAATCTAAAACATTAGAGATAGCGCAAATCGCGCTCAACAATAAAGATTTTGCTAATGCTGATAGAAGCTTTTCGTTCGTGATAAAAGAGTATGCAAACTCTGTAAATGAATTGCCTGCTCGACTGGGATTAATACAAACCCGTGAGGCCAATGTCAAAAATTCTTTTCCTGTAAATAAGGACTCAGTTAAGTACCTAATTTCTGAATACCAGAATTTTAAAAATTCATATCCAGATCATCCTAATACCTACGAGGCAACCCTTAACCAGGCATTGCTCTATGCCTACTATCTTGATCAGAAGGACTCGGCTGTCAATGAATTGAATAGGTTAATCGACAACAACAAAGTGACGCCTACCCTGAAGGCTAAATCAAAAATTGAGTTGGGCGATATCTATCTCTTAAAGGAAGAACCATGGGAAGCAACACTCTTGTACTCGCAAGTTGAAAAAACGCAGCGCGAAACTCCCCTCGGATACGAAGCAAAATTGCGCAACGCAAAGCTATCGTACTTCAAGGGAGATTTTTTATTGGCGCAAGAGCATCTGGATATCCTAAAGCAGGCAACTTCGCGCGAAATAGCAAACGATGCCATGGAGCTGAGTATGCGTATAAAAGAAAACACGGTGTATGATACTACAGGAGCTGCTCTAAAAGAATATGCCGCTATAGAATTATTACTTGCTCAAAATAAAAATGACATAGCATTACAGCGACTGAACAATTTCCGAATTACAAAAAAAATAAAAATGAGTAAGCAAGAGGCGATTGCTAAAAATTTATGGTCGCCAGAGAAACAGATGAGCGTAGAGGAATTAAAAAATTTGAAAGAAGTATTAGAGAAATTAAAGCAAGGCGGAAAGCCCACCATGATAGGTGTGGATTCTGTTTGGGTAGATGTAGAAACAGATCAGTTTCAAACAAATATTAAAGACGATGTATATTGGCTTGAAGCAAACCTGCGAATGAAAAGAGGAGAGTTCGAACAGTCTATAATTCTCTTGGAAAAAATACTAACAGAATTTGGGGATGACATTCTTGCAGACGATGCTTACTTTTTGGAAGGAGAGATTTATGAATTGCATATAAAAAATAAGGACAAAGCGATGGAAGTCTATCGCGAGTTCTTAAACAAATACCCCGGTAGTGTGTATGCTGCTGAAGCCCGTAAACGCTACAGAATGTTGCGAGGAGATTTCTCGGAAGTTGATACTACGCCAAAGTTTTAATAAGATCAAAATCGATAACCAACGAAAACGTCAAATCGCTTTGTACTATTAGGAAGATCGCCACGATTGATCAACGTGGTAAAATCGATTCCACCATATAAGTGAAACTTAGTTTGCAGCTCCGCATTGAATTCCAGGAAGTGCGGCTTTTCATAGGAATTATCTTTTTGTGCATAGCTCAAAGAAACCGCTCGCCAAAAACTTAACGAGTAGCTTGCAAAGCTTTGAAAGTTTAGGTTTTCTGAAATTTGATAATCGAAAAAGAGAGAAGGCCCACCAGTCCAATAATATCCTTGCGGCTCTGTTGTTATGGGTGATTGTTTTTGTCCTTGTGCATTCGTGTAAACATAGGTGGAACCTATTATATAATCATTTAGATTGAACCCTAATGCAAGAGCAGCTTTGTCTTTAACCACAATGTTCCAACCCCAACTAGTCCATCCGATAAATCCAGTGCCTAGTGCCGAGTTTTCTGCACGTTCTGCTCCTTTCCCGCTCTTTATTTCACTTCCAAGGATGAATATCATGTCACCGATGATCTTATTTTGATAGAACATTCGTTTCCCTCCTTTTTCAAAGTTGTATTTTTTGTAATCGATCTTTAGAGCGAATCCACTCATGCTATGCGCACTGGGATTTGGTGCAGCAGAATTGGACAACGATGTAAAGCCCAGCGCAAAGCCCCAATGACCATTTCCATAATACTCATTTTTGCCAACACTAAAATCACCAAGGGTTTGAGCAGAGCTGATGTTGTTCAAGAAAAGCATCCCGCATAAAAATAGTACTAATCAAATTTTTTTTGTTCGTGATTTGAGCCCAGCCATAGTAGATTAGAATTTAAATGTATCTAAATGTAGAGGCGACTCAGTAGGGCAACAAAAATTCAAAGCGTTATTATATAAAAATACCAACTGGTACGGATGTCTAAATCCGTGGTGCCGCTGATGTATTGAATAGAAATTCGTAGAAGCTAAAACCAGCTATATGAAATTTACTGTATAATCACATCTGTTTTTCCTGCGGAGATCATTGCTGTGAAAGGAGATGTGCTACGGCACATCGACTTGCTACAAGATGTGAAGATTGTGATTAAGAACGTGAAGCAGTATAATAGCCATCAGCATCAACTCCGCTTTCGATAGTTCCAAATAGCAAGACTGTTAAACACCAAACCAAAGATTAACACCTTAAGAAGGTGAAAACGGATGTCGTATAAACTGCTTCCTTTTAAAACCACCATGCGCATTACTTCAATAAAGTACGTTACTGGGTTGAATTTAGTAATGGTTTGAGCCCACATAGGCATGCTATCAATAGAAGTATAAAGTCCCCCCAACAGTATAAAAATCATCATCAAGAAAAATGAAAGTAACATTGCTTGTTGCTGTGTGTTGGCTAAGGTTGAGACCAACAAACCAAGCCCTAATACCGAGAGTAAATAAACACCAGCAAAAGCGTAAATTGTTACAAAACTTCCCACAGGAATAATTCCGTACGCAAGCCATGAGATCAATAAACCGATGGTTAGAATGGCAAAACCCAATACCCAAAAAGGAATCAATTTGCCAAGGATAAATTGATACTTGCGAATAGGTGTTACATTAATTTGTTCGATCGTGCCGACTTCTTTTTCTTTTACAATGTTTAAGGCCGAAAGAAAAGCCCCCACCATGGTAACCAGGATTACTAAAATACCAGGCACCATAAAAAATCTGTAATTCATTAATGGGTTAAACCAATTGATAGAGGCGATTTCGATTGTGGGTTGAGGATTTTGCCGTGGTAGTTGCAACCACTCAAGCCGAACCTCTCGGTTGAAGTCGCCAATAATGCTTCGTAAGTATGCACCCCCTAAGTTTGCCTTTACACCATTAATAGCGTTGATCGCAAGAAACAAAGGAGCTTCGTCTTCGCGGATTAAATTTTTTTCAAATGAACTGGGAATTTGTAGCACGAGGTCTGCTTCATCATGTTCTACATATGTAAGAGCCTTATCATATGAATCAGTATAATCAACTAAAGTAAAATAATCAGTTGCTGTTATTTTATTAACAAGTTTTTGTGAATAGGAAGAATGATCGTAATCCACTACACAGATTTTAACATTCTTCACTTCATAGTCGGCAGCCAGCGGCATTATTAAAAGTTGAACAGCGGGCAGCATAAACATCATGCGCAAGATGGCCGGGTCGCGGAAGATCTGACGAAACTCTTTCTCCAACAAAATGAACAGCGCCCTCATTCTAGTCTGGTTTTAAATTTCTTAATGCTTACAACCATAAAGAAAACAGTCATCCCAATTAAGATTAATGTTTCCTTCCACACATGTTCAAATCCAACACCTTTAATCATGATGTTGCGCACAATAATATAAAACCATTTCGCAGGTACAATATTGGAGAATATGCGCAAGCCCATAGGCATGTTTTCAATTGGAAACATAAACCCGCTTAGCATAATGGTTGGTAAAAGAAGACCCATTAATGAGATGAGCATTGCTACTTGCTGCGAGTTGGCAAGCGATGAAATCAACAACCCAAGCGCAAGCACAGTTATAGTAAACATTAAGCATTCTGAAACCAACAGCAACAAATTACCCCGGATAGGGACATCCAGTGCATACACACTAAGTAATAAAATGCTGCCAATGTTTAAAGCGGAAAGTATGAAGTACGGAACCATTTTAGCAATCACTACACGAATAGGCACGATAGGCGAAACCAAAATGATTTCCATGGTACCCATTTCTTTTTCGCGCACGATCGAAATAGAAGTCATCATGGCACATACCAGCATAAGTACCATTGCCATTACTCCGGGCACAAAGTTGTAAGAACCCTTAAGCTGAGGGTTGTATAACATGCGAGTCTCTGTCTTGATGGTATACGGAAACTTGATCTGATTGCGCAGATTACTTTGATAATCGATGATGACCGCTGAGGCATAATTTATCAAAGTGTTGGCGGTGTTAGGATCAGTTGCATCACCAATCAGTTGCACAGCTGCTGAGTTTGTGTGAAGTAATTGTTCCTGGAAGTTTTCGGGAAAGACGATGGCCAACTTGATATTGCCCGCCTGAAAGGCCGGAACCAATTCAGAGTTGACCCGAATATTTTCCTGAACATCAAAATAGCGACTAGCCTGCAACTGATTAATAATGGTTGAGGTTATTTCATCTTTAGAATTATCGAGAATTGCTATCCGCGTATTTTTAACTTCATTGGTGAGGGCAAACCCAAAAAGTAGTATTTGCATAATGGGCATTCCGAAAAGAATGAACATGGTGCGCTTGTCACGCCACACGTGTAGAAATTCTTTCTTGACAAAAAACAAAAACTGTTTCATTTAATTTTTCATTGTCCCTTACCCCAGCCCTCTCCTCAGGGAGAGGCAGTATTAATCATCTCCTCTTTTTGCGCCCCGTGCTAATTTTAAAAACACCTCACCCATATCCTTAGCAGAAAATTTTTCTTTCAACTCTTGTGGAGCACCGAGCGCATCTATTTTTCCATCCACCATAATTGACACACGGCCGCAGTATTCGGCTTCGTCCATATAGTGAGTGGTTACAAAAACAGTAGTGCCTGTGTTTGCTGCTTCAAAGATCATTGTCCAAAATTCCCTCCGGGTAACAGGATCAACTCCACCGGTGGGTTCATCCAGGAAAACTATTTTGGGTTCATGAATCATGGCTACCGAAAAGGAAATTTTTTGTCGCCAGCCTAAGGGCAATGCCTTTACAAGTGTATTTAGTTTATCATCAATTTTTAAGGTATGTGAGAGACGTGCTGTTTTTTCTTTTATCTCGGCATTGCTCAATCCATAAATGCCTCCGTAAAACCGGATGTTCTCGCGAATAGTTAAGTCTTCATACAAGGAAAACTTTTGGCTCATGTAGCCAATATTCTTTTTTATTTTCTCAGCATCTTTATAAAGATCAAAACCAGCCACATTGGCTTCTCCACTGGAGGGTAATGAAAGTCCACAGAGCATCCGCATAGCCGTTGTTTTCCCAGCGCCATTGGCACCGAGAAATCCAAAAATCTCACCTTTGTCCACATCAAAAGAAATCTGATCTACCGCAGTAAAGGAGCCAAAACGCTTTGTTAAATTTTGTACGGAGATAACTTTCATAGCGCTACCCTTTCATCAAATCCATAAAACAATCTTCAATGCCGGCTTCAATCTTTTTAAACTTTATTGACGTGTGACCCAGGTCATGTAATCGGGTCTCCATATCATTAATTGATTCCCTTACATCTTTAAACGTAACGTGATGTTCCTGCCCGAACGGATAACACGAGTTAACTTCGGGTTGTGATTTTAGATCAGTTAATAATTTAAACATGTCGTCTGCCTGTGCCGACCACAATGTATGGCTGAATTTTTCGGTAACACCTTTAGGGGTATCAATGTCCAGAATCTTTCCATCTTGAATTAACGCCACCCGATCGCACAAACTAGCTTCATCCATATATGGAGTAGAAACAAGAATGGTGATTTTTTGCTGTTGCAGATTTCTAAGCAAATCCCAGAATTCTTTTCGCGATACAGCATCTACCCCTGTGGTGGGTTCATCCAAAAATAAAACCGAGGGCCTGTGAATAAGCGCGCAACTCAATGCTAATTTTTGCTTCATTCCTCCGGAGAGCGCACCTGCTTTACGGGTTTTAAATTTTTCGATCTGAATATAAATGTCTTTGATCAGATCATAGTTCTCTTCGATGGATGTATTGAATAAAGTGGCGAAAAAAGAAAGATTTTCTTCCACCGTTAAATCCTGATAAAGTGAAAACCTTCCTGGCATATAGCCCACCCGTTTTCTGATTTGCTTAAAATCGTTCACCACATCAAATCCATCTACCGAGGCTGTGCCCTTATCTGCAATCATTAACGTAGTTAGAATTCTAAAGAGCGTGGTTTTTCCAGCGCCATCAGGACCAATCAATCCGAATAATTCGCCCGGGTCAACCTCAAAAGAAATATCGCGCAAAGCAGTAACGGTTGATTTACCAACTTTAAATGTCTTTTCAATATTCTTGGCGCTAACTGCTTTCATTTTCTCAGTAGCTCAATTGAACTTTACCTCTCCATACATTCCCAGCTTCAAATAGCCATCGTTCTTCACATCAATTTTAATAGCATATACCAGGTTGGCCCTTTCTTCTTTTGTTTGAATCGTTTTGGGTGTAAATTCTGCTTTGTCCGAAACCCAACTGATTGTACCGGTATATTTTTTATAGTCATTGTTTGCAGCATCGATCAGCACAGTTACAGGTTGGCCTAACTTAATCTGAGATAATTGATTTCCTGAAATATAAGCGCGCAAAATAACAGTAGAGAGGTCGGCAATTTTATACAAAGCCTTTCCGGGATTTACTACTTCATTTTGTTTCGCAAAAAGTGTTAGTACAGTTCCATTAATCGGATTGATAATCTGTGATTTTTTAATCTGATCCTGAACCTGCTCTAATTGAGCTTGCAGCGGGAGGGTTTCGCTTTGCAGCGATTGTTTGGTAATGTTTAATGTAGATTGCGTAGCTGCGTGTTGACGTTGCAACAAATCAAGTTGCGCATTCAAATCGTCTAATTGCTTTTGGGTAGCAGCATCATCCTTCAATAGATTTTCAACACGTTTTTTCTCACGCTTGGCAGTTTCAATTTGCTCTTGTATGGCAGCAAGTTGAATGGTGGAGTTTGGTTGTTTAGCATTTACAGCACGGATGCTATATTCTAACTGCTTCTTTTTAAGATAAAGTTGAGTGGTGTCAATTAATCCGATTACGGATTTAGATTTCAACTCACTTCCTTCTTCTATATCCAAGCGAAGAATTTTACCCGAAGCTTCAGCGGAGATAATAATTTCATCAGCCTCGAAGTTTCCTGTGGCATCAAACTCAGAATCACTTTGTGTACATGAAAATGCCAAAGCAGAAAGGAATGCAAGAAGATAATGGTTGGTTTGCATAAGATAAATTTTTCAGTTTCCGGAAGTAGCTAATTGAGAATATTGAGTCATGAGTAATTGAATCTGATGAACAAGCAGATTTTGTTTTGCCTGGTCCTCAGCGTTTAGTTCGCGTAAATAATCATTGGCGGTAATCACACCGTTGTCGAGTTGAGACTTTGAAGTGTTTTTTATTTTGGTTCGCAGGTCAATAAGCTTTTCATCGATTTGAAGTAAATCGTTAAGCTTGGTTATTTCATTGTTTTGCTGGCGCAACGATAGATTGGTGTTAAACACAAATGTTTCGCGTTGCTGATTAAGCGATTGGAGATTTAAATCCAATAGTTGCCGATCGCGACCCGAATTATAATATCCACCCAAGTTCCAACTCAATCTAATACCACCAAGGTAGTACGTATCAAATTCATTTAACAACATATTCAATCCTGGCCTGCCGTAACCTCCTTGCGCAAAAAGACTAATTCGAGGAGTTACTCGTGTGTTCGAAAGCTGTTGCTGAGCAGAGAGTAACTGACCTTGATAATTATATAAAGAAATTTCGGGTCGTGTAATGGTTAACTCGGCAGGCTTTATAGGAGCATCCGGCTTTTGCAGGATTGTGCTTTCGGAAAGTTCCTCATGGATAAACATTCCTAACATGTCGAGATATGATTTACGTGCAGCGTTTAATTCAACCTTACGCTGTTGAATCTTTAATATTTCGGCTTGAAGAATATCCGCATTGGTGCGGAAAGCAGTACCATTGCGAACTGCAGATTCCATTCGCGATAAGCTTGCATCCAGATCTTTTCTTACCAATTCATTTTGAACTTGCTGTTCGTTGATAAGAAGCGCGCCAAAGTAGATTTGATTAATACGATCTTTAATTTTGTACAGCTCCACTTCAATTTTCTGATCTTCCACTTGTGCAGATGTTTCCTGAATGGCACTGTTTTTCTTGGTTACCCCACCATCATAAATTGCCTGATTTAACTCTAGATAAATTTTGTACTGATCTTTTGAAAGAGGCTCAATAAATGAAGCTCCACCCGGAATGCGGGTTACATCAGATTGATACGATGCTTGACCATTAACGCTTAATTGTGGAAGATACCCCGTTTGCACATTTGCCACAGAGTACTCCATACTCTTAGAAACCAATTCCTTTTGTTTGATCAACGGATAGTTAGCTCTGGCTTTTTCATAACACTCTTCAAGGCTTATGCTTTGCGCCATTGCGAATGGTGATACCAACATGAAGAGAAAAAAGACTTTGAAGTTTACATGCATGATCCGCATTGTTATTTTTTTATTGCGTTGATAATAAATTCACTCACTTCCGTTTTACGCTGCTCCATCATGTTGCCAAATGCTGCCTCGTCCACATTCATCATAGTTAGAATGATGGGCTTTGCCACTAAGGGGTAGATGCACAACGACATAATGTTCATGAGTAATTGCCGACCTTCTATTGGCTTAATGATATCCTCCCTGATTTCACGCGCAACCAGATCTTCGAATGACTGCTTGAGAACACGTGGGTTCATACCCAGCTTTTTTCCATACTCAATCAGTAATTCGGGATTGTGAGCGATTTCAGTAATGATAAATCGAGCCAGGTCAGGATGCTTCATCAACATACTGATCTCATGATCTACCATCCGCCTGATCTTATCGAATAATGAAATGTTGTCAGCTTCGAAAATCAGAAACAAACCTTTAAAGAATTCTTTGAATCGCGTTTCGAAAATAAGGTTGAAGATGGTCTGCTTATCGCGATAATAGTAATGGAGCAGCGTTCGGTTGATACCCGCTTCTTTGGCAATGTCTTCCGTGCGCGTAGCGGCAAAGCCACGCCTGGTGAAAACCTTCATGGCGGCCTCTAAAATCCGCTCTTCTGTAGTTATCTCTTCCAAAATCAAATATTTGACAAACTTGTTAAACAAAGTTGTAAATATTTAGTTCTAATTGCAAAAAAATCTTTCCTAGAAAGTGAATTCTAATTTCTTCTTAAAAACAGAAACAAATAAAAACCCTTTCCGTTAGTTCGACCAAACAGATTATTATGGGAGCTTATTTGGGTGAATTTGAAGAACTGGTACTTCTTACCATCGCAACATTGGGGAAGGAAGCTTACGGAGTATCGATTCAACAAGATATTGAAGCCCGCTGCAACCGAACCATCAGTATCGGGGCTCTCCACTCAACAATTACCCGACTCGAAGAAAAAGGATTTTTAAAATCATGGTTAGGAGGAGCTACCCAAGAGCGCGGGGGGCGGAGTAAACGGTTCTACGAAATTACCTCAGCGGGTAAAAAGTCCGTTGCAGAAAGTAAAAGTTTGCGCGATGAATTATGGAATCTTTCAAAGGTTAATCTTTCTGTAGAATGAGTGCTCATCAACCCCCAAAATTAGCCCGCAGAATTTTTGAATGGTATTGTGGCCAGGCAAAAGTGGAAGATTTACTCGGTGACTTAGATGAATGGTTTTATGTGCATGCTCAGTCGAAATCGTTGTTCCGTGCTCGTGTTTTGTATTGGAAACAGATTTTCTTGCTGATGTTTTCCTATGCAATAAGGAAGAGGAAACGAGATGCTCAACACGGACACTATTCAACATCCAACTTTTCATTTGATATGTTACACAATTATCTCAAAGTAGCCGTTCGCAATCTTTATCAATACAAATACTTTTCTATCCTCAATGCCTTCGGCCTCGCGGTTGGCATGACGGTAAGTCTTCTTCTTATTTCATTAGTGTCTTTCGTTCGAACCTATGATGATTTTCACACACACGGAGATCATATTTATACCGTTGTTAGCGAACGCATTGAAGGAGTAGATGAATCCATCTGGGCAACCGCTCCGCTTGCATTAGCCGAACCATTGCAGGAACATCCGGATGTTCAAGAAGTGGTACGCATCAATGCGAGCTTTCGTGAAGAAATTAAACATGCGCAAGGAACACTTTCGTTGCGGGGCTATTATGTAGAACCTACTTTTTTAAAAGTATTTACATATGAGATTACACAAGGAAACGCAGTGCTGGCGCTCACCCAACCCAACCGTGTAATACTGACAGAATCAGCAGCAATGAAATTCTTTAATTCTACGCAAGTGCTTGGCAAAACCCTGGAACTAGAGCATGGTGGTTTAATGGAAGTAGCGGCTGTAATGAAAGATCACCCAATCAACACGCATTTAAAGTTTGATGTATTGGTGTCTTTTGCCACACTTCCTCCGGTTCAAGCATCACTAAGCGATCGATGGACAAACTATGATCGGGAATATTTGTATGTGCTGCTTGCCGAAAACGGAAGTCAAAAAAAATTGGGAGAGTATCTTAACAAGGTAGCAGAAGATGCTTATGCTACGCTTCCTGTAAAAGTGAACTTTGACACAAAACATCTTAGCGAAATCGCAATGGGGGCGGATTACAGAATGGCCATCGGTCCCAAATGGGAGGCATCCGGTATGATTGTCTTTGCTGTGGTTGCACTACTTATTTTGTTACCGGCATGCTTTAACTACACCAACATTTCCATTGCTCGCGCACTAAAGCGCGCAAAGGAAATTGGGTTGCGCAAAACGATGGGTGGACAAAAGAACCAAATCTTCTTTCAGTTTATTACTGAAACAGTCGTGATTACGCTCATCTCACTAGTGGGGGCAATACTGATTTTCTTTCTTATCCGTCCTGAGTTTCTTAATTCCCTCGTGGCAGCGTCATCGCTTGATCTTAGTCTTACCCCACGCATGTTTTTATACTTTTTACTTTTTGCTTTGGCTACTGGGTTGGTGGCAGGAATTTTCCCAGCATTATACTTTGGCGGGCTTAATCCAATTCAAGCCCTTAAAAACAAAGCACATGCGGGTTCATCGGGCATGCGGGTGCGCAAAGTGTTAACCGTTTTTCAATTTGCATTATCGTTTGGGTTTATCCTTTCCCTTGTTGTTTTTAGTCGTCAGTATAAGTATTCAATCAATTTTGATTTTGGCTTTACGAAAGAGAACATTGTTGACGTACACTTGCAAGGCGTGAAAGCTGAGTTGGTGAAGACTGAATTTTCAACGTTAGCCTCAGTTCAATCTGTTGCGATGTCATCCGACTTGATGGGATTGAGTTATTCAAACACCTGGGTAAAAAATGCGGATAAGGATTCCGCTGAGGTGAATCAATTGTTTGTTGACAGAAATTATCTATCCATGTTTGGTCTTACGTTGCTGGCCGGTAAAAACTTTCCTGATGAAACGTGGCAACGCGAGCGGTTTATTATTGTTAATGAAGAATTTCTTAAACACTATAACATTGAAACTCCGGTTGAAGCTATAGGCCGCACCTATCTGGTGGAAGGGAATGAACTTGAGGTATTAGGCGTAGTAAAGAATTTTCATTTTGCTTCCTTGCGATATCCGATTGATAAATTCTTTTTTAGGATGAATCCCAAACACTTTGCGTATGCTCATTTGAAAGTACATGCAACGGATGTCTATGGCATGTTTACCGAATTTGAAAACCATTGGAAAAATCTAAACCCTGAACAAAAATTAGAGGCAGATTTTTTTGAGGAGGAATTGAACGATGGCTATAGCAGTTATGTCGTGATGATTAAGATCGTGGGCTTTCTTGGATTGTTAGCAATTACTATTTCCCTGTTGGGAATGCTGGGTATGGTTGTCTATACCTCTGAGACTAAAGCGAAAGAAGTAAGCATCCGCAAGGTAATGGGTGCTACGGTATATAGTCTGGCGCTTTTGCTTTCTAAAGATTATTTGAAATTGATGATGTGGGCCATTCTGTTTGCGGTGCCCATCACCACAACCCTATTCTATTTCCTGCTTCCCGGGATACAATACTACAGTGTAAGCCTTACACCATGGGATGTATTGTTAAGCGCAGTAATTTTGTTGGGCTTGGGGTTTGCTACCATCGCATCCCAAACTCATAAGACGGCAAGGATAAACCCGGCAGAGGCATTGAAAGGAGATTAGTTAAAAAAAACCCGGAATTTCTTCCGGGCTTCTCTATACTTAATACTATTTACTCAGGACTCAAAAAGGATACTCTCCTTTATCAATTGCGTGTTTAGCAACTTTTCTTCTCGCTTCTTTCAAGTTGTAAGGATCAATTTTTGTAAAGCGTTTTAAACCCATCAACATGAGTCGTTGCTCATCACCTTCAGCGAAGGAAGTGATTGCGCTCTTTCCTGCAGAAGCAGCTTTTTCAATCGCTTCATGCAAATAAATGATGGCCATCTCTTTTTCAATTTCACAAGCTTTTTCTCCGCGCAAGCTTATTAATTTTTCAACCCGAAGAATAACCGATTCGGCTACGTAGCCTTCAATCAGCATGTCGGCCAGATTCATTAATATCTCCTGCTCATCCGAAAGCTTTGCCATAAACTTTTGAATGGCAGCACCAGAAACCATTAAGCCTGCTTTCTTCAAATTGCGTAACGCTTTCTTTTCTTTTGCAAAAAGTGCAGTATCATCATCTGCACCAAAATCTGGAATTGACATCAATTCTTTTTGAACAGCCATGGCTGGATTCATTAAATCCAAATGACCTTTCATGGCTCGCTTTAACAACATGTCGATGGTAAGCAAGCGATTGATTTCATTGGTGCCTTCAAAGATTCGATTGATCCTAGCATCGCGGTACGCTCGATCCATGGGGCCTTCCGCTGAGAAGCCCATACCACCATAAATCTGGACACCTTCATCCACGCTATAATCTAATACCTCAGAACCATGAACTTTTAAGATGGCACATTCAATCGCAAATTCTTCCAATGCTTTTAATCGTGCTTTCGCAGAATCCATTCCGCCTGCAATAAAGGCGTTATACGCATCGTCAATATTTTGGCTTGCGCGATAGTGTGCTGATTCTGAGGCGAAAATTTTAGTAATGGTTTCTGCAATTTTATGTTGAATAGCTCCAAAAGAAGCAATGGCAACACCAAACTGTTTGCGCTCTGTTGAATATTTTATGGCTTTTGAAATGGCCATCTTGCTTCCACCCACAGCCGCAACGCCAAGCTTTATCCGACCGATGTTTAGAATATTTACGGCAATCTTAAAACCATTCTCACGCTCGCTCAATAAATTTTCTACGGGCACTTTACAATCGTTGAAAAAGATTTGACGGGTAGAAGATCCTTTGATACCCATCTTCTTTTCTTCTTCATTCATGGTGATGCCACCAAAACTTTTCTCAACAATAAAAGCGCTAAGGTTTTTATCATCATCAATTTTAGCAAACACTACATATACATCGGCAAAACCACCATTCGTGATCCACATTTTCTGGCCGTTGATTACATAGTGTTTTCCATCGGCAGTTAATTTAGCTTTTGTTTTTCCGGAGTTTGCATCCGAACCTGAATCAGGTTCTGTCAAACAGTAAGCTGCCTTCCATTCACCCGTAGCTAATTTTGGAATGTACTTTTTCTTTTGCGCATCATTTCCATAATACAAGATGGGAAGAGTTCCGATGCCTGTGTGCGCGGAGATTGCAACTGCAAAAGAATGACCAGCACCCAACACTTCGGCAACAAGCATCGAAGTATTAAAGTCCATACCAAAGCCACCTAACTCCTGCGGAACAGATGTTCCAAGCAAACCTAATTCACCCGCCTTGTCCATGAGTTTTGGCATCAAGGTTAAATCCTTCATCGAGTCTATCTGATCCAGAATAGGATGAATCTCTTGCTTCAAAAAATCTTTACAAGTCTGAGCAATCATTTTTTGCTCTTCATTAAAATCTTCAGGAATAAAAATTTCCTGTGCTTCTGTTTCGCGGATTAAAAATTCTCCGCCTTTGATTGCTTTTTTTGTTTCTACTGCTGTTGCCATTTTCTGCTGTTTTTAAATTTTCTTTCTATTTCAGAAGTAAGCAGTAGACAGTCGCCAGTTGGCAGGAAATACCGCCCACTGCATTCTGCCTACAGCCTACTATTAGTTAAGTAGTTCATAAATCCCCGCCACACCTTGTCCACCACCCACACATGCGGATACCATTCCATATTTCTTATTCTGCCTGCGTAACTCATTAAACAGTTGTACAGATAAGCGAGCACAGGAAGATCCAAGCGGATGACCTACTGCTATCGCGCCACCATTTACATTCAGTTTTGTTCTGTCGATACCCAGTTCTTTTACTACCGCCAATGATTGTGCAGCGAATGCTTCATTCAACTCTATTAAATCAATGTCAGCAAGTTTTAATCCAGCAATCTTCAATGCTTTTGGAATTGCTGCCACAGGACCAATACCCATAATGCGTGGGTCAACTCCTGCAGTAGCATAGCTAACCATACGAGCAATGGGCTTTAAATTTAATTGCTTCATCATTGTCTCACTCATTACCGCAACAAATGCAGCACCATCGGAAGTTTGTGACGAGTTTCCTGCGGTTACAGTTCCTCCTGCAGCAAATACAGGTCTAAGTTTCGCCAAACCTTCAACAGTTGTTTCAGTGCGGATACCCTCATCAGTGGCCACCACAAACTCTCGTGTTTTCTTTTTCATGTTCTCATCTACGTACACTTCTTTTACGGTGATAGGAACAACTTCGTCTTTAAACTTGCCGGCCTTCCAGGCCGCGGCTGCTTTCATGTGCGATTCATAAGAAAATTGATCTTGCTCTTCGCGTGTGACTTTAAACTGCTTGCTAACCTCTTCGGCTGTTAAGCCCATGCTTGTATAATACGTTGGATGATTTTTTGCGATCTCGTAATTAAGGGCAGTTTTAATTCCCATAGTTGGTACAAGCGACATCGACTCTGTACCACCCGCAATGATAATATCAGCTTGACCGGCTTGAATGCGATGACTCGCGATGGCGATTGTTTCTACACCTGATCCGCAATAGCGATTTACAATCATACCCGGAACATCCAGACCTAATGCAAGCAATGAAATCATGCGACCCATTTGCATGCCCTGTTCTGCTTCGGGCACAGCATTGCCCACGATAAGATCATCTACCATTTTGTTTTCGAGTCCGGGAATAGATTTCACCAAATGCTTAATCACATCAGCGGCTAAATCATCGGGTCGTGTAAAACGAAACCCGCCTTTTTTAGCTTTCCCTACTCCTGTTCTGAAACCTGCTACAATGTATGCGTCCATGTCTCTACTTTTTAGTTTGTTGTTATCTTTTAAGTTGGCAGTACCCAGGCGGCAGTAAACAGTCTGGACACTCCGTTAAATTTGTTTCTCTAGTTTAGATTCTTTTGGTAAAAATTTTTCAGGGTTTTCAATCATGCTGTTAAGCATTCTACCAACCTCTTCAGCTAGTAATTCTAATTCTTGAGCTTCTTCGGTTACGATATAATCACAGGCCAGGGAAAATTCTAGCCAAACAATCGTTTCACTATTTTCGCCATCGGCATCTGATATCTTATTAACAAAGTAAGCCTGGTATTTTCTCTTACGATAAGCCTCAGCTATGCAAGAACAAACGGATCGGGATGATCTTCTTATCTGATCCACTAATGCATACTTTTCCTCTTTGGGGAATTTCTTTGTGATATGAAATAATTTCATCGCCAAAGCAAATGCCTTTTGATATACTATTAAATCTCTATATCCTTTTGACTTGCCCATAATCTATCGTTTCAAATAAACTCAACTGCCAACTGCATACTGGAGCCTGCCTACTTAATTTCTAAGCGGCTTACCCCCCGTCAATATCGCCTGAATTCTTTCCAACGTTTTCTTCTCACCTGTTAAGGATAAGAATGCTTCTCGCTCAAGGTTGAGTAAGTATTGCTCACTTACTTCTTGTGGAGAAGTAAGATCACCACCACACATAATGTTGGCAATCCACTTGGCTACTTTTGCATCGTGCTCGCTAATGTAGCGACCCATCAACATGCCCTGTAATCCCGCAAGGAATAATGCTTGCCCACTGCGACCCTGAACTTTAATATTTGTTGCCTGCTGTGGCATCGTGTAACCCGCTTCGACTAAATCAAGGACTGCTTGTTTTGCATCAGCTATCTGACGATCCTTATTCATGGATACCCGATCTACCTTTTTAAGGATACCAAGTTCGCGCGCTTCTTCTGCTGAGGTGGCAACCTTCGCTGTCGCGATGGTCATGAATGCATTTTGCAGTGCGTTTAATTCCACATCTCCATCTTGTATTGAATCACTTACTCGTTTTGTAAATTCTTTGGTACCGCCACCTCCAGGGATTAATCCAACCCCAACTTCTACCAAGCCGATATATGTTTCAGCAGCAGCTTGAGCAATATCTGCATGCATGGTCATTTCACATCCACCGCCAAGCGTTCTGCCTTGTGGGGCAACGGCTACCGGAACAGATGAGTAACGAATGCGCATCACCGAATTTTGAAAAGCCTTGATCATGAAATCGATCTCATCATAATCCTGTTCAATCGCGTACATGAATACCAACCCTAAATTCGCGCCAAGCGAAAAGTCGGCTCCTTGATGACCAACAACCAACCCCTTATATTCTTTCTCGGCAAGGTCAATAGATTTGTTTAAGCCTTCAATCACGCTGCTGCCCAGTGTGTAACTTTTAGAGTTCCAGGAAAAGTTGATTACGCCATCACCAATGTCAGTGATTTTTGAATCAGCATTTTTCCAAACAACATTTTCACTTTTGCTTTCAAGAATAATAAAGCTTTCGCGACCCGGAATTGACTTATAAGTTTTTGTTGGGATGTCGTAATACTTTTTAATCCCGCCCTCTGTCTTATAAAACGATTTGTTGCCGGCAGCTAACATATCGTACACCCATTGATTAGGTTTATACCCAGCGGCCTCCATTAAAGGAATGCTTTTCTCTACGCCTACTGCATCCCAGGTTTCATAAGGACCGAACTCCCAACCAAAGCCACCACTTACCGCATCATCAATACGGAAAAGTTCATCACTGATTTCAGGAATTCGATTGCTTACGTATTTAAACAAATCGAAAAACATATCGCGATAAAAATCACCGGCTTTGTCTTTACCGGCTAACAAAACCTTAAACCGATCTTTCAGATTATCGATTGTCTTGGTGGTTTCCAGCGTAGCAAATTTTGCTTTTGCTTTGGGTTGATATTCTAAGGTTTTAAGATCGAGGGTAAGAATTTCAGTCTCGCCTTTAGCATTTTTGGTTTTTTTATAAAAACCTTGACCGGTTTTATCACCCAACCATTTATTCTGTTCCAGTTTACTTACTGCTTCGGGTAACTTAAACATCTCGCGGCCTTCGTCATTTGGTAAACCCGCATATAAGTTGTTGGCCACTTTTACAAGCGTATCCAACCCCACCACATCAGAAGTTCTGAACGTTGCCGACTTTGGTCTGCCGATAACCGGGCCTGTAAGCTTGTCAATCTCGTCTACATTAAGATCAAACTTGCCCATTGAGTCAATCACCTTCAACAATCCCCATACCCCAACACGGTTTCCAATAAAAGCAGGAGTATCCTTACAAAGCACGGTTGTCTTTCCTAAGAAAAGATCACCATAATGCATTAAGAATTTAGTTACAGCCGGATCGGTCTTAGCTGTGGGTATGATCTCTAATAATTTAAGGTAGCGTGGAGGATTGAAAAAATGTGTGCCAGCGAAATGCTTTTGAAAATCTTCGCTTCGGCCTTCAGCCATCAAGTGGATGGGGATACCTGAAGTATTTGAAGTAATAAGGGTACCAGGTGTTCTATATTTTTCTACCTCTTCATACACTTTCTTTTTTATGTCGAGGTTTTCAACCACAACCTCAATCGTCCAGTCGTAGTTCTTGATTTTAGGCATGTCGTCTGTAAAGTTTCCGAGCGTAACACGCGAAGCAAACTTCTTACTAAACAGTGATGCTGGATTGGCCTTAAGTGTAGCATCGAAAGCACTGTTAACAATTCTGTTTTTAACAGCTGGATGATCGAGACTGAGGCCTTTTTTCTTTTCGTCATCATTAAGTTCTCTTGGGGCAATGTCGAGCAGCAGCACCTCCGCGCCAATATTGGCGAAATGGCATGCAATGCGAGAACCCATAATTCCTGACCCTAATACGGCAACTTTGCGGATTGATCTATTCATAGTATTAACTGTTCGCGGTTTCGTAAATATTATTTTTCTCGATCATTTTATTTATCTCTTGAAGTACTTCAAAAAACACATCTAATTTTTTATTCGGGATTTCTTCGCGCACCACTTCATTAAAGCGAAGCACTGTTTCGCGCGACTTCTCTTTATGTAGTTTGCCGGCTTTGGTCAGGAAAATCAGAACGGATCGTTTATCCACTTTATCAGCCTGACGATAAATTAAACCCTTTTCCTCCATAGAATTAAGCAGGCGTGTAACACTTCTTGCTTCTAAGCCCATCAGTGGTCCAATCTTGGTAGCGGGCGTTCCTTCTTCGGAATGAATGTTTAAAAGAGCAAACCCGATTGACATGGTACCATTATATTTTGTTGCCTGCTGATTGTACATACGAGCGATACCATGCCAGGCAGTTTTAATATTATAATCTATGGTCTCTTCTTTTTTCATTCGTTGCAAACGATGTCGAAGATATAAAAATATATTCTGCATGCATACTATATCACCAAATTTTTTTTGGCTCATTAATCAACTTACTAAAACCACAATCTAAACTTTAGTTGACCGCTTACAGAGACATTCAAAACAAAACTTGATTTTTCATTGAGGCTGTTTTCCATTGACTGATAAACATGATAAAATTCATATTTCGAATTGTCATCAATCATGCAACCCCTAAAAAGCGCTAGCTAATCTTGCACTGCCAAAAGGCACAAACCGTAAACACTATTGAAATGAAAACAAAAAAACTTTCAGCTCTGGTTTTGGCAGCAACGTTATCAGTTACGTTGAGTTTTGCTCAGCAAAATTATCGGTCAACAGGTTCGCCAATCTTCACAATAGCAGGAACATCTACTATGCACGATTGGATCATGACCTCTTCTGGTGCAACATATAGTACTACCCTTGAGGTAAATGTAGATGGCACGCTTGTAAAATTGGATCAGGTACTTGTAAAGCTACCGGCAGAGAGCCTTAAGAGCAAAGAAAAGGCAATGGATAAGAATGCCTACAAATCCTTAAATACGGACAAGTATAAAGAAATCATATTTCATCTCACTTCTTCCAGAATCTCTCAAAATAAGGTCACTTGTTCAGGCAACCTTACCATTGCAGGAACCACAAAACCTGTTGATGTTGATGTTACTTATGAGATCCGCAAAGGCTCCTTGTTCGTAAAAGGTTCAAAAGTGATTAAGATGACCGACTACAAAGTAGAGCCGCCTTCTTTCATGTTTGGTACCATTAAGACAGGGGATGAAATCACAGTATCATTCGAAGCAGAACTTGTTCCAATAAAATTAGAAACCAAAAATTAAATCAATCTTAAATTTTACAGTTATGAAAACGATAGTTTCATTAAAGAGCCTGGTGATAGCACTCGGCTTACTTCTAGCCACCTTTGTTGGCTTTGCACAAAATTTACAACCTTCAATACAGTACTTCAGGCCCTATGACCAACGTGGCATTAATGTGTTTGAAACCCCAAAGAATGACACGGTTGCTTATGATGGATTAAAACTTCGCATAGGCGCAGGATTTACTCAGGGTTATCAAAACATAAAACATAGCAATGGCTTAGCAGATAACCCATCAAAGTTATATGAGATGGGTGGTGGCTTCCCACTCGCGCAAGCTAACTTCAATATTGACGTTCAGCTTTATGATGGTGTTCGTTTAAACTTGGTTTCTTATATGTCTTCTCACCACCACAATGAATTTTGGGTAAAGGGTGGCTATCTCCAAATAGATAAAGTAACTTTTCTAAAAAGCGAATTCTTTGACAACCTATGGAAGAACCTCACCTTAAAAGTAGGGCACATGGAAGTAAACTATGGTGATGCTCACTTCCGCAGAAGCGATGGTGGAAACACGATGTGGAATCCATGGATTGAGAACAATATCATGGACGCATTTACAACAGAAATCGGAGCCGAACTATACTTTCATAAAGATGGTATTTTGGGAATGGTAGGTTTTACCGATGGAGAGATTCAGGGGAATATTTCAGACCCTTCAACTCCTGATGGAGCAAAACGCAAACCTTCCCTTTATTTCAAAGCTGGTTTCGACAAACAATTACAAGATAACCTTCGTGTGCGCTTAACAGGTTCTGCAATGACTACAAAATCTTCAGCAAGTAATACACTTTTCGGAGGTGATCGCACGGGCTCAAATTATCAGTATGTGATGGAAAATGCCCCAGTTACATTAACAGGCAATGCTTTTTCTGGTCGCTTCAACCCTGGTTATCGCGATAATGTAACGGCCTTTGTGGTAAATCCTTTTGTAAAATTTGGAGGCCTTGAAGTATTTGGAACCTGGGAGTACGCGTTTGGTAAAAACTCAAATGAAAACGGAGAAGGTTCTACCTGGGGATCTAAAGACTACACAAACAGACAAACTCATCAAACTGCAGCAGAAGCACTCTATCGCTTTGGTAAAAATCAACAGTTTTATTTTGGAGCACGTTATATAAAAGTAACATCTAATCTTGCTTTTGGACAAAGTGCCGCAGCTCCGGGAACCCTTTATGATGTAACCATCGATCGCACTTCAATTGCAGGAGGCTGGTTTGTAACTCGTAACATATTATTGAAAGGAGAATATGTAACTCAGAATTACGATGGTTATCCTGACACTGATCGTTTCTATAAAGGCAAGTTTAATGGATTGGTTATTCAAGGTTCAATCGCTTTCTAAAATTTCAAAAGTTTAGATAAGTTCCGGCTATAGGGCCGGAACTTTTTTTGCTTTTAGGAAGATTGAGTAACTTAAAGCTAAGATGAAAGCAATACTTGGTATCTGTATAATAGTAGTGACCAGTGCCTTTACGAAAGAGTTTCCTGTATTGAGGCATCGGTTTATAGTTCAACCATCCAGTAAACTTATCATCTCAGGAAAAACTAACGTTAACTCTTTTGAGTGTTCAGCTCTTTATTGCGGTAAGGACACGCTCGTGTTGCGAGAAGGTGGCCCGGGCTACAAACCCGTATTTGAAAAGGGGTATGTAGGTCTTGATGCTTCTGCTTTTAATTGTGGAATGCAGTTAATGACCAATGATTTTGGCAAAACGATCAAAGCAAAGGAGTATCCTTCCATTGTGATTGACTTCATTTCCTTCGAACGCGTTCCTGTATACGGTTGCACAGAAGAGAAATTCAAAGGCAAACTTAAAATTTCTTTAGGTGGAATTACCAACTTCTTTGATGTTGATTGTTCCATTGAAGCTAAAAGCAATGGACTCATACATTTAAAAGGTGGAAGAAATTTTATTTTCTCAGACTTCAAACTCGAAGCGCCTACTCGTATGATGGGTATGGTTAAGGTAGCGGAAACGCTGGATGTAAATTTTCACCTTGTGTTGAAATTGGATTCTAATAATTAACCTACCTTCTCTTCAGTTCTTGAAATGATTTTAAGGGTTGGTACGCTGACTACTTTCGGATTTTATCCAAATAAAGTTTTGACGCTTGCTCTACCCAACGGTCGCGCTCAATACGGCCCGGGAAAAATAGAATGGCCTCTGTTAATTTCTTTATGAAGTCTGGTGTAAACTCACTGATTTGGCGATAGCTGTAAATGCCTTGTTGATTTAGCTTTTTCTCAATACCGGGTCCAATGCCTTTTAATACTTTCAAATCGTCCTTATCTTCCATACCAGTTTTAGCAGCAGGTTGACGCTCGCTGTTTGATTTTTGCGGAACGGGTTTTTGTGCCAACAACTCCTGGTCGTTCTCAAGTTTTTGTTTGGCTAACTGCAATTGGCTAAACTCCATTTTACTTTGATCGAGTCTACTTTGAATAGATTCTTTTTCAGTTTGAAGTTTGCTGAGTTCAGAATCCAGGTTTTCCTTTATTCGACCAGACTCCTCAAGTTCTGCCTTAAGGCGTTCGTTGTCACGCGATACGGTTAAAAAATCTTCGCGAAAAGTTTCCCGGGCGCGCGCCAAAATATTTTCTGATTTTTCAATTTGTTCTTGCATTAATTGCTGCGATGCAAGATGTGCGGAGCGTTCAGATAACAAATTCTGAACATCCTGATCCTGCTTTACGATAACTTGTTGTCGTAGATACCAGGCCAGGGCAAACCCAATAAGTACGGAGACCAAAATCATTAGTAGAATTTCTACAATGGCCCAAGCCGATTCGTGAGGATTAATGTTTTCAGGTTTAGGGCTTAATCCCTTCACCCAAAACAAATACCATTGCGCACAAAGCAAGCACCAGACAAAGAAAAAACCGATAATTATGTAAACTGACCGCACAATTTGTAGAAGTTGATTGTGAAATTAATTAAAAAATTCTGACATCATGCAACCCACTCATACTCGCTCGCGTCTTATATGCATAATTCACTTATGTATTAGTCTATGATGCATTCACCCGAACTCTTAAAAGGTACGTTACAAACCATTCTTTTAAAGGTTTTAAAAGATAATGGCCGGATGTATGGCTATGAATTAACACAACGGGTAAAAGAATTATCGGGTGAGCGGATTATCCTTACCGAAGGAGCCCTTTACCCAACACTTCACAAGTTGGAGGCCGAAGGCATGTTGAAAACGGAAATAGTAACAATCGGTAAACGTGTTAGAAAATATTATTCGCTTACCGCGGAAGGCAAATCTTTAGTAAAAGAACGCGTAAACGAATTGGTAGATTTTATTAAAACAATGTCCAGCGTGCTCAAGGTAGAGTTTGCCTAATGAATTTGCTCACGAGCGAACATATTGATTATATCATCAAAGACTTAAATTATCGCGGCATTTTTGCTGAGACAATTCAAGACGAATTAATTGATCATATCTGCACCTCTGTAGAAGCAGAAATGGCAAAAGGGAAAAAATTTATAGATGCCTATCACCTTATTTTAAAATCGTTTGGCCACACGGCTGGCCTGCGCGAAACCCAACAGAAAGTAATCCAATCAGAAAACAGTAAGTCAAGAATTATGCTAAAGAATTATTTTACCATTGCACTTCGCAATCTGCGTAAGCACAGTTTTTATACGTTCATAAACGTAGCGGGTCTTTCAGTAGGACTGGCAATATGCTTCATTATTCTGCTATTTGTAATTAATGAAACGAGTTATGACAAACATTTTGATCATGGTGACAGAATTTATCGAATAAAAAGCGAAATCAAATTTGGAGGTAATCACTACAACATGCTGTATGCACCTCCCGTTTTGGCAAGCACATTAGCTACCGAATACCCTGAAGTTGAAGCCGCGGTTCGTTTTAGAGAACGCGGTTCCTATTTGGTTAAAAGAAACATCGATAACATTAAGGAGGATCATGTAATCTGGACAGACAAAGATTTCTTTAAGGTATTCTCTATCCCTGTAATTGCAGGCAATGCTGAAACCGCATTGGCAGAACCAAACACAATAGCCATCAGCGAAAAGATTGCAGAAAAATATTTCCCCAATGAAAATGCCTTGGGCCAAACACTTATTCTCGATAATAACATGAATATGAAGATTACGGCTATCTATAAAACGTTGCCGATTAATTCCCATTTTCATTTTGATATTCTAATTTCCCTAGAAGGACTTGAAGAAGCCAAAAGACCCGTGTGGTATAGCAATAATTTTCAAACATACATTCTCCTAAGCCCAGGTGCCGATGCAAAACAACTAGAAATTAAATTCACTGAATTAGTAATAAAACATGCAATGCCACAATTGTCGGAAGTGCTGGGAGGTGATCTTACGATGGAGAAATTTACTGCTTCTGGGAATAAAATGGAATATACACTTCAACCCCTGTCGGATATCCACTTAAAAAGTTCCTTACAAGGTGAATTTGAACCGGGCTTTGATATAGTTTACATATACCTGTTTGTAGCGGTTGCATTATTTATTCTGATGATAGCCTGCATCAATTTCATGAATCTCTCTACCGCTCGCTCTGCTAATCGTGCAAAGGAAGTTGGGATAAGAAAAGTTATGGGTTCGTTTCGTTCGCACTTGATGCGTCAGTTCTTAACAGAATCAATTCTATTAACTTTTGCTTCCATCATACTTGCCTTAGGCATCGCTTACTTATTGTTGCCTTTCTTTAATCAACTTTCTTTAAGAACCCTTACAATTCCATTTAATCAACCTACGCTTTATATAATTATTGTTGCAGCAGCATTTGGGGTTGGGTTATTAGCAGGAATATATCCATCTTTTTTTCTTTCAGCATTTAAACCTGTAAATGTGCTAAAAGGAAATGTTTCATTGGGCATGAAGAGTGGCTTTATTAGAAGTGCTTTGGTAGTTTTTCAATTTACTATTTCAATTTCATTAGTAATAGGCACACTGGCCGTAAACCGACAACTAAATTATATCCAAAACAAAAAGCTTGGCTTTAATAAAGATCAGGTAATTGTGATAGAGGATGCTTATGCACTAGGAACCAATCGTATCCCTTTTAAAGACGAAATCATGCGAAGCGGAAAAATGGAAAACGCAACCATGACGGGCTTCTTACCCGTGAGTGGCTCGTGGCGAAGTGATAATCCATGGTGGGTAGAAGGTCGTGATCCTGCCGTGCAGGAAAATATGGTGAGCATTCAAAACTGGCGTATCGACTATGATTATATTAAAACGATGGGTATGAACATTAAAGAAGGTCGTGATTTTTCGCGAGATTTTCCTTCCGATTCATCGGCAGTAATAATAAATGAGACCGCGCTAAAGTCATTTCATTTTGATGGCGATCCCATTGGCAGCAAGATTCAAAGTTTTGGCGATGGACCAAATGGAGAACCTGATAAGGATCATCCCATTAGTTTAACGGTGGTGGGTATTGCTGAGAATTTTCATTTTGAATCGTTGAAACAAAATGTTAGCCCTCTTATGATGGAACTTAGCAAACGAGCCGAAGGACCAATATCGTTTCGTTTTCAATCTCAAAATACAAAGGAGGTTATTCAACTAGTGGAAACCAAGTGGAAAGAAATGGCACCAGGTCAGCCCTTCACCTATTATTTTTTAGATGAAAGATTCGGGACAATGTATGCCTCGGAAACACGACTGGGAAAAATTTTCGGAATCTTTTCTATGATCGC
Source organism: uncultured Cytophagales bacterium (assembly GCA_963787095.1). GTDB lineage: Bacteria > Bacteroidota > Bacteroidia > Cytophagales > Cyclobacteriaceae > ELB16-189. The sequence continues at coordinate 80,977 of CAWBCB010000066.1, read as the reverse complement.
GATAGTTATCGCATGCCTCGGATTGTTTGCTCTTACTTCATTTACGGCTGAACAACGAATGAAAGAAATTGGGATCCGAAAAGTTTTAGGAGCAAGTATTAGCAGCATTGTGTTATTGCTCTCAAAAGAGTTGGGTAAGCTTGTACTTATTGCATTTGTGTTAGCAGCTCCGCTTGCCTGGTATGGTATTGATTGGTGGTTGAAAGACTATACCTACAAAACTCAGATTGGAGTGGGGTTGTATCTTATTGCGGGTGCAGCTGCCTTCCTTATAGCGTGGGCAACCATGAGTTTTCAATCCTTCAAAGCGGCAAGTAACGATCCGGTAAAATCTTTGCGCAGCGAGTGATCAATTCACTCCTTTAACTTGACGGATAAGAATAGAGAAACAGGTAAGTTTAAACTAAAATTTGAAGCCTTCTGACTTGAGTTAGGCTGGCCGGTAATGGATTGCTTATCCTTTCTAAATTGAAGATAGTATGTTGCTTCTGTGCCCAAAAAAACTCTCTGACTAATATTGAACATAAGACCAACTCGCGGACCAAACCCCCAAAAGCTACTTTTATTTTCAATTTCTATTTGAGGCCCGTTTTGACTGCTTTTCGTATGCAGTTTAGTACCACCCAAAGTAAAATCATATCCGTGAAGAGCAATCCATTTTTTTCCCCAATTACTTTTGCGCTCATATCCGATTCGAAAAGAAATGGAACGATCGATAGTTTCCCGAATGGTAGCATTTGAATCATCTTTAAACTTATTTCTTCCATACGCTAATCCATAACTAACCCCTCGCCCAGTCTTTCGCGAGTTGCTGGAATATTGAATTTGATATGGACTACTTGAAGCATTGTTGTTTGAATTAAGATCAATGATTTGTTGGAGCAGTTGATTAATCTCTAAACCAAAGTACCTGACTGCATTAGGTGATTTATTAGTTTTTCCATTGGAGAAACTCATTTCCTGTGGAGGAGCTTCAATTGTTTTTGATGAGTTTAAACCAGTGCGAGTTTGTTCAAGATTATTTGCTTTCCCATTTGAGTATTTCATCGCACTTAACCCTGCACATTTATTCTCTGCAACAAAATGGGTAATCAAATCTTCCTCCGTGTAGTTCAACCCATTAAAGTAATTAGATTGGTTGGAGGTGCAATTTATATGTTGAAATAAAGTCAGTCTATATGAATCGTTTATTTCAACACCTGTCGATGTTTTATATTTCTTAAAAATCAATTGCTGGATGGGTATATTTCCTGTACTATAAAAGTATCGTGTTAATCCATCGTTTTGATAAACGTAAAGATTGTATGCCCCCTCAACAAGAGTCCATAAAAATATCTCTTGTTCGCTCCATTCTGGGTCTCGGGTATAGCTGAATAAATTTGGAGTATCCCCTGAAATATCAAGAGATGTTTTAATATGAATAACCTTAAAAGAATTCGTTGCAACTTCAGAAATCTCTGCTAATGGTTTGCTTTGCGAAGGTTCTTTATAATCCTTTCGATAGGTTAAATGACCACCCGAACTCCATTCTTCGGTAAGGATATAACATTCTGTTTTTCCCCCACTACGATCAACGAAATATCCTTTTTCAAAGACACTTTGAGTTAAACCAGATACCGTTGAAAACAGTAATCCGATAAATAGAGGCAGAGAGTTACAACTCACACGATAGAAGTTCAGATGTTATTTGACTTTAAATGGATTCGATAATTTCGGATCGGTTATCATTTCATAGTCTGTAAGAGTGGTTAAAAAAGAGACTATGGCTTTTATTTCAGCATCTGTCATATTCATTTGCATTGCTTTTCCATTCACCTTCAATCGTTCATCTAAATTTTTGCTATTGGAAATACCATGGCTGTAATGTTGTAGCACTTCTTCAAGAGTTTTGAAACGTCCGTCATGCATATACGGCCCGGTAAGTTGAACGTTTCGCAACGATGGAATCTTAAACATTCCTGCTTGGAATGAATTTCCATTAATGCTTGATATACCTAAATCTTTTGGATTTGCATCTAACCCGATATCAGCAAAGCCGTTTGACTCATGGCAACTGTTGCAATTAAACTTATCAAAGAAAAGTTGACGCCCTAATTCTTCGATAGCTGACAATTGACTGCCTACATCAGGAGCATTGATGGTTAAATTATTATTGATGGTAAAGTTTACAGACTTATCAAACTTTGATTGATTGGAACGAATACTCAGTAGGAATGCACTTAATCCAGTCGCAATTTTTTCTTTCGTTATCTCTTCATTCCCAAACGCATTTTTAAATAACGCGTTGTACTCCTTAATTGAAGATAATTTTTGTGCAAGCACATCCAGATCAGAAATTCCCATTTCAATATGGTTCATGATAGGCCTTGTTACCATGATTGCCAGATCATTCTCGCGGCCATCCCAAAATAATTTTGTGGGCTGAGAAAAGAAATCAGGAGAAACAGGAACGCCAGGTAAATAACCTATTTCTGGAGTGAATACAACCAGTGAATCGGAGGTTGGATCCACAACAGTATTATCAACTTTAAATAAAGTGGAGATTATGTTTTGGATGGGCATTGAGTTGCGCGGAGTAATGCGGTTTTCAAAGCCGCGACTAAAAGCCGCATCATCGGAAAAAGCTAGCCCCTGTTTATGGCAACTTGCACATGCAACGCTATTGTTAATTGAAAGTCTGGGGTCGTAGAAAAGAACTCTTCCCAATGTTGGTAAGTGATCGGAAGTACCGGAAACATTATATGAAAATGGAACTTGGGGCAAATCCAGAATCATTTCATTCTGATTTGCGGTTTCAAAAGGATCGCAGGCAGTTAATGACAGGATGCAGGCAATGCTCAGTAATTGGATCGCTTTCATGGGTTTGATGTTTTCAAAAACGATAACTTATATGAAGATAAGGACTTTTTTGATTTGACACCAGTTTCTTAAAAACCGTTGGAACGAACCAAGATTTATTTCCAAAAAGATAAATATTTAGGAGCTATTCGTAGCGCAATGCCTTAACGGGATTGGCACGGGCCGAACGAATCGTATGAAAACTGATCGTCATAAGGGCAATCGCCATGGCAATTGCTCCGCCTAATAAAAACAGTAATGGGTTTATGCCAATGCGATAGGCAAATTGTTGTAGCCAGTTGTGAAGGAAATAGTAGGTTAAAGGACTTACTAAGACAAAGGATAAAATTATCAAGAGGGCAAAGTTTCGCGAAAGCAGCACCGTGATTTGTCCTTCGCTGGCACCCAATGCTTTTCTAATTCCAATCTCCTTTGTTTTCTTTTCGGTAGTAATAGCAGCCAATCCAAAAAGACCCATGCATGAAATTAAAATTGCTAACCCCGCCATGATGGACACCACAGCACTCATTTGTTTATCCGATTCGTACAACACTTCAAAATGTTCATTAAGAAAAGAGTACTCAAAAGGATAGCTTGGAACTTGCGTGTTCCACAAATCTTTGATTAACGCAATTGCATCTTCGGCTCGGGCGCCATCAATTTTAACAGACAATTCATCATAACCCCAATCAGGGTGAACAACCATTTCGAGAGTATTTACTTTGTAGTGCAGTGAATTGAAATTAAAATCTTTTACTACTCCTATGATTGTCCCTAGAGAATCGTTCTCATACCATCCATGCCCGGCAGGAGTCCCAACTGTTTCTTTAAGCCCAAGTTCTTTTGCAAAAGTTTCATTAATGATAAAAGCTTTTCCATTGTCGCTTGCAATTTCTTTTGAGAAATCTCTTCCTTCTGCTAATTGGATTCCATATACTTTTAGATAATCGTAATCCACATTTACATTGCTGGGCGTTATTTCCATTACTCCAGTATCTGCTTTTACTTTAAAGCCCCATTGATGAAAATTATTTCCTAATCGTTGGCCACTAGCAGTAACACCTTTTATAATTGAGTTCTTTAACAATTCCTGTTTTATTGTTTCAAACTTGCCATTTGCTTCCTTATTCATTGGCACTAACATAATTTCATCTTTATCAAACCCTATGTCAGTGTTTTTCATAAAAGACAGTTGTTGGGTTACAATAAGTGTACTCACAATCATGGCCAGTGCCAGACCAAACTGTAACACAACCAGTCCGCTCCTGAAAAGTGAACGACCTTCGCCTTGCGCGCCACCTTTTAAAACGCGCGACATGTTAAAGGATGTCATGTAAAACGAAGGATATATCCCGGCAAGAAGACCTAACCCTAAGGTGCCGGCAAGAACTAATATTATTTTCTGATAGTCATTGAAAAAATTAAGTAATGAAAGTTGCCTTCCGATAAGACTATTCAGCATAGGCACAAAAAGAAGATCTAACAACACCGCCAACACCAATGCCATGGAGGCAAGTAAAATTGATTCGAAAATGAACTGACTGAAGAGTTGCAACTTTTTGGCACCTACCGTTTTTCTAACTCCAATTTCTTTCCAACGATGGGAGGCTCTTGCCGTGGTGAGATTCATAAAATTTACTCCAGCGATCAAAAGAATGAACACACCGATCACATAAAACACATCCAGGTAACTGCCATTAAACTTACGGTAGTTGTTGTAGTCATGTTCAATATCAATAGAACCCAGATGAACCTGATTGAGTGGTTGAAGATATAGTTTGTAAAATTTATTAATGTCTGGATTATCCATGTGACGCGACATGAAGGCTGGAAACCTGGCCTCCATTTCAGCAGTGTTTGTATTGGGATTCAATACAAAATAGGTATTCAATGAATTTCCGCCCCAGCGATCATTATACTCTTTATCCTCAGATAAGATTGTAGCCACCGATGATAGCGCTGAAAACTGCATGTGAGAGTTTTCAGGAATATTTTTCAGGATTCCCACAATTTTAAATTCCTTTTCGCGCCAGGTGAGTGAATTGCCGACAGCTTCTTGTGTAGAACTAAAAAACTTGAGCGCAGTTTCTTCGGTTAACAATAAAGTATAAGGTTCATTTAAGGCTGTCTTTCTATCTCCGCTTAATAATTCAAAATCAAAAATTTCGAGAAACGCACTATCAGCATAGGCGATAGAAGGAAGCAATAATTTCTTATCATCTTTTATCACCAATTGATTTCTTCGGTTAACAAATCGCGCATAGCTAACAACTTCAGGAAATTCTTTTCGAATGGCGGGACCCATACCCGGCATGGATAGCGCAACTTTTTGTTCATTCGTGCCCGGAAAGCTTTGAACTTCATCAAGTCGATAAATTAATTCACCCTTGGTATGAAAAGCATCAAAGCTTCGTTCATCGGAGATAAACAAATAGATAACCAGGCATGCAGCCAGGCCAATGGCCAAACTAAAAATATTAATAAATGCGTAGAGCGGGTTCTGCCGAATATTGCGCAGCGAAATGGCAAAGTAGTTTTTAAGCATAAAGACTATTTTAATGGATACTCCAGATTTTTAATATGGTTACGCCAATATAAATGATCATTCTGCTCTTAATGTTTTTACAGGATTCACCAAAGAAGCTTTAATCGCCTGAAAACTAATGGTAGCCATTGTAATAATCACCAAAACCAAAAGACTGATTGTGTAGGTTAGTACATCGATGGGTGTGCGATAAGAAAAGTTTTGCATCCATTGATCCATTAGGTAATACGAGATGGGTATTGCCAATAGAAATCCGATAACGAGTAACCAGGCAAAATCCATATATATTAATCGTAGAATAGTACCCACACTGGCACCTAACACTTTGCGCACCCCAATCTCTTTAAGCCTGCGCTGAACCACAAAAAGAACTAAGCCGTACACACCCAAACATGAGATAAGAATAGCAATAAACGTAAACGTTTTAATAATGGTACCAAAACTGTGATAGGTAGCATATTGTTGATTGAGTTGTTCATCCAGAAAACTAAACTCAAATGTTTTTTCGGGAAACATGGAATTCCATTGCGTTCTCACTTTATTAATGATGTCATCTACGTTTGCATTCTCTAACCTAACAGAGAGTGCATTCATTTGATTGGGATTCATTTCCATCACCATGGCAGAAACAGGTGTGGTAAGAGAAGAAAAATGAAAATCTTTCAGCACTCCTAACACCTTCCCAAGTTTCCCTTCGCGGTTGATTGTTTTGCCCAATGCTTGCTCGGGGGTTTCCCACTTAAACTCACGTACCGCGGTTTCATTAACAAGGAAGCCTTCGGCTAAATCTGTACCATAGTCTTTACTAAACCATCGGCCGGCTACCAATTCCATTTCGTAGGTGTCATTAAAATCATAATCCACCGAAAAGTTGGCAACGAATAAATTATCTTCTTGCGTCATTCCTTCCGGGATAGTTCCCCGATAGACAGCCCCAAGCCCAGGAGCATTGGATGAAAGTGCTGTACTCTTAATTCCGGTTTGAGTTTCAACTGCATCGCGAAAGCTTTGTAGTCGTGAGCGAAAAACAGAATCACGTTGGCCAAAGATGCCATTTAAATTTTGACTGAATAGAGAAACGGTGATGATGTGTTCGCGCTGAAATCCAAGCGGACGAGATTGAAGAAAGTTTAACTGTTTTACAATTAGCAAAGAGCCGGACAGCAGCAGAAATGCAATAGACAATTGAAAAACAACCAACGACTTGCGCAGCCATTGACTCCCAGTTCCTGTGTCACCACTTCCCTTTAAAGAATTAACGGAATCAAATTGTGCGACAAAATAAGAAGGATAGCCGCCTGCCAGTAATGTAATTAACACTAATAGCCCTATTGAAAAAATTATCAAGGAAGTATCAACTGACTGAATAAAATTAAGATCCTTATTAGTAAGTTGATTGAGTAGAGGTAACGCAAGATAGAAAACCCCAAAGGATAGTATTAAAGAGACAAGGCAAAAGAGAAAACTTTCAGAAAGGAATTGAGAAATGATTTGTCGCTTCATCGATCCCAATATCATTCGAATACCGATTTCTTTTATCCGTGTAAATGATTGGGCGGTACTTAGATTTATATAATTGATGCACGCAATCAGTAAGGTAAGAATACCCACTCCAATGAAAATGAAAATATTAGTCATTGAGTTGGTGGAGGAGGGTTCTGCTAACAATGTAGATTTTAAATGAATGTCTGTTAATGGCATAAGCGTAAAAACCTGCCCGACCAAAAAACGAGGATCTGCATATTTTTTTAGAAACGGTTCCATCTGACTGTCCACATTTATCGGATTTGCTCCCGGTTTCAACATCACGTAAGTATAGGAATGGCTAATAATAAAATTGACAGCGAGATTGTTTCTCAACACCTGAGCAGTTTGATCCGTTTCCAGATCGAACATATTATCATATGGCACCAACATATTAAAATGCAAGTGCGAGTTCTCAGGGAAATTTTTAACAACAGCAATTACTTTGAAGGAATGATTGCCTGCAAACAGCAATGTTTCGCCAATGGGATTAGCCTTACCAAAATATTTGATAGCCATTTCTTCATTAAGAATTACGGTAAACTTCTCATGCAACGCACGAACAGGATTGCCCTTCACAAATTCGAACGAAAACATTTTCATGAAGGCAGAATCGGCAAAGAATACTTCGCTTTCTTCAAATGCTTCTTCTTGAGTTGCGCGCCTGACGCTAACATTTCTTCTATACACTCGCGCTGCTTCTTCAACTTCAGGAAAGAAATCTTTCATAAGGGGTGCAATAGGGGGTGGCGATGAAGCCAACTCTAATCCATTGGGCGCAACATATTTGATTCGATAAAGGCGATCGGCATTTTTATGAAAGCGGTCATAACTAAGTTCGGAACGAACATAAGCGGCAATCAATAGCGATAAACTAATACCACAGGTAAGTCCAATAAAGTTGATGATTGCGTATGCCTTGTGTTTTAGAATAATGCGACTGGCAGTCTTAAGGAAATTCTTCAGCATATGGAGGGGTTAATATTCCATAAACTGAGAATGAAGGGCTCAGGTTGTCTGAATGTGATAAAAAATTAGGAGACCGTACACTGAAAGTTTTAACGCTCCATGATCGCGGTGATGCCTTGTCCACCAGCCGCACACACAGAGATAAATCCACGACCAAAACCCTTTTCATGCAATAGTTTAGCCATGGTGGCAATCACCCTTCCTCCGGTAGCGGCAAATGGGTGGCCTGCTGCAAGGCTGCTACCTTTTACATTAAGTTTATTTCGATCAATGCTTCCCAATGGTTTTTCTAATCCAAACTCTTTACATAGTTCTGCACTCTCCCATATTTTCAGTGTGGCTAATACTTGTGCTGCAAAGGCTTCATGAATTTCATAGAAATCAAAATCCTGTAATGTTAAACCGGCTTTCGCAAGCATACGCGAAGAAGCATAAACAGGAGCGAGTAGTAAATTTTGTTTGTTGGTTACATATTCAATGGCTGCGAGTTCGGCAAATGTCAAGTATGCTAGCACAGGCAATCCTTTTTTCTTAGCCCATTCTTCACTAGCCAGCAAAAGACATGAGGCACCATCTGTAAGTGGAGATGAATTGCCCGCTGTGAGAGAACCGTGTTGCTTATCAAAAGCAGGTTTAAGTTTTGCTAGCTTTTCTAAACTTGAGTCTTTTCGAAGATTATTATCACGATCAAGCCCCAGGTAAGGCGTCATCATTCCCTGAAAAAAATTCTCTTCATAAGCCTTAGCCATTTTCAGATGACTGTCTAAAGCGAATGCATCTTGATCGGCACGCGCAATGTCATAATATTTTGCGGTGATTTCAGTGTGACCGCCCATTGATAAACCGGTGCGTACTTCCAAATTCATAGGTGCCTTGGGCGAGAGATCTTTGGGTCTGATTTTTAGGAATTGACTGATTTTTCCACCAATTGATTTTTCGCGATTAGCGGCCAGTAAAATCTTTCTAAGTTTTTCACCAAGTACCAACGGAACATTACTGGTTGAATCTACACCACCAGCAATGCCTACCTCAATCTGCCCCAGCGCAATTTTATTAGCGATGTAAACAGCCGTTTCAATTCCGGTGTCGCACGCCTGTTGAATATCACAAGCCGGTGTTTTTGGATCTAATGAAGTGCTCATCACACTTTCGCGGGTGAGATTTACTTCCCAGGTGTGTTTGATCACCGCGCCTGCCGCCACCTCGCCTAATAGTTCGCCTTGTAATTTATATCGATCAATTAACCCGTTGAGTGTTGCAACCAACAGATCTTGATTAGTCGCTTGAGCATAATTAGTGTTCTGGCGGGCAAAAGGGATTCTGTTGTATCCAACAATAGCTACTTTACGTACGGCTGAATTTACAAGCATGGTAATTTAATTTTAGTTTATTTTTAATTCAACTCTTTCAACAACTGTTCATAAAACCAAAGTGTTACTCTATAGCTTTCTAAGCTAACCCGCTCGTTAATTCCATGGAATCCGATCGGGTCAATCATAGGACTAAACTTTATAATGTTTGAAGAGACCTCTCCAAAATAGCGTGAGTCCGTAGCACCAATCATTAAGAAAGGAGATGTCAATAAATCAGCATAACTGCTTTTGATAGCCGTAGAAATTTTTTGATATCCTACGCTGCTCATGGGCGTAACCGCTGACGCTTCTGACAAACTATTTTTATGTATGGTAATAGACACCCGATCGTCATGGATGATTTCTTTTACTTTGGCAATAACATCTTCGCCTTTATCGCCCGGCAGTAAACGGAGGTTTATCGTAGCGGTTGATAACGTTGGGATGACATTATCTTTCATTCCTGCGTGAATAATTGTTGGCGCAACGGTAGTACGAATCATTGCATTGCCTCCGGCACTACTTTCGTAAATACCAATAATCATTCCTCTGAATAACCACGGATTGGCAAAAGCCATGCGTTGTACAAAAGGCATTTCCGGGCCAAGGCTCTCTATGAAACCATTCATAGATTCGGAGAAGCGTGCTTCGAAAGGTTTTTCGCGTAAGTGAACAATGGCGCGAGTGAGAATATCAATAGATGTTTCAGGAGCGGGCATAGAGCTATGACCGCCAGCTTGCTCAACAGATAAAATTAAAGAGAGGTATCCCTTTTCTGAAGTTCCTATTAAAGCAACAGGCTTAGAGATTCCGGGGATTTGACTTTTTGTAATAATGCCTCCTTCGTCCATCACAAACTCAGCTTCAACCCCACGCTCTTTTAAAAGTTTAGCTACTGCAATTGCACCAGAGCCGCCAATCTCTTCATCGTGGCCAAAGGAAAAGTAAATGGTTCGTTCGGGTTGAAAATTGGTTGATAGTAATTTTTCTGCGGCCTCCAGCATACCGATCAAATTAATTTTGTCATCAATTGTTCCTCGACCCCAAATGAAATCATCTTTTACTTCGCCCGCGAACGGATCAACTGACCATAAAGATTCTGTACCCGCCTCAATAGGAACAACATCTTGATGTGCCATGAGCACGATTGGTTTCAATTGTAGATTTTTCCCTTTCCAGGTAAATAAAAGTGTGTAGTCTTTAATTATTTCACGTTGAAGCTGTTCATGAAAATTTGGATACGTGGTCTCTAAGTATTGACGAAAGCCAATAAACTGAGCCGAGTCAAACAAAGCAGGATTACTATTTGAAATAGTTTTAAAAGCGAGTGCCCCTGTAAAATGCTGTAATGCAGCCGGGCTAATTTCTGGAGCGGGTGCAGCTTCTACATGAATCTGTTTGGAAGATTTTAAAAAGGTGTTGGTTAACAATACACCAACCAACATCGCTGCGCCTATGAAAAGAAGCAGAAGGAATTTTTTAACCATAGAGAACTTCATTATCAGAAGCCTCGAAGATAATAAGAGTTGTTGGACAATGATCAAACAATCATCGTCCTGAAAGTAAGATTTACCCGTGGAGTCTTAATTTTTGTTGTTTGTGGAAGCCGATGCAACCAGTTTGTTTGGGTTGTTCCTTTCATTATCAGCAAACTTCCACTTTCAAGAACCAGCGAAATAACTTCTTTGGTCTGTTTGTGCTTAAAGGCGAATTTTCGCTCAGCTCCAAAACTTAATGATGCAATGGCTGTGTCTTTACCCAGCGTCTTTTCATCATCGCTGTGCCAGGCCATTCCCTCCTCACCCGTATGATATAAATTGAGTAAGCATGAGTTAAACACGGTTTCTGTAAATTCCTCCACACGATGCTTTAACTCAATAAGTTCTTTCGTCCAGGTTAATGCTTGTTTGGTGGTGTTAGAGTACGTGTACGAATAGTTGCGATCGCCATACCAGGCAACTTTGCGTTTGGTGATAATGTGTCTACCAAAAATTTTAGCTTCATCGTTTCTCCATTCAATGGTGTTTAACATTTTATCCAAATAATGTAGCGCTTTTTGTTGCGTCATTATTTTTCCATAATAGTTTACCTCGCCATCATGTGGCAACAGGTTGGTTGCTAGCTCCTGATTAAATAAATCCATCTTTCCCATGTTGATATTTTTGTTTCATACAATTTCCGCAAGGGCGAAAACCGTTTTCGATTGCTTCTGTTTCTGAACTAAAGAAAACACGATTCTCTGTTTTCATTCGTTTGCCGGAATTACAATTAAGTGTTCCGTATATTTTTAATTTCTTATTTCCGCCCCATGCGATTTCACCTTGCTTAACAAGTTGCTTCATATTTCGTTTTCGTTCCGAAATAGTTTTTCCTAAATCAATATGATGTAACATTAAGAATTAGTACGCGCAGCTTCCCACCCAATAATCGCAGTCTTGCGAGTTGGCCCCCACATATAACCGCCAATGGTACCGGTTGATTGAATGACACGGTGACAAGGGATTAAGAACGCGACCGGGTTACTTCCTATAGCAGTGCCCACGGCACGTGAAGCATTTGAATTCTTAATCTGTTCTGCGATAGTTCCATAGGTTGACAATTTCCCCATCGGAATTTTTAACAAGGCTTCCCACACTTTTAATTGAAAGTCGGTGCCCTTTAAATGGAGTTTTATATTGTCTAGCTTCTTCCAGTCGTGCGTAAATATGTAAAGTGCATTTTGTTGAACCAGATCAACCACTTGTTTATAATGTGCGTTAGGAAAAGTTTTTTGTAAAACAAGGAATGATTCTTTCTCTTCCTCGGCAAAAGCCATGAAGCAAATACCTTTTTGTGTGGAGGCTACCAAAATATTTCCGAACGGACTTTCGGCATAGCTGTAGTTGATGGAAAGATTTTCGCCACCATTTTTATATTCCCCAGGCGTCATGCCTTCAATGTTAACAAACAAATCGTGCAACCTTCCGGTACCTGAAAGGCCTGTCTCTTCAGCAGCATCAAATAGAGTTGCTTGCGTACCTTTTAAGATAGACTTGGCATGTTCTACACTTATGTATTGCAAAAACTTTTTAGGGCTTACTCCGGCCCACTCAGTAAACAACCGTTGAAAGTGAAACGGACTGATGTTTATTTTTTCAGCGACTTCTTCTAAAGAGGGTTGTGATTTAAAGTTTTGTTGGATGTACTCTATCGCTTCGGCAATGCGATTGTAGTTAAGCGTCTCTTGCGTTGTCATCTTGTTGAATTTAATAGTTCAAAGATGCTTGCTTGTTAAAAGTATTAAAACCCGAATATTGCTCTTATTCCAGCCTCAACGTTGATGGTCTACAGACGCGGCATTGAAACCTATTTATTTAATCCCAAAATTTTACCTGTACGTGCCCGTGTGGCTAACACTTTTTCCTCGCTTTTAGAAATTGACTGGCCGAAGGATGGCACCATGATAGTTAGTTTTTCTTTCCAGGCTGAAGTATCACATTGTTTCTTAAAGCATTTCACCAAAATATCGAGCATGGCAGCTGCAGCGGTGGATGCTCCCGGTGATGCGCCTAGCAATGCGGCTACTGTTCCATCTTCGCACACCACTACTTCTGTTCCAAACTCCAGCACTCCGCCTTTTTCTTTGTCTTTCTTAATAACCTGCACACGTTGACCGGCTTCCTTCAATTCCCAATCTTCAAGTTTGGTAAAGGGAACATATTCGCGCAAAGCTTCCAATCTTTCTTCGGGTGTTTGTCGCACCTGTTCAATTAAATATTTAGTGAGCGGCATATTTTTAAGTCCGGCAAAAATCATAGGCAGCGCATTATCTGGCCGGATGGATTTTGGCAAATCCATCAGCGAGCCATTCTTAAGAAACTTAGTTGAGAATCCGGCAAACGGTCCAAAAAGTAATTCCTTTTTGCCATTGATTATGCGGGTATCAATATGCGGTACCGACATAGGGGGAGCCCCAATGTTTGCTTTGCCATATACCTTCGCATTATGTTTTGCAATTAACTCTTCGTTTAAACATTTTAACCACAACCCACTTACCGGAAAGCCACCATATCCTTTACGTTCTTTTATTTCAGCCCTCTTTAATAAGTGCAGTGTTGCCCCGCCAGCACCAATGAATGCAAATTTTGTGTTTACCTGATTTTTCTTTTTTGTTGTAAGGTCGCGTACAAATACATCCCACCCTCCTTTTCCATCAGGATCCAGATCAAGTACTTCTGTATTATAATGAACAGAAACGCCTGGCATCTTTTCTAATCGATTGATCATGCCGCGTGTCAACGCTCCAAAATTCACATCGGTGCCAATATCCATTCGGGTGGCTGCTACAGGTTGTGATTTCTTACGTCCACGCATCACAAGTGGCATCCACTCATTCATCAAATCACGATCTTCTGTATAGATCATGTCTTTGAATAAAGGACTCTGTTGCATAGCGTCATATCTCTTCTTACCATACTCCACATTCTCTTTTCCCCATACTAAACTGATGTGCGGAATTTGAGTAATGAAATCTGCAGGGGTAGAAAAATAATTTTGTTCAACGAGATAAGACCAAAATTCTCTCGAAATTTCAAAGGACTCAGCAATTTTTATAGCCTTGGTAACATCCACTGAGCCATCTGGCTTTTGTGGTGTGTAGTTTAATTCGCAAAATGCCGAGTGGCCAGTTCCTGCATTGTTCCAGGCATCTGAGCTCTCGGTACCAGCCTCATCGAGCCGTTCAAAAATCTGAATAGAAATTTCCGGGTCAAGCTCTTTGAGTATTACCGCGAGCGTGGCACTCATAATTCCGGCTCCCATTAGCACGACTTCAGTTTTTGGAATAAGAGGGTTAGGTGTGTGTGTCATTATGTCCTTAGGCTAAAACCTTCCAATTTAGAATAACGTAGATCGTCTTGCAAATGGGTTGCGCAATTGGTTTTGGCAACGATTGTTTTCATCCTGAGTGTTTGATCTTTTTGATCAATTGTAATGAATTACTTCTCCAACTTTTATATAAAATAGTTACCCTTGCAAGGGTTTTGTAACTTGACTGAATATCTGTGATCTATGAGTGATGGCATGAGAAGTTTTTTGTATGCCGTTTTGTTTCTGACCTTGAGTGTACTGATAGGTATTTTCGGTTATATGATTATTGAAGACTACAGTGTATTGGACGCGTTCTATATGACCATGCTGCTGATCTCAACAGTAGGTTTTAGTGAGGTATCTCCCCTTAGTAAGGAAGGCAAGTTGTTTACCAGCATCTATATGGTGCTAAACATAGGTATCTATGCTTATATCGTGTCAGTAATTAGCCGCAACATTTTTGAAGGCGAATTCAAAAAAATATTCACTACTTTCATTTTTAATAAAAAAATCAAACGATTGACAAATCACATTATAGTTGTTGGATACGGACGGACAGGCGCCAAAACATGCCTTGAGTTGATAAAAAGCAAAAGAAAATTTGTACTCATTGAGAGCAATGAAGAAGTTTTAAAATACCTTCCTAAAAATCCGGATTTCCAAGTAATAACTGAAGATGCCTCTAAAGAAGAGGTGTTGATTCAGGCAGGAATAGAAGATGCTCACTCATTATTAATAACCCTGCCAGATGATGCTGAGAATATGCTGATTTGCATCACCGCAAAAGGATTAAACCCAAACATTAACATAGTGGCGCGAGCTTCTGAGGAAAGTGCTGAGAAAAAATTATATCGCGCTGGGGCTAATAAAGTTGTGAAGCCTTTTGCCTTAGGCGGTATTCACATGGCACACATAATAACTCAACCTCATGTTATCGAATTTTTAGAAATTCTGACAGGCGTGACAGATCAAAATTTAAAATTGGAAGAATTTAAGTTTGAAGAACTTAAAAAAGAATTTCATAACAAATCAATAAGAGAGTTAGATATTCGAAAGAATACCGGGGCTACCATCATTGGACTAAAAAATCAGAAAAAAGGATTTACGTTTGATCCCAACAGCGACACAATCATTCGGGAAAACGATATTATGATTGTACTTGGATCAGACGAAAATGTTAAAAAGTTTAAATCATACTTTTCCTGATTTAGAATTGTTGAGCCTTCTAGTCCTTGTGGCGCGTAACATGGATCGACTGCTCACAGCTCATTTTTAATTTGTTTAAATCTTAGACATTTTCCAGCGTAGTAAAAGAAAATGACATCGCATCTTTCTATTGTAAAGTGTTCACTTTTATTAGTCAACCTGTTCATTTTCCAACACTTCCGATCAAGTACAGATTGAGTAATCTTTGTTTTTGAATTGTATGATCGCTTTTTCTTGCCTGAGAAAAATGTGAATGATTTTTGTATGTAGGTGTAAAAACACTTGCATTATGAGTCGATCATCTACTATTCTGCTGGCACTGCTCCTTCTGTTTACGTTCCCGCTTTGGTTTGGTTTAGGTATGGGACTCATTGGTGGGGCCATCGGTATTGTTGCCGGAGTTTTCGGAGCCATCGTTGGAATAATAGGTGGAATTTTTGGAGCCATCTTCCATGGCATTTTTGGATGGGGTCATGACTGGCATTTTTTCCCGCACCTGCATGGTAATCGCTTTGTGTGGTTTGCCATGATTATCATTGTTGCAGTCATTGTCTCGAAACGAAATAAGAAATCCAACTAAAGATTTTTATTGCAGGAATTAGAATTGGACGCGGCCAGTCATTTATCTTACCAAAATAAAATATTATTTTAATTCCTTAACTTCACTTCTCAAACCTGCGACTTTATCCATCGCAACGTCTTAGTTAGCCGAATTACAACATAGGTTGAGTATTTTTTTGAGAGTTTAAATGCTCTACAGACAAACATTTATAAAATTTGAATCATGAAGCATATAGGTGTAGGTATTATCATTTTATGTATTGCATTAAACTTTAATGCGTGTAAATCTGAAGGAGACGAATCGGATCCTATTAAAAAAGAAATTGTAGGTGTGATCAGGGATAAAAATGACAAAGTTTATCCGAACACAAAGGTTAAAATTTCTTCTGCCTTGGGAGAAACACAAACCTCAACGAATGAGATTGGAGCGTATCAATTTGATATTTCCTCGGATGGAATTTATCAAGTCTCTATAATTCCACCTTTAACTTGCGTGGTTGTTTCAGAACAAACGGTAACTACCGAATTCAAAACTACAGAAAGCAAAAAAATTGATTTTGTAATAGAAACGCAGCCATTGACCGCACTCATTGTATATGATGATATTGATATTTTTGGAGAGGTAAAAAATGCATCTGGAACACTCCCAATTGATCCTGAGGAATTGATTTATGCAAGAAATGTTTTCGATCCTCCAATTGGTCAACTTACGCCTATCAAATCTCCGACTGGACACCAACTTACTCTTTCAGAGTGGCAAAATGCCGGAGGTAGTATTCTTGTTGACTGCAATGGGTATTTAACAACGGTAAGTATTTCATTGACAGGTCTTATCCCTAATGGTACATATAGCTTTTGGCTAAATTTCCTCAATAAAAAGAAAACTCCAGGACAAAGCGTTTCATTTGCAAATGATGTTGTAAAAATTGAGCCGTTGGGTTCTGGTTCACTTAATATAGCCACAGCAGATGGTACAGGATCAATAAAAAAATCGGTCAACCACCCGGTTTGCATTTTAACAAATGAAGTAGCCTTAGTTTTAGTGGTTGATTATCATTTGAATGGAAAAACATTTGGATCAAGTCACATTCCTGATGACGAAGATGTTAATCACATGTTGATTTATTTTCAGGAATGATTCCAACGCATGAGTTCAATATTTCAAATCCAACCGCATGAGCTGTAAATGATTGGCGAGTGCCACTTGCCACGAACGATCAGCATCCCATTTATTTCCAAGGAAAATATTTCCGTATTCTAAGTGCTTGATGTAAAATTTATAAATGGGTTCTTCTGCCGGAATTGTTTTTATCTGGGGCTCGCCATTTACCATCATCACAGAAGCAATGGAACTAGCCATTTGCGTTAAATCATAATCCAGAATTTTTTTGGCAACACCTCCACGGGTATGAACAAATCGAAGCACCGTAATAAATCCTTTGCGCTCAAGTTCGCGATCATCTAATTCGGGATCTACCAATTCATATTTTACAGGAAAGTGTTGTTTCAACATTTGTACTAAGGCTGTATCGGCCCGGTCGTTGCCAAATTTTGGAACAGCGACTCTAAATGATTTCACCATGGCGGTGTAGGTTTCATTTCTGCGGCCAACGAAATATTTTATTGGGATATCAGTTTCGGGCAAATCATTGATCAAGAAATTTTTCTTTTTCTGATTGCTTAATGCAAAGCGATAAATCGTTAGTAATACTTCTTTTAATATAGGCCCTTTTTGTTGCCAGGCTGGAGCAGAGACATTTATTAAATCACCTTTGCCATTATACGGAACAAAAGTAAGCGAGTACTCACTTTTCTCTTTGCTAAAAAATATCAGGAAGGAAATTTGACGTACATTCAATAAGGTTGAAAATGCTTTTTCAGGATCAACACCGGCCAGCACATCATCACAATTAAAATAGGCCTCCGCATCAATGCCTGTTTGTTGAAATGCAGTTTGAGTTTCTTCTAAGTCTTTTTGCGTGATGCCTTGGTCGAACAAAACAACCGAACGGGTTGCTAATAGATCTGCAGGAACTATCTCTGTGTAGGCCAATCTGCCCATCAAAATTTCCTTCTCAAAATCAGGCTGAGCACTTACGGCAGAGCAAATCAGGATGCTTATAAGAAACAGAATCTCTTTTTTTAACACTGCAAACATGAGTTAATAACGACTAGACTTTAATGCTATTGTTTTAATTTTTAATTGTCAAAGTTATAAACTATGTCAGGTTGAGCTAGTTGAAACCTCACTCTGACTTGAAATCGACCAAAACTCAAACTGACAAATTATTTATCTAAACTCCAATATACAACCCATCAGCTTCTTCTTTAAGAGGGAAGCATTCAAGATCGTTCGATCGTTGTTGGTATTCGCGACCCGTTTTAAGACTGAAGATGTGCCCATGCCACGGACAAACAATTTCGCATGCATGATTTACTTTTCCTTTGCTGAGCGACTCTCCATTATGGGTACACGTATCACTGACTGCATAAATTGCAGTCCCTTGTCTTACAAGTGAAATTCGCTTTCCTCCTACAATAATCAACTGAGGCTTGT
This sequence comes from uncultured Cytophagales bacterium, assembly GCA_963787095.1. Lineage (GTDB taxonomy): Bacteria > Bacteroidota > Bacteroidia > Cytophagales > Cyclobacteriaceae > ELB16-189. The sequence goes on along the minus strand of CAWBCB010000066.1, from coordinate 62,577 downwards.
TTTCAATCAACTTCTCACGAGCTGCATCCATCCCTGAAAAGATTTTCAACCACTGCATAAAATAATCTTTTGTGTGCGCACCCTTTATGTCTATCTTGATTTTGAATAGCCAAACCTATGAAGAATTTTTATCAAACAGCATGTCTTTCCCTTCTTACTATAGCAGCAACGGCACAGATAGAAGAGAAGTTGAAACTAAAACTCGATCAACAAGTAAGAGATATTGAGCCAAAGATGATAGAATGGCGCAGGTATTTTCATGAACATCCCGAACTATCGAATAGGGAAATTAAAACGGGCGAACGAATCGCTAATCAACTAAAAGCACTTGGTTTAGAAGTTCAATATCCTGTTGCTAAAACGGGAGTTGTAGCAATATTGAAAGGAGGAAAGCCCGGACCCGTAGTAGCGCTTCGTGCCGATATAGATGCACTGCCGGTTACAGAAAGAAATTCATTGCCTTTTGCATCAAAAGAAAGAGTTCCTTTTAATGGTCAGGAAACCGGAGTGATGCATGCGTGTGGTCATGATGGGCATATGGCAATTTTGTTGGCTGTGGCCGAAATTCTTTCCAAGAATAAAAGTGAGTTGAAAGGAACCGTGAAATTTATTTTTCAACCCGCTGAGGAGGGCGCTCCGGCTAGTGATGGAACATCGGGCGCAGAATTAATGGTGAAGGAAGGTGTGCTTGAGAATCCAAAAGTCGATGCAATTTTTGGATTGCATCTTCAATCGCTGGTGCCCTCCGGTAAAATTGCCTATCGCTCGGGCGGATTAATGGCTTCGGTAGATGGTGTTGATATAAAAGTAAAGGGCTTAGGGGCACATGGCGCTACTCCATGGGATAGTGTTGATCCCATTGTTGTTTCAAGTCAAATCATTATTGGGATTGCAAACTATTGTAAGTCGCCAAAGCGAGCTTACAAAAGGCGCGGTAGTAATCACAGTAGGAAGCATGCATGCAGGCATCAGGAGAAATATTATTCCTGAAGAAGCTTTGCTGGAAGGAACCATTCGTACGTTTGATGATGATATGCAAAAGAAAGTACATGCTGATATTATTCGCACGGCAACAAAAATTGCAGAGAGTGCAGGAGCAAAAGCAGAAGTAGATATTCAGATAATGTATCCGGCTACAGTGAATGATCCCAAACTTACCGAACAGATGGCACCGAGTCTGCAACGCGCGGTGGGTGCAGAGAATGTAATGATTACATTGCCCGTAACGATGGCCGAAGACTTTTCATTTTTTCAGAAAAAAGTGCCCGGGCTCTTTTTTTTCCTGGGCGCCTATCCAGCGGCTATGGAATTGACAAAACCACCCACCCATCACACAGCCGATTTTATGATTGATGAGAAAGCACTCGCCAGTGGCGTAAAGGCTTTCCTTCACTTAACTTTAGATTATTTAAATTCACCGAAAAAGAAATGACTCGTGACACCCCCCATGAACTCCTTCAGAAAGGACTGATCTCGCAAGAACAGTTTGAGAAGATTGAAGTAATAACATCTGGCAAAGTGGTTTCGGTTTTTTATGAACTAAGAACGATGCTTTATCTCGGGGTGATGCTTTTCACCACGGGGGCAGGATTACTTATTTACCAGAACATTGGTGACATCGGTCATCTTATTAGTATTTCATTGCTTACGGTATTAATGATTGCGTGCTTCTGGTACGTGATCAAGCATGAAGTAGGTTACTCAAACGGCCCCATTTCATCGCCAACTCCATACTATGATTATGTTCTTTTATTGGGCTGTTTACTCTTTGTTTCAATTCAGGGATATCTTCAATTTCAATACGGTGCGTTATATGAACATCTTGGGTGGAGTACGTTAATCACTGCAGTTTTCTTTTTCTATGCAGCGTATCGGTTCGATCATTTGGGAGTGCTATCGCTGGCCATCACGGCACTTGCTTCCTTCTGGAGTATTAGTGTATCACCACAGAAATGGTATAGCAGCGAGTTTCTTACGGAATCAAATCTGTATAATACTGCCATTATTTTTGCGGTAATTGTGACTGCTATTGCCTTCGTACTCGATTGGAAAAAAATCAAACCTCATTTTTCGTTTACCTATTTCAACTTTTGCACGCTCATCTATTTTGTAGGCTGTGTAGTCGGGTTGTTTATGAGCGAGTGGTATCTATATGTGCTGTTAATTTATGCAGGCTGTGGATTTGCCTGGTACATCGCGAAAAGCAGACGATCATTTTTGTTTTTATTGTATGCATTTCTGGCAGGTTACATTGCCACCACTTACTTACTGGCAGAAACCATTTTTGAATACGAACCCATGTTATGGTTTTATTATTCGATTTTATCCTGTGGAGGCTTTGTATTTTTTATAATCCGTTATAAAAGTTTCTTTAAGCAAATATGACTTCAGCCTACAATCACCAGCATGTATATAACCTTAACGTGATTAAGGAAGTGAAGCGATGGGCAAAGCATAACTTTGTTACAGCGGATCAACTCATCCCAATAAACGAAGAATATAAAACACCATTTTATCATCCTAATTTAATTATTCGGATTTTACTTTTCGTTGCAACCTTGCTAGCACTCTCAGGCGTTACAGGATTGTTCTTTTTGTTTTTTTCTGGATTAGGAGAAACAGGAATTTCCATAACAAGTGTTGTTTATGGCATCGGTTCCTTTGTGGCATTGGAAAAGATGTTCATTGCCAAGAATCATTTTAAATCAGGAGTAACGGAGGCAATTATGTATCATGCTTGCGGTTTTACTATTGGCGGTGTGGGTGGCCTTGTTGATTTTGATAGTCCGCAGCTGATGTTAATAACCAGTCTTATTGTTTTTGGTTTTGCTGCGTACCGATACCTTGATTTGTTGACCACCGTTGCGGCTGTTCTTTCGTTTGCCGGAATTCTGTTTTACAATTTCTACCAGGCAGGGGGCATTTTGCAGCAGGTAATCCCTTTTGTTTTCATTCTTGCCTTTGGCCTACTGTATTGGAGAACAAAAAAATTGAAAGGAAACGAAAAATATAGATTGTGGACAAACAATTTAATTGTAATTGAGGTGATAAGCCTTTTATTTATTTATGCGGCTGGAAATTATTTGGTAGTTCGTGAGTTGAGCGTAAACCTAATGGATCTTGATTTACAAGAAGGAGACGACATACCTTTTGCATTTTTGTTCTATCTGCTTACGGTTATTATTCCGGTCGGCTTTTTATTTTTTGGGATTAGGAACAAAGACCTTGTACTACTACGCGTGAGTTTAGTGGCGCTAGTTTTTTCTGTTTTCACGTTTAAATATTATTATAGCCTGGGGCACACAGAAATTACACTAACTCTTGCGGGTGCCGTTTTAATAGGAACAGCAATCATTCTCATGCGTTACCTGAAAATAATACGCAATGGATTTACAGGTGATAATTTATTATCCGAGCGCTGGGCCGATATGAATGTGGAAGCGTTTGTAATTTCTCAAACGATGGGCGGGAATGTTGTCCATTCAGATAATTTAGGTGGCGGTGGAGATTCAGGTGGCGGTGGGGCGAGTACGAAGTTTTAGTCTTCCTTTTCCCAGATCAAAACACGATCTTCCGCTTCTTGGTAAAAACCCGGACATTTCCCATCTCCATTCCCTGTAAATCCACCACTTGGAGCACAGATAAACGTGCACTGACTTGTGTATAGAGAGATGTATTGATCGCAGCAATCCGGTAATACGAGATAAACGATTTGATTTTCATATCGATAGCGCCAGATTTTTTGTGGATTTGTTTGATTATCACGAATTAGCTTCTTAACACAATTTGGAACATCAGAAGGAAGATCAATTGTTTCGCAGCCGGTAAGGCTAGTTAAAACACAAATAATAAAAACGATTGCTCTTTTCATATCACTCTTCAGTTGGTAAGATTAATTCTTCAATACAAGTAATCTTCACGACTTTACCTACCATGCAAATACTAACGGCATCTGGTATTTCTTCAAATCCAATTCTTACTTGTTTGCCATCCACAAATTGGAAATTATAAAGTGGATTTTCAGTTATTTCTTTTGGTAACGGAGGAGTTCCGCAATACAAAAGCATTTGAGCTTCTAGCTTTGTTCCATCGGCCAATTCAAAAATATATCCACAACCATCCAATCCCGTAAGGTCGCGGACTGTGGCAGTCACGGCATTATTACAAGAAGTTTTTAACACCTCTTCTTGACATGCTACAAGAAGAACTGCAAAGGCGATGGCTCCCAATACAACTGATTTAGAACTCATAATATTTCTGATTTATATGTTAGACACGACCGATTGAAAAGACGTTGGAACAACCAGAAGATTATTTACAATGAAGAAATGTAGAACTTATCCTTTCTAAATTCCATCGGTGTAAAACCATCTTGATTTTTGAATCAATAGTCTTTCCTTATTAAGGATTAACCCCCCTATTATGAATCGCACCCTATTTTTCTTGACGGTTATTTTTTCAAATCAGGTATTTAGTCAGCATGTTCCTACATTCGAAGAAGTAATTTCTTTGCGAAGTGTGGGTGGAATAACAATCTCAGATGATGGAAAGAATGTTGCCTACACGGTGCAAGCAACAGATTGGAATGACAACCGATTTGATTCTGAAATCTGGTTGAGTAAAAGTGGGACGAAACCCTTTCAACTAACAAATACACCCAAGGGAAGTAGCAGCAGTCCTTCCTTTTCTCCGGATGGTAAATGGATCGCTTTTCTTGCCGATCGTGGGAATAAAAACCAAATACACATAATGAATGTGGAAGGTGGAGAAGCAAAAGCGGTTACCAACGAGGAAGAAGGAGTTACTTCTTTTGAGTGGCATCCTTCTGGCACAAAATTTATTTTCAAAAAATCTGATCCGGAAGACAAAAACAAAAAAGAGCAAGAGAAACGGTATGGTGGCTTTGAGGCGGACGATAAAGAATATACACTATCTCATCTTTGGCAAGTTGATTTTAATCCTAACCTCCCTGATCCTTCAGAACTACCCTGTTATGAGAAGGCTGATTCATTAAAAGCAAAGGCAGGATGTATTGAACTGCCAAAAGCGAAACGAATTACGGAAGGAAAATTTACCGTAACTTCTTTTATTGTTTCACCTGATGGAACAAAGGTTGCGTTTGGTCATCAGCCTAATCCGCTGATCAACTCATTTATTAAATCGGATATTTCATTCGTTAGTTTATCAGATAATAAAGTAACCCCACTCGTTACTAATCCAAGTTCTGACGGACTGGAAGATTGGTCACCCGATTCAAACGAGATTTTATTTGCTACCAATGGAAGCGATACGCTTTCAAATTTTTATAAGAACTCACAATTATTCGTCATTAATATTTCTACCAAAGCAACTCGCCAATTAGCAAAAGCATTGGATGAAGACTTAGGAGGATTTACATGGACACGCACCGGTATCTATGCGTCCATCTGGAATAAAACCAAGCGATTGATCTATCGCGTTGATCCGGCAACAGGAGCTCATACGGTTTTTAAAAATTCACCTGAGTCAAATTTTTGGTTTATCCTTTTCGAAGGATGGTGAAACGATGGCGTTCACAGGTCGGGATGATGATCAACTGACAGAAGTGTTTGTTTCCTCCATCAATGGTAATCCAGAACAACTAACTGATATGACTGCACAAACAAAAAACTGGAAGGTGGCGCAGAGCGAAGTGATCAGTTGGAAGAGTAAAGATGGAGCAACCATTGAAGGTGTGCTTCACAAGCCAAAAGATTATGATCCTTCCAAAAAGTATCCACTCTTGGTGGTGATTCATGGCGGACCAACAGGAATTGATACACCAACACCGGTGCCCGCTTATGTGTACCCTATTGTGCAATGGTTAGATAAAGGATGTTTGGTGTTGCGACCAAACTATCGCGGCTCAGCGGGCTATGGCGAAGCGTTTCGATCACTTAATGTGAAGAATCTTGGTGTGGGGGATATGTGGGACGTTATGAGTGGCGTGGAATATTTGGATAAGAAAGGAATGATTGACAAAACAAAGATGGGCAGTATGGGCTGGAGTCAGGGTGGATACATTTCCGCATTCTTAACAACAAACACCGATGTGTTCAAAGCAATTTCTGTGGGTGCGGGAATCAGTAATTGGATGACGTATTATGTAAACACAGATATTCATCCCTTCACGAGGCAATATCTAAAAGCAACTCCGTGGAGCGATGAAATGATTTATAAAAAAACGTCTCCAATCACCAATATAAATAAGGCCAAAACCCCAACACTTATTCAGCATGGTGAGTTTGACAAACGAGTACCCATTGCCAACGCCTATGAATTATTACAAGGCTTACGCGATAAGAATGTTCCTGCAGAGTTGATCGTGTACAAAGGTTTTGGCCATGGAATAACAAAACCAAAAGAGCGTCTTGCTGCCACGTGGCACAATTGGCAATGGTTTAATAAATATGTGTGGGGCGAGAATGTTGAACTGCCGATGGGCGAGAAGAAGAAGTAATAAAACTAAATCGCTACAGGCGTCTGATCACTTCGGGTGGTCTTGAACGCCTAATAAGTAGAGGATTTCACTGATTAAAGTACACCTTAAATCTGTGAATCAGTGGCTCTATTTTGAATTGCAATTTAATTCTTAAACCCGCTTCCACTTTATTCCACACCCAATGGCTTTGGTTTTAGTGATGGGAATTATTTTTCCTGAGGCTAATGCATCCACAGCATCTTCAACATATCGTTTGGTCACTCCATCAGCATTTCGCGGGCTATCATCGATGGCACCTATGTAGGCAACTTTTAAATCTTTTGTAAGCACAAATACATGCGGAGTATTGGTTGCTCCGTATGCTTTCGCGATGGCTTGAGTGTCGTCTTGTAGATAAGGGAACTTATACGCTTTCTTCTTTGCAATCCGTACCATGTCATCATAAGAATCACCACTACCTTCATTAGCGTTGATTGAAATAACCGGAAACCCATTGGCACTATACTTTTGATCGAGCGCAATGATGCGCTCATTATACGCCTTTGAATATGGACACGTGTTACAATCAAAAATGATAATGAATCCTTTAGCGCTTTTATAATCCGCAAGGGAAATCATTTTGCCATCTACATTTTTCAATTTAAAATCGGTAGCGGTGTCGCCAACTTCATATCCATTCTTCACGGGTGCAGCCGCGATCAACATTCCAACACATACAATCAACAACAATGCTTTTTTCATAATCTTAATTTTTAACTTCATCAATTAATTTTTCCAAATCTCCTTCATGCAATTCCTGTTGCACGAGTTTGCGCTTTCCGGTTTTGGTATTTATAACCAACGTAGCGGGTAAGGCCCCCTCCCAGTTTTTATCAATTTTATCGATCCATGAGTTTGGATCGCTTTCGGCCAGAATAACCACTTTCGATTGTAATTTTTTGCGAGCCATAAAGCGTTGCACTTTTTCGGGATTAGGATCCAGATCATAATCCATGCTCACCAACGTAACATCTACATTTTTATTCTCCGCATTCAATTTTTCAAACAAGGGCATTTCTTTTACACAAGGTGCGCACCAGGTAGCCCAGAAGTTAATGACTTGAATATGTTCGGTTGGCGAGTTGATTAGTTCCTGCAGCTCTTTGAGTTTGATCTGCTGGGCTTTTTGGGCAAAAAGGAACGTTGAACCCAAGCCTATAGATAGTATCATTAAAGAAATAAGTCTTTTCATAATCGGAAAACGAGAGTTTAATGATTGTGTACTTTTTGATCCTTTTGTATTCGTAAAAATAGACATGTAAGTTGAATGAAAGAAAATAAGTAATTAGGTAGAATTCAAGTAGTTAGAATTAACCAAAAATCAGGCAAAATAGAATTCCACAAAATTCAATAGTTATCCACATTACCGGACTGTTATGACTTATTGTTCAGATTATCAATCAGTTACACCCATTGTCGTTAATCACTTCTTTGTGGACAACTATTAGGCCGCGATGAATGAACTTTTTTATTCGCTGAATATAATGATCAGATTTTCAGTCAAATAGGAATTGCTAAATGCAACTTTTACTGACCTTATCCAGTTTAAAAGTGCCTATGGAATTCAAACAGATTAAAGAGACCTGTATCTATTTTAATGACTTGAGTTTGGCCAAATCTTTTTACAACCAAATTCTGGATTTGCCTATTATTAGTGAGGTGGAAGGCAAACACATCTTTTTTAGAGCTGGTACCAGTGTTCTTCTGTGCTTTAATCCGGATGATTCCAGGTTGAAGGAAAGTCCACCGCCTCATTACTCCGAAGGGAAGTACCATTTTGCTCTTGAAGTAGCCCCTGAATTGTATCAGCAGCACAAAGAAGAAATTTTACGCAAAGGAATTAAAATCATTGATACCCTTGTGTGGAAGAATGGACAGGAATCATTTTACTTCAACGACCCAATAGGCAATGTGGTTGAAATAATTCCGGAAGGAGTATGGGATTAATTTTTTAAAAGTGAAAGATCCATAGCAGCCGCCAATGGCTTCGAACTACTATTAACTACTGAAGACGGGCGCTGCGTCTTGAACCAAGTCACATAATCGGAATATAAGATGCAATCATTTATCAGGATGTCGTCCTTTAGGATTTTAATCACTTTGTCCGGGCTAAGGTTCTTTAAAAATATTTCTTTTTGATCTGCTGGTAAATTGGTAATCCTAATAAATTCAATGCCTTTATAAAATTCAGATTTTGCCTGCATGAGTTCGGTCGTATGGTATGAATGTCGGTTTGACAAATTTGGTAACTCTTGGTTTAATTTACCTGAGAATTAGATTAAGTTTAAAAGAAATTAATTCATAACGCTAAAGTACCTATAATGATTTCAAACCAACGATCAAAATTTTCGCTACCAACATCAGGAACGTATTTAAACTGTGCTTACATGAGCCCACTTCTTAAAAAAGTTGAGAAGCAAGGAATGGCTGGTATTTTGAAAAAACGAAATCCGGCTGGAGTCTCGATCGATGATTTTTTTTCAGATACAGAATTAGTACGAAACGAATTTTCAACATTGATTAACTGCGAATCAAATCGAGTTGTGTTGGTACCTTCGGTGTCGTATGGCATGGCCAATGTAATGAAGAACATAAAAGTTACACAGCGTGACAATATTGTTGTAACGGGCGAACAATTTCCAAGCAACTACTATCCGTGGCATCGCTTGCATCACGACACCGGTGTGAAATTAAAAATTGTTTCTCCACCCGACACCCTTAAGAGTCGCGGCAAGCAATGGAACCAACTCATTCTGGAGGCGATTGATGTAGACACAAAGCTTGTTGCGCTTGGTAATGTGCATTGGGCAGACGGAACTAAGTTTGATTTAATTGCAATCAGAAAAAGAACACGCGAAGTAGGTGCACTGCTTGTGATTGATGGAACGCAATCCGTAGGCGCATTGCCATTTAATGTTGAACAGATTCAACCCGATGCGTTAATATGTGGAGGCTATAAGTGGTTGATGGGGCCTTATTCATTGGGCCTTGCTTACTACGGAGAATATTTTGACAGCGGAAAGCCGGTAGAAGAAAACTGGATTAACCGCCTGCACAGCGAAGACTTTGCTGCACTGGTAAATTATGAAAGTGAATACCAACCCGGTGCGTTGCGCTATGAAATGGGCGAGCATAGCAATTTCATTTTAGTACCTATGTTGCTCGAGGCACTAAAGCAAATTAATCAATGGAAACCCAAAGCCATTCAGCAGTACACTGCAGCGATTACAAAAAAACCAATTCAACTTTTAAAGGCAGCTGGTTTTTGGGTGGAGGATGAAAAGTATCGGGGGCATCATTTGTTTGGCATCCGTTTACCGGAAAACAAATCGATTGATGTAGTGAAGACCAACATTCGAAAAAATAAAATTTCTGTTTCCTTTCGGGGAAATGCCATTCGCGTTTCACCCAATGTATATAATAATGAGGCTGACCTGATGAAGTTGGTGAAAGCGGTGATTGGCAAGTAATGACACAAAGCAAAGGCAGTGATTATTTCATAAGCGGTGTTATCATTGCCTTGCTGGGAGCCATTTGCTTTTCAACAAAAGCGATCTTAGTAAAACTTGCTTATCGCGATACGGAAGTGGACACCATTTCTTTGTTGGCGTTACGCATGATTTTTTCGTTGCCATTTTTTATTGCCTATGCATTTACATCGTCCAGCAAACAAACCAATGTGCGCTTTACGGGAAAGCAATGGGTGAGTGTAGCCATTATTGGCTGCCTTGGTTATTACGTGAGTAGTTTGCTCGATTTTTTAGGATTGCAATATGTAACGGCAAGTATCGAACGCTTGATACTTGTTTGTTTATCCTACGCTTGTACTGTTAATGTCGGCAGTAATCTTTAAAGAGAAGATCAAACCCATTCAATGGCTGGCACTTTTAATTACGTATGCCGGTCTGTTGATTGCTTTCTTTGGCGAAGTGGATTTCAATTCGCACCACAGTGATAATTTTATTCTAGGCTCGATATTAATTTTTATTTGTGCCTTTACGTTTGCTGCTTACATCGTTGGGAGCGGGCGATTAATCCCCTTGCTGGGAGCTGCTAAGTTTAATAGCTACGCCATGTGCTTTGCCGCCATTGGAGTGCTAATTCATTTTTTTATAACCAGTGATGTTTCCTTATTTCACTTTTCGGGGACGGTGTATTTTTATAGCTTTTTAATGGCGATTATCTCTACCGTTATTCCTTCTTATCTGGTTGTAGAAGGAATAAAACGAATTGGGTCTGATAATGCCGCTATTGTAGGTAGTATAGGGCCAGTGTCCACCATTATTATGGCGTACCTCTTTTTAGATGAGCATATTTATTTTTTACAATTGGTTGGTACTGCTATGATTTTGATGGGAGTGTTGTTGATAAGCAGGCAGAAGCGCAAGCAAGAATCAGGTTACCCCCCTGGGGTAAAATAAAATCTTTGAATCACATACTACAAACAGTTTGCCCCGCTGGGGCAAAGAGTATAATAACAGAATTAGATTTTTTCTCTCTTGATATATCTTTTCCTTGATTCTTGTTCCCACAAAACAATTTGACGAATTGCCTTATGTTCGACTCCGAAGGAGTCGAATTATAGCATTTACAATATATCTATAAAGATCCGACCCCGTTGGGGTCGTACGCGATTTCCAAAATTAGAACCTTAATCATTGTCTCACCTTGTTTTACGCCAGAGGCGTAATCTATTTGTAGATGGGTTACAGAATTTAAATATTGCCCCGGAGGGGCAACCTAAGCTACATGAAAATGAATACAAGGGTTACCCCATCAGGGTAAAAAGAATCCTTGATCACAATCTACAAAGAGATTGTCCCTTCAGGGCAAATTTTAAGTGCAGTTACATTTCGATCTGCGAGGACACGGATCAAGGGGCAAAAGTTTGGAAATTAATTACACCCTTATAGATTTTTCGTAATTTCCTGTTATGATCAAACGCCTTGCAACTCTTATTTTCATTTTAGGCACACACGTATTATGTGCATTAAGCCCTGAACTCCCCACCATGGTTTGTGTCCTCACAAACCATCCGACTGGGACTTGTTTTCGGTCAGTGGGGACACTGACCGAGGGAAAGGTGTTATGCGTGCAAAGCCCGGAACTGATTTTTGTTTTTCTGAATAAGCGAACGGATAAAGCAGAGTTGCCCGAAGCAGAAGTGAAAAAAATTATGGATGGTCACATGGCTAATATTTCACGATTGGCCAAAGAAGGAAAACTAATTTCTGCAGGACCGTTCGATGCCGGGTGGAGGCATCTTCATTTTTAAATCTAAGTCGGCAGAGCAAGTAAAGGAATGGTTGCAAACCGATCCCGGTATTCAAGCGAACCGCTGGCGTGTGGAGGTGTTGCCTTATTTTCCACGCGTGGGTTCAGCTTGTGCAGTGGCCGAGAAATATGAAATGGTTACCTACCAGTTTATTCGCTACATCCCCAACATTGCCAAGTTTAACATACAGGATGCACCACAGATTTTTAAAAAGCATGACGACTACCTGAAAGGAATTATAAAAACCGGAAACGTAGTAGCAGAAGGTACGTTTGGTGATATGGAAGGCGGCATCTTAGTCATAAAAGGCGAGCTTGATCATGCAGTGATAGAACTTGACCCCGCTGTGCGCGAAGGATTGCTGGAACTTGAGTTTCAAAAACTTTGGATAGCTAAAGGTTCGTTTTGTGAGAAGTGAGATATTAGAAATATACACAATACATATACACCAATGCGCAAAGAAGTGACGACTAACTAAGCAATAAATGACACGGGTGACATTATTAGTTATGTTGACACTTACCAATCATATTCTACTTGGACAAAGTAGAAGTTTTGGTGTTGACCTTATTACCAGACATGATCGACATGCAAACTACGAGACTAATTATGCAGGAAGAGTTTACAACGACACGTACAAACTTTGGGGCACTAGTTATGGAATCAACTTATTCTATAAGAAGCAATTAAAACAAGGTTATGGTTTTCGAGTCGCAGTTGGATATTATCGACTTGGTATTGACAAAATGGAAGGAACTCTTCCATTCAATATTCCTGGGACAAGTACTGCGAGGAATATTAACTACAAAGATGGAATGACCAACTTATTATACTCTACTACTCAGTATCATTATAATAATTTAACATTAACTTTTGGACTAAATAAACATTTCAAACTTGGCCGAAAGACAATTCTTGAATTAGGAACGGACTTAGTGGGATATTATTCGATTTCACAAAAATATAAATTGTTTAATGGGCCTAACTTCTATGAAACAAAAAATAAAAAGCCTTGGGAGTATGGTGTTAATCTTAACATCGGACTAATTAGGACTCTTGGACAATATTACATTGAGCCAATATTGTTAATTCCAGTTTATCAAAACCTAAAAGGCGACAGAGTATTTTATGAGGACACAGAAATGAATATCGACAAATGGTTTCATGGCGTAGGACTATCCTTAACAATTGGACGATTTTTTTGACACCATTGAATTGGGATTGGAGAAGCGCACTGGCCATAACAAAATGCTTCTGCAATAGCGCAGTGAGGTGTTAGTTCAAAGTGTTATCTTCGTTCCACGTTTGGTGTCGGGGACGGGGACGCGGCTTCGGAAGCGCGCAACTGCAGAAGCACAAACGTTACTCCGCCACCACAACCGCTAACTTATCACCTTTCAAATTTATCGCAAGTCGTGTAACACCTTTTAGTAATTTCACCACCACCAGCCAATGTAATTTCTTTCCAGCTCTTTCCTTTTTTAGGATCAAAAACAAAAAGCTTTGTGCCATCACTCGAAATAATTTTTCCATCGGGTGTCCAGCAAATATCTTCTCGGCCAGGCAGTGTAGGTGCGATGGTTGAGATCACCATCGTTTCAGTATCTAATTTTTTTATCTCCCAATTAGTCGCTGAGTTCTTTTGTATAAAACTAATTGCTCGTTCACCAGGAATTTGATGTAACGAGCGACCAATGTTTTGAGCCAACACCGTATCTTCTTTGGTTGGCAAACGCAAATAGTGAAGTGTGTTTGGCTCACCCAAAATAAACATGGCGAGGTGACTGTTATCGGCCCACACATGATAGCCCACAGTTAAATTATCAATGATTGTGTATGGCTCGCCACCTGCCAACGGATATTTTCCTAAATCCTGTGCGCCATTATCGCGCTGAATAATACAGGAAAGATATTCGCCATCAGGAGTATGCGTTGGAGAATATTCACGCTCCTGTGTTTGGGTAATTGATTCAGTCTCGTTGGTTTCGTAATTAAATGATTTGATATCCGACCGACCATCTTCATTAAAAGAAGAATAGTACAACACAGGTTCGCTGCGATTGAAACCCGGTTGATTATCGTAACCCGGATGATTGGTTATGTTTTTAGGATTACTAACCGTGATTTTATCCTTTTTGATTTTTAAATCGAACAGTAAAATCTCTGAACCACTTTGTGCACAGACAGAAAAAGAAATTGCAAATAATATAAGTGCTGCGAATGATTTCATGTGGAATGGTTTGAGCCCCTAAAGTCGGGAAGATTGTTTGAATTAAAAACAGCTTTGTGATCTCCTGCCTAACTTACCCTTTTCAATTTTCAGTAAGTTTGCCTCGCATGAAAAAAATTGAAGCCAGCAACAGAACAATTATCTGGATTTTAGGCGCACTCTCTACAGTTACTCCGTTTGCTATTGATATGTACCTGCCTGCATTTGCTTTAATAGCCGCAGACTTTGGAACCACAGCTGCTACTATTTCGCTATCCGTTTCAAGTTATTTTATTGGCATGGCGATCGGCCAGATTTTATATGGTCCACTTCTCGATCGGTATGGGCGCAAGCGACCTTTATATGTGGGTCTTATAATTTTTATTGTAGCCAGCTTGGCTTGCACACAAACTCATAGCATAACATCGCTTGTGACGTACAGATTTTTTCAAGCCCTGGGAGGAAGTGTTGCCTGGGTAGGAGCGGTTTCCATGGTGCGGGATTTCTTTCCCGTGAAAGAAAGCGCACGTGTGTTTTCGTTACTGATTTTGATTCTTGGAGTATCGCCATTACTAGCGCCTACGTTTGGCGGATTTATTGTTACAGCTTTTGGTTGGCAATCCATCTTTATCATTCTCGCTGTGATTGTCGTGATAGTTTTTGTTATCGTTTATTTTTTTCTCCCGGAAGGACATGAACCGGATCCTACTATCTCATTGAAAGCGGGTCCCATGTTGGAAACGTTTTTTGGCATTCTCAAAAATCCACAGTTCTATACATATGCATTCGCTGGTTCATTTTCCTTTGCTACTCTTTTTATTTATGTAGCAGGTTCACCCATTATCTTTATGGAGATTCACCAGGTTAGTCCCAAAGTCTATGGAGGAATCTTTGCATTGCTATCCGTTGGTTTTATTGGATCAAGTCAGGTCAATATTTTACTTACGCGTACCTATGTGAGTGATAAAATATTTAAGATCGCACTAATCTGTCAGGTAGTGGCCGGCTTCATTTTCGTAGTGGGCTTGGCGAGCGATTCATTGGGTTTGTATGGTACAATCATTATGTTTTTTATTAGTTTATGTTGTATAGGGTTGATTAACCCGAATGCCAATGCACTTGCCCTCGCTCCATTTACCAGAACAATAGGAAGTGCCTCAGCACTCATGGGTTGCTCGCAGATTGGAATTGCGGCTCTTTCTTCTTTTGGAGTAGGATTGTTTAACACCACTGATGCTTTACCGATTGTTATTTTAATGACGACTACATCTTCTATAGCGTTGGTAATTTTTATAGCCGGACAAAGACGAATTGGAAAAGAGTTGGTTATCAGTGAAGCAACGGTTGAAACTCTTGCACATTAATAGTTGAGAGACTGATCGCGTAAGATTTTTTTGTATCATTAATTAAATTAACGTTGACGAATGGAAGGGAAAGATTTAATCATTATTGGCGCTGGCCCTATTGGTCTTGCTTGCGGTATTGAAGCGAAGAAGGCTGGCCTTGATTACCTCATCATCGAGAAAGGGTGTCTGGTAAATTCTATTTACAATTACCCGGCAAACATGACTTTCTTTTCAACTTCCGATCGACTTGAGATTGGTGGCGTGCCATTCATTTCAAACAATCCAAAACCCACGCGACCAGAAGCGTTAGAGTATTACAGAAGAGTTTGTTCCAGTTGGCAACTCAAGGTAAAATTATATGAAGGAGTTGAGGCCGTCACAAAAAATACTGCGGAGATTTTTCAAATCAAAACAACAAAGGGAAATTATTCCACGAAAGCCGTTATCATATCGCTTGGCTTTTATGATTTGCCTTATTTATTGAATGTTGAAGGCGAAGACTTGCCAAAAGTATTGCACTATTACAATGAGCCGCATCCTTATTTTGGTCAGAAGGTAGCGGTAATTGGTGCAGCTAACTCAGCGGTAGATGTGGCGCTTGAAACATGGCGCAAAGGAGCAGAAGTAACGATGATTATTCGCGAAGATCAAATCCGCGAAAGCGTAAAGTATTGGGTACGCCCTGATATTGAAAACAGAATAAAGGAAGGATCGATCAAAGCCTATTTTAATTCAGAAGTAACGCGCATCACACCTTTGACCATTGAAATAAAAACTCCGACTGGCAAAGAAGTGATACAAAATGATTTTGTGCTGGCGATGACGGGCTATCAACCGCCTTTTGAATTAATGAAAGCGATGGGAATTGAATTTAAGGCAGATGAATATCACACACCTGTGTACGATGAAGCAACTATGGAAACCAATGTGAAGAATTTATATCTGGCTGGCGTTGTTTGTGGTGGCTTGAAAACCAACAAATGGTTTATAGAAAATTCTCGTGTGCATGCGGAGATGATAATCAAGCATCTTTTAAACCAGCACAAATAAAAAATGCTCCGGTATCGGAGCATTTTTCCTTCTCAAGACGTTGAGCTTTTTATTTCAGTGCGTCAGCTTTAACGGTTACATAAAACTTACAAGACAATGTAAACTTTATTGGCGTTGATGTGAAAGAGCCGGCTAATGCAACTTCCGCTTGTTTATTTCCCAGTAGCTTAGAGGCTAGATCATTAATTCCGGCAGCATCAGTAGTTAACTCAACATCAGATACTGAGGTTATGTTTACGTTACCTGCGGAAGCAAGGGTTTTATTATCCACTTTCAGCTTTCCATTATTGAAAGTGACACCGCTTGGTGTTACTCCAGAAATTGAATACGTAATTCTATTGACTTTGAACTCTTTAATTTTGTTGGCATATTTTGCAACATCAGGATCCGAAGAAGCATCTAATACTTTCGTGACTGTGTAATCTTTGCCGTTTGGATTGATTTGTGTTTCATCAATAACAAATTCCAAAGGCAATTCTGTATCAAATGAAATGTCATCAGCTTTATCAAAAAGATCGCATGAGGATAGCGAACCGAGCGCAAGTAGAATAAAGATTGGGAATAGGTGTTTGATTTTCATGGTGTTGTTTGTTTGGTAAAGTACTATATACCGTAAAGGTATAAAATTGTAAACGGAACAGATACTTAATTTAGCGTATGTGATTCATTTAACACAGGGTTGAGCTAATAAGTATTGTTTTTATGAATAAAATTAATTCCAAAACGAGCCCCTAAATAAAAATTTCTCCTTGCAGCTGCATTATAATATCTACCTCCGGCAGCATTCAAATCATTGCCAAGACTATACCTTTCATCTAGCAGATTGTCTGCGCCAGCAAAAATATCTATCGGTATTTTTTTAGAAGAGGTTTTATAGCCTAATCTACTTCCGAGCAACGTATAAGATTTGGCAAAAGCAGTATTAGCATCATTAAGTGGAAGAGAGGAAGTGTAGTTAATGGTTACATGCCAATAAATTCCAGTTTGCAATGCTAAATCCAAGCCACCTGTATAAACATGGTTAGGCACACCGGTTAGATCGTTACCACTAAACGAAACGTTATCTTTTTCGTAATCTTTAAATTGATAGTGATTTAGTGTAACACTTGTCCATACTTTAAAAGTAGATAACGCTGAAGTAAACAAAGCGGGTTGCCAATTTAATAACACCTCTGCCCCATTTTGATCCGTGGCTCCGGCATTCACAAAATAATCGGCCCCAGTCATATCTCTCCGTACTACAATCGTTTCATCCAGCGTAAAATGGTAAAGCGCAGCATCTATAAAGAACCTTCTATTAATAAAATAACCGCGCGCACCCATTTCAATTTGCATTCCCTTTTCGGATTGTAAGTCAGTATTGAAAATTCCGTTGGATGGCCGAGCTTCAGCCAATGTGGGTGGAGAAAATCCCCAACTTGCATTGGCATGCAATGAGAACGCATCATTTAATTTTCTTAATACAGCGAAGCGTGGGGTTAACACAGGATCATAGGATATTTCTTCAGGTACAACTGGCAAAGTAGAAAGGCGAAGCAATCGATAGTTTACCCAGTTGGCACTAAGTCCGGCAGTAATTATCCAGGCATCCTTACTAAATTCTGCCTGACCAAATAAACTATATTGAAGGGTTCTGATTTCCTCATCGGATTGTAAAAGACCCGGGTTGCCTTGAAGGTTTTGATAATTTTTTACCGGAGAATAGCCGCGCATAAACTCACCACCACCGAAAGCTTTTGAATTCCATCCACCTACTTCAAATGAATAGTCTGTTACACTTCGGGCACCCATATTTTGTTCAAGTCTTCGCTCGTAATTACGGATGGATGGATTTTCGAACTGAACAAAATTTCCATAAACACCTGTGCGATTATGAAGGTTTTTAGAAAATTGATACGCATGCGAAACGCCTGCATAGAAGGATCGAAGCGAGACAGCTGCCTGTTGTGAGACAGCTCCCGGTTGTGTGCCTGCGGCAGGTCTTGCCTGGCTCGGATCAGCATTATATTCAGCTTCAGTTAGTCCGCCCGGTGTTTGATAAAACAGGTCGGTATAAAAAATAGTGGTTTCTAGTGTCTCTTTGTCCGACAAGGAAAAATTAAATGAACTGTTGATTTGATCGCGTACCATTCGTGTTTGCTCACGATAGCCACCTGCTTCCTGATGTTGGTAACTAAAGTTGTGATTGGAGTTTTCTTTCCCCCGGTTAAATGCAAGTTGATACCCTTGCAATCCATAACTACCTCCTAACCATGAAGCGCTTAGATTGGTTTCGTTTTTGGGTTGTGCTGATTTGAGTAAAAGAACTCCTCCTGTTCCTGCTCCATACAAACTGGAGCCTGGTCCCTTGATAATTTCAATTTGATTGATAGAGTTAGCATCTACCTGGTTGAGATACGTATTGCCACCCGGATCGGTCATCGGTAAATTATTCCAATACACTTTTACATTGCGCACCCCAAACGGTGAACGTAACGAACTTCCACGAATTGAAAATCGATAACTACCTGGAGACCGTTCTTCCATGCGAACACCCGGTAACGTATTGACGGCCGAAACCAACGAGGCATTACTAAACCGGGCTAAATCACTTTGCACAATCAGACCAACGGAAGCCGGAACCTGAAGCAATGGACGATCGGCTTCATAAGCTCTAACCGTAACTTCTTCCAACACTTTTACGGAATCAACTTTTGCCTGACCAAAAAGTTGATGGGCGAAAAGCAAAAGAAAACCAATTAGTAGTTTATTCACAGATTAAAAATACAAAGTTATTTCGTGGAACTAGTTTAAAACTCTTGCAGCAAAGAATCCAGAGATTTAGTCTCCTCAAAATACCCCATGAGCTTTACCAGCACGCGATCAACTAATGTATCAGGACAAGAGGCTCCACTCGTAAGAATAATTTTAACAGGTTTCTTGTTGGGTAAAAAATTAGAAGTGATTTGCTTTTCCTTTTTGTGATAGTTGAAATGATGAATTTCCGTTGGAGATTTTATTTCATTTTCTGAATTAATAAAATAGGTTGGAAACTTTCGTTCGCATAGTTCTACAATGTGCGAAGTGTTTGAACTGTTGTAACCTCCAACCACAACTGCCAAATCAGCATCAGATTCTAAAAGTTGATAAGTTGAGTCTTGATTGTCATTGGTGGCGTAACACAACGTATCACGGGTATCAGCAAAATGTTGTTTAATAGTTGAGATCCCGAATATTGAGATCATTGTTTGTTTGAAATAATCTGCGATGCCCTGGGTTTCGGAAGCTAGCATGGTGGTTTGATTAACTACGCCCACACGCTGTAAGTGTATGTTAGGATCAAATCCTTCTGAAAATCTTCCCTCAAACTCTTTATAAAATTCTTTCTGGGGTTTTGTTCCTGCTATATAGTTACCCAATTGCATAGCTTCTTCCATGTCTCGAACAATTATGGAGGGGCCGTTATGAGAACTATGTGAGAAGGTAGCTTTAGTTTCTTCGTGTTTCGGTTTCCCGTGAATGATGATCGTGTATTGATCGGCACCCAACTTTTCAGTTCGGTTCCAAACTTTTTCAACGAACGGACAGGTGGTGTTATACTTTTGAACTTCCACACCTTTATCAAGCAGGAGGTGTTCGATTTCTAATGTGGTGCCAAAGGCCGGAATAATCACGACATCATCTTTATGAATATTTTCCCATGGAATAAACTGCGTTCCATCGGTATCCATAATAAATTGAATGCCTCTGGTTTCTAAATCTTTATTCACTTCCTGATTGTGAATCATCTGACTTAACAGATATACTTTTTTGCCTGCGGATTCTTCCAAAGCGCGATAACTAATCTCAATGGCATTTTCAACCCCATAACAAAAACCAAAATGACGAGCCAGAATAAACTGAACCGGACCTACATCTAAAATGGTTGGCGAAAAATCCTGCTTACGCAGATCTTTTTTTCTGCGTGACTCTTTAATCTTTCCGGTAATGGAAGATCGATAATAAGCAGGGATGTCAAACTTCTTAATAACAGGTATTTTATTGTTTACAAAGGTAGTCTACAAATCGTATCATGTGGTTGTTAATAAATAAAAAAGCCTTCGGAATTTCTTCCGAAGGCCTCTAGCTGCACACTTAGTTTTCAAGCAGCTTTTGATAGTTTATCTTCTTTAATCTTGTTTGTTCGTACTTCTTTTGCCTGGAGATCAAACCACCGCACTTCTACCAGGTTTGATTTTAAGTACTTGAGCACTTCCATAACTTTTCCATCAATCTTGCTGCGGACGCGCTCTCCCTTTTTAAACAGCTTTCTCATTTACTAAATTGGTTTAGTTTACATTCTTAATGCATAAATATACTCACGCGGATAGTCTTCGTAAATACCTGCGAAGGTAATTAAGTCACCAGCCTTTTTCTTTTTGATAATTTTATTCACGTCTTCCGTAGACTTAACGGGTATATCATCAATGTGGGTGATGATAAATCCATCGCGCATTCCGGTGCGCTTTAGTTTATTATTATCAAGTGATTTTACCCGTACACCTTGTTCGAGGTCTAACCGCTTCAGCAATTTAGTATCTACATCTTCCAATTCAAAACCTATTGCTGCCGCTTCTGCTTTTTCTTCCCGTTTAACCGTGGTGGTATTTCCTTCTCTGTTTTTCAGAGTAACGGGAATTACCATAGTTTTTCCGGCCCTATCAACGGTAACATTTATTTTGTCACCGGGTCGCCTTAACCCAACATATTCAATCAATGCAGTACTTGATCTAATAGGAGCTTCATCCATTTTTATAACTACATCACCTGGTTTAATACCTGCTGCTTTTGCAGCGCTCCTGCTTTCTTCTCTTCCGAAGCCCGAGATATAAGCTCCCTCATTCACATCTAACCCCTCTTCTTTAGCAAGATTGCTGTCAACACTTCTCACCTCAATGCCTAACCAGCCACGCTGAACCGTACCGTAAGCAATTAGGTCTTCTGTGATTTTACTTACAATATTTGAAGGCACAGCAAATCCATATCCTGAATATGAACCTGTGGGACTTGCAATAGCAGTGTTGATGCCAACTAGCCCTCCAGCTAAATCCACCAAAGCTCCTCCACTGTTTCCAGGATTGATAGCCGCATCCGTTTGGATAAACGATTCGATAGCCGTGCGCGCACCTGGCTCACCATTTCTGCCGGGGCTGCCTGAATTAATAATATTAATATTTCTTCCTTTTGCACTAATGATACCCGCAGTAACTGTGGAATTTAGGTTGAACGGATTTCCAACGGCTAGCACCCATTGACCCACCTTTGCATTATCGGAGTTTACAAAAGATAGGTAAGGAAGATCTTTTTCGTTTATCTTAATTACAGCCAGATCAGTATCAGGATCTGTTCCAATAACTTCAGCTTTTAATTCGCGGTTATCGTAAAGGGTTACATTCACTATTTCAGCGCCATCCACTACGTGGTTGTTGGTAACAATGTATCCGTTTTTGTTAATAAGCACTCCAGAGCCAGTACTTTGTCTCGGCCCTTGGCTTTCACCGGGTCCTTCAAAGAAATAACGGAACTGTTCTGGAATTTGAGAATTATCGCGTGTTGTTCTTTCTTGTGTCGATCGAATATGAACAACTGCTTTAGTTACACTTTCTGCTGTACCTGTAAAATCAAGCGGCACCATTTGCCCTTGTTCATTTACCTGATACGCCACTTGTGAAGTAGGAACACCATTGATGTGCTCAATTTTAACTCCCTGTTGCTGGTCTTTTGCCAGCCATTGTGAGGCTACGATGGTAATTACACTACCCAACACCGCAGCCAACAAAATTGATCCAAATCGTTTCATACAATTAATAAATTAAGGTTAAATTTTTTAGCCGAAGTAAGATGTTCTTCAGCCAACAAAAGTTGAATATTCATTCTGAAATTTTTCGCTCTGCTCATTGCTATCCCCATCTCAAAAGAAATGCCAGTGCTCTAAGAACGAGGGCACTTGCTATTTTGGTTCAGATTAACTGACAAAATTTCATTTTTTTATTAAAGCCCCATTCTGATATTCGTACTCAATCGTCACATTTCCTTGTTGATCGTACCACTTGGAAATACCATCGCGAGTTCCATTTTTATATAAACCCTCTTCCATTACTTTGCCATCAGGATAAAATATTTTTACAGTCCCTTCTAGCTTCCCATTTTTATAAAATCGTTCTTCTTTTACGGTTGTATAATTAAACTCTCTATACTCACCATCCAGTTGATCAAGATGAAAATTAGACCGTTTTGATAATTGTCCGTTGTCATTAAATTCAAGGCTGACACCTTCTTTCTTTCCACTAACATAGGTGGTTATAGATTTAGTTAGTCCACTTGGATAATATTCAACCCATGAGCCTTCGCGTTGTTTATTAAGATATAACCCCGAAGCAGTAACCTTTCCATTATTGTCACTTACCGTAACTTTTATTAAACCGGGTGTGTCTGTGAACTCTTCCTGTAAAGCACCGGCTGGTATGCCAACAATTTCAGTTGAAGAACTTGTTGAGCCTTGCTTTTCAGAGCAAGAGAGTAAAGAAACAATCAAGAACAGAGCGATAGCTTGTAACCTCATGATGCAAAAATTTATTGGCTAAATATATTAAGTAACTTTGCTTTTTGTCAAGTATAAAATTAAAAACGAACGAGTGAAAATTAAAGGTACGATCACATTAAAGCAAGGACGCGATCATTCTGCAAAAAGATTTCATCCCTGGATTTTTTCAGGGGCTATTCAACAAACGCTAGGAGAACCAGGGGATGGTGATTGGGTGGAGGTGCAGGATGCTAAGAAAACAACGCTTGGCTTTGGGCATTATCAAAAAGGATCCATCACAGTTCGCATTATTACGTTCGATACAATAGCACCAACCGAATCTATTTACATAGAAAAAATAGGAAGAGCGCTAGATCAACGATTGGAAACCTGTGTTGCTTCTGAGCACACCAACGCATATCGTTTAGTACATGGTGAAGGAGATGGATTGCCGGGCTTAGTAATTGATCTTTACCATGACGTAGCCATTGTACAAGCGCATTCTTTTGGTATGCAGAATGATCGGAAATTAATAGCCGAAGCTATTCAAAAGGTCTTTGATGTTCGTTCGATCAAATTATCCGCAGTATATAATAAATCAATTTCTGAAAAATCGGAGAGTGAATATTTACTCGGGATGGCCGTTGTGCCACACATTATTGCTGAACATGGAAATAAATTTTATGTGGATTGGGAGGAAGGCCAGAAGACAGGATTTTTTCTTGACCAGCGTGAAAACAGAAAGTTGTTAGGCGAGATGGCCAAAGGCAAAACGGTGTTAAACACGTTTTGCTATACGGGTGGATTTTCTGTGTACGCACTTCAGGGTGGTGCTAAGTTGGTTCATTCTGTGGATGCTTCAGAGAAAGCCATTTTGCTGACTCGAAAAAATTTAGACCTCAATGGTTTTAATCCAGACCAACATGAGTGCTTTGCCAGCGACACCTTTGATTTTTTGAAAGACAAGAAGGATGTATACGATTTAATCATTCTCGATCCACCTGCTTTTGCAAAGCATAAAGACGCACGGCATCAGGCCGTAAAAGGCTATCAGCGGCTTAATGCCGAAGCCATGAAAGCCATTCGATCAGGTGGAATCATTTTTACGTTCTCCTGCTCGCAAGTAGTGGATAGTCAACTGTTTTACGACACGATTGTTTCCGCTGCTATTCAGGCAGGCAGACAAGTAAAAGTGTTACATCATTTATCGCAACCAGCCGACCATCCCGTATCCCTCTTTCATCGTGAGGGCGAATATTTAAAAGGCTTGGTGCTTTACGTTGAGTAGACTCTCGAATAAATTAATGTTTGCGCAGTTTAGATAATGTACTATCCAGTATGGAGGACATTTTATCAATTGCGCCACTCAATGCATCGTCCAGGTTAGAGGCGTGGTTGCTGGTGGTTACCGGGCTTAATCCTTTCAGTTTTGCTTCGATAAGACAGCGTTTGTCATCATCGCCACCCTTGGCACCATTCTCATCACGAAAGTGCACATCAATGCGGGTGATGTGTTCGCTAAATCGATCAAACTCAGCCTCAAGAGTTGATTTACAATAGTCAATGAGTCTTTCGCTTCCCTCAATGTTTCGGTCGGTGTTAACTTCTATTATCATAATAATGAATTAGTTTTTAAGTATAGTAATTTATTTAGTAACCGCTGCCGGTGTTTCCGGATGTTTAACGTAGCGTTCAAAGAATTCAATGACACGCAACATGTGATCCATCATCCTTCCCGGATTTCCACTTCGTGTTAGTTCATGTCCTTCTTTCGGATAGCGAATGTATTCAACCGGTTTATTCAAAATCTTTAAACTCTTGTATAGCATTTCAGACTGAATAACTCCAGTACGCAAATCCTGATCACCATGAATAATAAGAAACGGTGTATTGATTTTATCCACGTAAGTAAGTGGAGATTCAGAATCTAAAAGTGCTTTTGTTTTGGGCTCCCAAGGATAGCCACCAAAGTGATCGGGCACTAAACGCCAGGCATTACCTTCACCCATAAAGGTGGTAAGATCGTAAACCCCACGTTGTGCATTAGCTGCCTTAAAGCGATTATCATGACTTATTATCCACGCTACCATGTAACCCGCATAACTTCCGCCTTCCACAAACAACTGATCTTTATCAATCCAGGTATGTTGCTTCATCGCTTCATCAAGCGAAGCAAGAATATCATTAGCGGGACCATTGCCCCAGTCTTTAAAATTTCCTTTTTTAAATTTATCGCCATAGCCACCGCTGCCACGAGGATTACAATACACAACTCCATACCCCCAACTGTTTTCAAGTTGGTATTCGTGCCACATAGAAAAATTACCAGGGCCCCACATGGCAGAAGGCCCACCATGTATATTTAATATAGTTGGATAGGTTGCTCCCTCTTTTTTACCAACCGGCTCCATTACCCAATATTGAACTTTGGTTCCATCAGGTCGCGTAAGCCAATATTCTTTTGGGACGATAACGATCTTGTCTTTTAACCACACCTCATTTAACTGGGTGAGTTGCCGCGTTGATTTACCTGCCTGTCCGGTAGGCAGGTCCTTGAGATTTAATAAATGAACCTCCCACGGATTTTTCATTTCGGTGATTGCGTACACCACTTTATCACCACGTAGATCAAAGTCGTTAACTCCATTATTGTCGCCCAAAATTTTTGTAATGCTTCCGCCCTTTGCGGGAATACTGTATAATGGAATATCGCCTTCAGTTTGTGCGGAGAAGTAAATCGTCTTGTTATCAGTTGACCAGATGTTGCTACCAACATCACGATCTAATGATGCAGTTAAGATCGTTGGCTTACCACCATTTGAAGAGACAACAGCCAACTGATTTTGAGTTGCATGACGATTTTCTACGGAAGTAGCATAAAAGGAAATTTGTAATCCATCATGCGAATAGGTTGCATTAGAAATGCTGTAGCCTGGCCATGTTAAAAATTCTTTTGCGGACTTTGTAGCAACATCAATCACCCAAAGATCATTCTCTCTTTCGCGATCGGGATGGATTTTATAAACACGCGAATGGCAGATAATGCTTTTTCCATTTGGCGACCAATTGGCTCCTTGAAAATCCTGAAACCCTTGCGTGAGTTGAATGTCCTTTTCATCACTATCAAATGTTTTAATAAACAAATGAGAAAAACTTTCTTCGGGTTGCAGGTTCATTTCACCTTGCAAATCTTGCCGCACAAGAACACGGGGATTATTTTCAAATGTATTTTTTGCAAGCCATGCACGCACTTCTTCCAACGATCCATCCGGACTGTTCACAATTTTCTTTCTTTCCTCTGGTTTTAATCCTTTAAAGTTAGGCTCGTCTCCTTGTGTGCGGCCGGGACGTTCATAACTCCACGGAGCCTTTCCTTCAATCTTAGAAAAAGGAATACTTAGCTGAATACAAAATCTTTTTACCATCGGGTGACCAACGTGGATTGCCAGCACCATATTCCGAACTTGTGATTACATGTGCCTCCCCCCCGCTAAGTGGCAACAACCATAGTTGAGATCGCTCGCCATCACTGCGTACAAACAGAATTTGTTTTCCATCCGGAGACCACTGCGGCTGACCATCATTTTTATCACCATAGGTTAATTGTATTGGATCGGTCTTTGTAATTAAATCAAGCAAAAACAAGTTACGGGTATAGTAATAATCGTTTTCGTTTTTTACTGCCTTGCGCGTAACAACCATTACTGCCTTCGAGCCATCAGGCGAAATTTGAAGTTGATTGGCCGTTGCAACCTTCATCAGATCACTTGCAACAATGGGGTTTTTAGTTTGCGCATAAACGACACACGCCAATGATAAAAGGATAATGAGAAGTGATATTCTTCTTTTCATGTTCATAATTGAAAAAATAATGATTTTGAGAAAACTCCGAAAAGGTAATCAAGCAGAGGCTACCATCGCAAGAATGTCATCTACAAACTCACGGGAATTACTTAAACGGGGAACTTTGTTTTGGCCACCTAATTTTCCACGCTTTTTCATCCAATTATAAAATGTGCCTTCGGCAACAGAGTGGATAGTCGGTGCTACCAAGGCGATGTCATGAGCGCGCTTGGCATCATAATCAGAATTTATTTCGCGCAAGGTTTTGTCAAGCATATGATTAAACTCACTCATGTCGCTTGGTAGCGTTTTAAATTCGATAATCCATTCGTGACCCCCTTGTTTAGATTTTTGAAGGTAGATGGGAGCCGCTGTATAGTTGTCAATGACGGCACCCGTTTGTTCACATGCTTTGGTGATTGCAAACTCAGCGTTTTCAATAATTACCTCTTCGCCAAAAGCATTGATGAAATGTTTTGTACGACCCGTAATTCGAATGCGGTGCGGAGCAATGCTGGTGAACTTAACGGTATCGCCAATATTATATCGCCACAGTCCGGCATTCGTAGTAATTACCAACGCATAGTTTTTCCCCACCTCCACATCGGCTAGTGAAATAGCATCTGGATATTCTTTATCTAATTCTTCTACAGGAATAAACTCATAGAACACGCCATAGTCAAGCATCAAAAGCAAATCCTCTGAATCAGGTTGATCCTGAATTCCAAAGAAGCCTTCACTTGCATTATACGTTTCCCAATACTTCATTTGATCGCTGGGAATGATTGAGCGGAAAAGTTTTTTGTAGGGAGCAAACGCAACCGCCCCATGAAAAAATACCTCGAGATTTGGCCACACATCTAACACCGAATCTTTTTTGTGCGTATCGAGAATGTATTGTAACAGCAGTACTGTCCAGGTGGGCACACCGGCTATGTGTGTAACATTCGCACTAACTGTTTCCTGTGCAAGTCTTTCTATTTTCTCTTCCCAATTTTGCATGAGTGCAACCTCCAAACTTGGGGTTCTAATAAACTGTGCCCATGGTGGCAGGTTATGCATGATTACCGCAGAAACGTCTCCGTAGCGGGAAGTAGAGGATGGATCGAACTCGTTTATTTGAGAACTACCTCCAACGGCCAAGCCTTTACCGGAAAAAATCTGGGTGTCAGGAAAATTATTCACGTAGATGGAAAGCAAATCTTTACCCCCTTTGAAATGACATTCGTCCAGCGCTTCGGTTGTTACCGGAATGAATTTACTACGGTCGTTTGTAGTGCCACTCGACTTGGCAAACCATTTTACCTCGGAAGGCCACAGTACATTTTGTTCGCCACGCATCAGCCTATTGATGTAGGGAAAGAGTTGTTCATACGTATGGATCGGAACCCGCCTTTTGTAATCTTCATAATGCATGAGATCGTCAAAGGCATACTTTTGACCAAATTCTGTGTAACGCGCGGTAGCAAGCAATCGCTTGAGTACTTCTTCCTGAACTTCGTGCGGGTACTTTTTGAAAAGCTCAATCTGATGAATGCGCTTTTTCATCACCCAGGTGAGAATGGAGTTTAGGATTTGCATAGAAACTCAAAAATAGAGTTAGTTATCAGAATGCAAAAGGTTGGGTTTGAATTAAATAATATGGATACACCATGATGGATTCAAATTCCATAAATCGTAAGATGTAAACTTATTTGCATAAATTTGATCTATTAGATTCTCTTTATAAATATCAGACTCCTCCTTCGAGGGCAACCTTTGTAGCATTGATTTATCCGACCGGATGAATCATACAAATTGTGATATGTTTTATAAAAAAATCTAATATGAAAATTATTTATAAGGTCGCTGTTATTGGCGGCACAGGCAAATCAGGAAAGTATCTTGTTAAACAATTGCTGAAGCAAGGTATCCCATTTAAAGTTCTCGTCAGAAATCCTGATAATTTTAAGATCGACCACCCATTAATAGAAGTTGTTAGCGGTAATGCCCAAGACTATGAGTCTGTGTACGCCTTACTGAAAGACTGCGGAGCGGTAATAAGTACATTAGGATTAGGTGTGCCGCATAGTGCACATACCATTTTTAGTCAATCAACAAACAACGTATTAAAAGCTATGGCTGAATGTTCAATAGAGCGATACATTGTAATAACAGGATTAAATGTAGATACTGCCTTCGATAAAAAGAGAATCAATACGGCAGCCGCTACAAAATGGATGTATGACAACTTTCCATTAACCACATCTGACAAACAACGGGAGTATGAAACTTTGTTGAAGAGCAATGTTAGCTGGACGATGGTACGACTTCCTTTGATCGAGCAGACGGATGACATGATGGCTATAAAAACGAGTTTAGAAGATTGCCCTGGTGATAAGATAAGTGCTACAGGATTGGCTCAATTTCTTATCGAACAATTAACAGATGATCGTTTTATTCGGAAGGCTCCTTTCATTGCGAATGCTTAGGAAAAAAATGGTGAGTCAAATTTTTGACTCACTTTTCTTTCAAATACTAATCAGCAGACCGTGATCTACGCAATTGAAAATTCTGACCCAGATATACTTTACGTACCAACGGATCATTGGCAAGTTCTTCGGCCGTACCGGCTTTAAAGAGTTTTCCTTCTACCATCAAATAAGCGCGATCGGTGATAGAAAGAGTTTCGTCTACATTGTGATCGGTAATTAGAATGCCAATGTTTTTCTTTTTTAATCGCGCAACAATACCTTGAATTTCCTCAACCGCAATAGGATCAACGCCAGCAAAGGGTTCGTCCAATAAAACGAACTTAGGATCCACAGCAAGTGCTCTTGCAATTTCAGTTCGCCTACGCTCACCACCGGAAAGAACCATGCCCTGACTTTTGCGCACATGCGTTAAGCTAAATTCCTCAAGTAGTTTCTCTACTTTTTCTTTGCGATCTTTTTTTGGTATGTCACGCATTTCAAGCGGAGCCATTATGTTTTCTTCTACGGTGAGACTGCGAAACACCGATGCCTCTTGTGCCAAATAGCCAATGCCAATTTTTGCACGCTGGTACATAGGAAGTGAAGTAATGTTTTGTTGATCCAGAAAGATGTTGCCTTCGTTGGGTTTGATCAAACCAACGATCATATAGAAACTCGTTGTTTTGCCAGCACCATTGGGGCCCAGCAAACCTACAATTTCGCCTTGCGCCACGTGCACCGATACATTGTTAACGACTGTGCGTTTTTTGTATCGCTTTATTAGATTTTCGGCACGCAGTTCCATGGTTAATCAAATTTAAGATCTTTAATTCTTAGCTGAAGTGAAGTCATACCATTGTAGGTATTTTCCTCCAACGTAAAAGCAATGCGAAAATATTCTCCGGTGGCAAGGCGATCGTAATGTTCCATTAAGTCGAAGGCGACCGCATTGAATACTGTGCTGCTCCCGGCCTGTCCAATCAAAAAGCGTAAGTGCTTGTCTTTGAAACTCGAAAGAGAATTCATGACAAAAACATTCTTGGCTTCAAACACAGGCTTGTGATTGTCGGGGCCAAACGGTGCCATCTGTTTAAGCACATTATTGAACTTGGCATTCATTATGTCAAACTGAATGGGCGTATCTATTTCAACCACGGGAGTTTTCATTTCTTCCGTTAGGGAGGCAGAGACAATTTCTTCAAATCGTTGTTGAAAGGCTTCGAGGTTTTCACGTTCAAGTGTTAGGCCTGCTGCATATTTATGACCACCAAACTTGTCGAGCAAATCACTGCATTGAACCAGCGCTTTATACAGATCGAAATCTTTAATGCTGCGTGCGGAGCCGGTAAGTTTGCCATTTGATTCGGTTAGGATCACGGTAGGTTTGTAGAATTTTTCTACACACCGAGCAGCAACTATGCCAATTACTCCTTTATGCCAGGTTTCTTTAAAAAGAACTGTTGATTTCGCTTTCAAAAGCACCTCATTGCCTTCAACCATGGCAACTGCTTCCTCGGTAATACTTAAGTCAAATTCCCTTCGAACATCATTCTTAAGATTTATCTTTTCCGCAAGCAGATTAGCCTCTTCCTCGCTTTGCGCGATTAACAACTCGACAGCTCCTTTAGCGTGGGCTACTCTGCCTGCAGCATTGATGCGCGGCCCGAGTGTAAAAACAATGCCCGAAATATCTAAATCACCTCGGGTGGCAGAGATTTCTTTTAACGCCTTGAGCCCCGGTCGGGGATTTTGATTTAATTTTTGTAATCCAAAGTGAGCAAGCGTTCGGTTTTCACCGGATATAGGAACAATGTCAGAAGCAATGCTCACCACTACCAAATCCAGAAATTCATAAACCTCTTCCTGCTTTCTATATCTTTTTGCAAACGCTTCAATCAGTTTTAAACCAAGTCCACAACCACTTAACTCGTTGAATGGATAGTTGCAATCTTCCCGTTTCGGATCAAGCACAGCAACTGCATTTGGAATTTCAAGGCCAGGTAAGTGATGATCGCAAATAATAAAATCAATTCCTTTGTGGCTGGCCAACGTTACCATGTCAGAAGCCTTAATGCCAAGATCAAGCGCTATGATCAGCGTGAAATTATTTTCATCGGCCCAAATAACACCCGCTTCAGAAACTCCATATCCTTCCGCATAGCGATCGGGAATATAAAAATCACAGTGTGGATAAAAATTTTTGAGATAACTATAGACTAAAGCAACTGATGTAGTTCCATCTACATCATAATCACCATAAATAAGAATTTTCTCCTGACCATCAATCGCTTTCTTTAAACGATCCACAGCATGATCCATGTCTTTAAGAAGAAAAGGATCATGTAGGTGATCAAGTGATGGGCGAAAGAACTTTTTTGCAGAATCGAAATCGCGAATGCCGCGCTGCCAAAGTACGGTTGATAAGTGGGTATTTACATTGATGGTGTTACTAAGTGTTTCCACTTCCTCAGCAGCCGGTGTAGGCTTGTATATCCATCTCTTTTGCATGTTATTTTTTATCGAAATTAACGGCTCCGTTTTTCCCTTCCACACCTTCTTCGCCATGGAAACCACGGACGCCATTTTTACCATCGCGCACCGGGCCCAGGCCAGTTAATCCCCCGCGACCCGCTTGACCACCCAAGCCGGCAAAACCCCCATAATTTTTGATGTAAAGTTTACTTCCCAACCAGATTGGATATTCGGGACAGCGCTTACAATTTATGGTAATGCTTCCCCCATCACCACCGTTTCCGCCACGCGCACCACTTCCTCCTTGACCGCCATCGCCACCTGCACATACGCGTGTTCCCGGACCGCCACCACCACCTTGCCCACCATTACCTCCTTGTCCGCCATCACCACCATTTACATTTATCGTCAATGATCCGTTAATCTGAATATCATCAGAATAGATAAACACATTAATCCCATTTTTTCCCATAATGCCGTCTTCACCATCAGCCCCCACGGCTCCTTGGCGGCATGGGCTTGCCTGATCGGCTCCGTTTGCTCCATTGTTTCCATCCTTACCTTTTAGCCCAGCACCATTAATAACACACCCTTTACCAATGATGGCAATTTTTGCATGGATATAATTATCCTTCTTTTCATGGTTTAAAATAATTTGTGCGGAGTCGGCCATTACCAGTGTGTCCACTACTAAAATGTCGGAAGCTTGTATCAGATACTTTTCTCCTCGTTCGAGCAAAAGTTTTTCCAACCGAATTTGTGCTGAAGCCGTAAGACAGCTCGCCACTAAAAGAAGACAACACACCAATCTCACCATCGGGCAAAAATAAGAATACTATTGAGAAGGGCTAAAATAGAAAAAGGCAACGCTGTTTGCGTTGCCCTTTCTAAGCTTTGATAAATTTATTTAGAGGCTTCTGCTTTTTCTGCAACCACACCTTCTAACACGTCTTTTATATCCACGCGTTCTCCATCTTTATAGGGAACAATCCATGCGTCTTTAACACCCATTTCGCGCATATATTTTTTAAACTTGTCGGCCTCCCAATAATCGCGAAAGATACCAATCGTAAATTTTTGAGCTCCTTTATCAGTAGCTTCACCACCAAAGTTTGGATTGTTATCAAAGTACTTTGAAAGGTCCTTGTTCTTGAAGGCTCCGATCTGAACTTTAAAAACTACTCCCTTCGAAAAGTCCATTGAATTGACAGGAGGAGCTGCTTTCAGCTGATCAAGTTCAGCTCGTGCAGAGGCTAGATCACCTCTCATTTTTGAAAGTTGATCTTCCAATTCGGCAATCCGTGAATTTTTCTGACTGATTTGAGAATTTAACGTACCAACTTGTCCTTTTAAGGAGGTATTGTCGGTATCCGCTACTTGCTTTTCATCCGTTAAAGTTTTGAGGCTAGCAGGATTTTTTTTGTATTCTTTGGCTTTCTTTTTCCATTCTTTTTTCTCCGCTTTTGATAGCTGGGCGAAAACTTGTAGGCCGGAAAAAATCAGCGCCAGGCAAAGTACTACAACTTTAGTTTTCATTTTAATGTTGGGTTTAATAATTAGATAAAAGTAAGAAAATATTCTGAAACCGATACATTCAAGGCATATTCATGTGGTCAGAATAAAGTTTGATTCAACCAACCATCGAAAGTTTTAACTAGTCGAGACTTCCTACCATCTTTTCAGGCCGCACCCATTCATCAAACTGTTCGGATGTTACTAATCCCAACTCAATAGCTGCTGCTCTTAGAGTTTTGTCTTCTTTGTGAGCCTTCTTGGCAATTTTTGCCGCATTCTCATAGCCAATATGAGTATTCAATGCTGTTACTAACATGAGGGAATTTTCCATGTGTTGTTTTATGATTGGCAGATTAGGTTCAATGCCAACCGCACATTTATCATTGAAAGAAACACAAGCGTCACCAATCAATCTTGCAGACTGTAGCACATTGGCTGCGATAACAGGTTTGAAAACATTCAATTCAAAGTGACCATTCGCACCACCAAACGAAACGGCTACATCATTTCCAATCACTTGAGCGCACACCATTGTTAATGCTTCGGGTTGTGTTGGATTTACTTTGCCGGGCATAATGGAAGAGCCTGGTTCATTATCGGGAATAACAATTTCACCAATGCCCGAGCGTGGTCCCGAACTTAGCATGCGAATGTCATTACCGATTTTGTTTAAAGAAACGGCTGCGCGCTTTAATGCACCCGATAGTTCAACCATGGCATCGTGTGCCGCTAATGATTCAAATTTATTGGGGGCGGTTACAAAGGGATAGCCTGTTAACTCAGCAATTTTTTTAGCGACCAACACGTCATATCCTTTAGGTGTATTAAGTCCAGTTCCCACTGCAGTGCCGCCTAATGCTAATTCGCGCACAACTTCAAGGGAGTTCTTTATAGCGCGCATGCTGTTATCAATCTGCTGCACGTAACCACTAAACTCCTGACCTAATGTAAGCGGAGTAGCATCCATAAAGTGCGTGCGCCCGGTCTTTACAATATTTTTAAAAGCAATAACTTTTTTCGCGAGTGTGTCGCGCAATTTTTGCATCCCCGGAAGGGTAATCTCTACCACTTGTTTATACGATGCTATGTGCATAGCAGTAGGAAAGGTATCGTTAGATGACTGTGATTTATTTACATCGTCATTGGGATGAAGCACTTTTTTCTCGTCAGTTAGTTTGCCACC
This sequence comes from uncultured Cytophagales bacterium, assembly GCA_963787095.1. Taxonomy (GTDB): domain Bacteria; phylum Bacteroidota; class Bacteroidia; order Cytophagales; family Cyclobacteriaceae; genus ELB16-189. The sequence goes on along the minus strand of CAWBCB010000066.1, from coordinate 28,191 downwards.
ACTTATCACATGGGCCCTGTACGCAATCACTTCATTAGCATTCATGTTGCTTTGTGTGCCCGAGCCTGTTTGCCAAATGACCAACGGAAATTGATCATCTAATTTTCCTGCCACTATCTCATCGCATGCCGTACCGATTAAATCTTTTTTCTTGGCATCTAAAACTCCCAACTCATGGTTGGCCATAGCAGCCGCTTTTTTCAGATAGCCAAAGGCATAGATAATTTCTTTAGGCATGCTGGCTTCGGGGCCGATTTTAAAATTGTTGCGTGATCGTTCAGTTTGGGCACCCCAATATTTATCGGCAGGTACTTGCACTTCACCCATGGTATCTTTTTCAATGCGAAAGCTCATATGTTTTTTGTAAAGGTTAATTCAACAAACAGACGTTAAAATTAGGCACTAAGAATTTCAAAAGGAAATAGAATATCGTATCAACTATAAATGCTTCAGGTCAACATATTGGTCGAGTATCCAACCGGTAAGGCTCATACGTGGGCGTATGGCAGGCAGCACTTCATGCTCCAACAAATCGCTACGAAAGCAAACCAACCGACCCGCTGTTGGCAATACATCTAGTTCTCTATTCGAATGATAAATTCGGAGTTGGCCGCCCTCTTCTTCTTTCCAGTCTTTATTTAAATAACAGATTACCGAAAGCTTACGATGGTCATCTTTTTTAAACTGATCGAGATGACGTTTATAGTAACTTCCTGTTGGATAATTTGTAAGGTGAACCTCATAGTCTTTCAAACTCAAAAATAGACCTTGGTTTACAGCGCTGATTAGAACTTTTAGTTTCGAAAGATAATTGAGTAACGGACCGGGGGCAGTTTCACGATCAATCCATTGAATATAATCCCCCCGTATCCCTTCGTTTATTTGTTTATTGCCGCTGTTACCAATTCCTGCTTTCTTAAATTGTAACAAACCGTTTTTGAATTCGTCAAGTTCTAGAATGGAATCTATTTCCTCCTGCGACAGAAAATCATCCACGATAGAAAAACCGTCTGAAGCGATTTCATCAACCAATACGTTAAGTTTATCGAAGAAAGCATTAATCATGGTGCGAATTTAACAGCAGGAATTAACTTTGAGTTTTTATGAAGCCATCTTTTAGTAAATCAAGTTTATATTTTCTTATCGCTTTGGCGAGTGCATGTATTATGGGTTCATGCACGCCTAAGCAAGAGATTGTTTTTAAAGGTGTGAAAAATGTTGTTGTGCAGGCCGAAGGAATTGAACCGATCTTAACCGCTGAGGCTCTTTTTAATAATCCGAACAAGGAACGGATGAAGCTTAAAGAAATTCATGTGGATGTGCTGGTGGATGGAAAACTCTCTGCAAAGGTTAGGCAAAATCTAAAGCTGACAATTCCGCCTAGGTCCGATTTTTCAGTTCCGCTTACAGCCCGCCTTTCGCTTAAAGAGTTGGGATTGGTGGACACTATTCTGAATCTTATTGGTGGCAAAAAATATGAAATCCAATATATTGGTTTTGTTCGTGTGGCAGTTCATGGTATAACAGTAAAAGTACCTGTTAAGTATAAAGAAGAGAGAAGAATTCAGTTCTAATCCACGACACTCGCTCCATTTTTAGGGTTGCCCTTAATACTGTACTTTTGTTATGGCGCCCTAACATTTTCTTAGGTAATGGAAGACACCCTGATCATTATTTTATTTGTACTACTATTAGTTGTAATAGTTCTTGTGGTGCGTGCCTATTTAAACCTGAAGCAAAAGAATAAATTGATTTTGGTGCAGAGCCGGGAAATAAAGAGACAAATTCAGGAACAGGAAAAAAGAAATAAACAAGTGGGCGATCTTGTATATGAAAAACAGCAATTGATAGGATTGGTTTCGCATGATTTGAAAGGGCCATTTAACAGAATATTTGCCCTCATACAATTGCTGGAGATCACCAACAATAACTTAACAGAGGAGCAACGTGAATACCTTGGCAAAATGCACCAGATTGTTGCTGATGGGTTAGGAATGATTCGCAACTTACTTGATAATCGAAGACTTGAAGATCAGGGTATTGACCTTGCCTCAGAGCCGTTAAATCTTACATCCATCTTAGGATCACTCATAAAGAATTACCGAACACTTTCAGAAAAAAAGGATATTCAAATCCATTTTGAAGCACCTGAAGATGCGATAGTACTTGCTGATAAATTATATGTTTATAGGATTTTTGAAAATCTTATTTCCAACGCGCTTAAATTCTCCCCAGAGAAAAGAAACATTTACGTTTCAATTGAAGAAGTAAACTCATCCTATGAAGTGAGGGTAAAAGATGAAGGGCCGGGTATCAGTAAGGAGGATCAAACTAAACTTTATCAAAAGTTTCAACGATTGTCGGCTCGCCCAACGGGCGGAGAAAGTTCAACCGGGTTGGGGTTAGCAATTGTAAAAGCATTGGTGGATAAAATGGGAAGTGAACTGCGGTGCGAAAGTGAATTGGGAGTAGGAACCACCTTTGTAATAAAGATGGAGAAGAGTAATGAACCGATAGTCAGGAAAAAATCAGCGGTAGCAATTAATTAAAAAGATAATAATCATCTTCATTGCCGTTTAATACAGCCACAAGAGAATCAATTACATTTTCGTCTTTAATCACGTAATCGCGCACACCACGTTGAATAAAGTTTAGCACCATGTTTCCGTCATCCAGCGAACTGAGCATTATAACTTTATTGTTTTCTTTTAAGCGCGACTTTATTTTTTCATATAAATCTATGCCGCTCATACCAGGTAATTTATAGTCGATAATTAAGACATCTGGCAAAGTCGTAGCGAGAGCTGTTAATCCCTCTTCGGCACTAGAAAAAGCTTTAATGATATACTCAGCATTATTGCTTAGCGATTTCTTAATGAAGTCCGCATAAATGGCATCGTCCTCTATCAGGTATATCGTCATAGGTCACGTAAGTGGTTGCAATATAACAAGTTCTTATTTCAGGACACTGCAAAACACAGTGATGCACCTAATTTTCCCTTCATTTTACCGCTTGTTGAAACTTTTTAGGTTAAAAACATCATTCATATTACCTTCCTTACGCCCTAACCCACTTTAACTCATGAAACAGCTCGCTCCCATCTTTATTTTACTTTTTTGTTTTGGTATCAGTTGTACCGATTCGAAACAAAAGAGTAAGCTAAAATTTTCAATTACATTCACACAAAAGATGAGCGATCAGGCTCAGGATGGGCGATTGCTGCTGATGTTAGCAAATAATGATAAATCTGAGCCACGTTTTCAAATAAACGATGGCCTTACTACACAACTGGTTTTTGGTATTGATGTGGAAGGGATGAAACCGGGGGAAGAGATTGTTTTAACAGAAGAAAACACATTTGGCTTTCCGGTTCAGTCTTTAAAAGATATTCCGAAAGGCGAATATTTTGTACAGGCATTAATTAATCGTTACGAAACATTTATACTAAAAACAGGTAAGACGGTTAAGCTTCCGCCCGACCAAGGTGAGGGGCAGCAATGGAATCGAAAACCAGGAAATTTTTACAGCACACCTCAAAAAATTTCTTTGGATCCATCAAAAAGTGAAACAGTTAAGATCTTGATGGAAAATAAGATTGATGCGTTACCCGAGCCAGCCGATTCCAAATACATAAAGCACATAAAAATTCAAAGCAAGCTGCTCACCGAGTTTTGGGGACGCCCCATGTTTGTGGGAGCGCATGTGCTTATTCCTGAAGGCTTTGATGAACATCCTGAAGCGCAGTATCCATTGATGATTTATCATGGTCATTTCCCCAGCGACTTTGGTGGCTTTAGCACAGAACCTCCCGCAGCTAATATGGACACAACAGATTATACAGCGCGGTTTGGGATTTATGGATACAATAAATTTGAAAAACAAGAAGCCTATAATTTTTACAAACAATGGTCCAGCAAAAATTTTCCGCGCTTTCTGGTCATTGAAATACAACATGCTAATCCTTATTATGATGATTCGTATGCAGTAAACTCTGCAAACCTGGGCCCTTACGGGGATGCAATTATGAAGGAATTAGTACCTGAAATTGAAAAACAATTTCGAGGCATTGGCGAAGGCTGGGCGCGCTTTACCTATGGAGGATCAACAGGTGGTTGGGAAGCACTCGCAGTACAAATGTTTTATCCGGATGATTTCAATGGGTGTTTTGCTGCATGCCCCGATCCTGTTGACTTTCGTGCTTTTTGTTTAGTAGATATTTATAAAGACAAAAACGCATATTGGTATGATAGTGATTTTAAAAAACTTCCGACGCCCGGCACATCGCAATTACCTGGGGCAAATTCAAAACACCATGGAAGAAAGTAATCATTATGAGTTGGCTCTAGGTACTAAATCACGAAGTGGGCAACAATGGGATATTTGGGAAGCAGTATACTCTCCGCAAGGAGAGGATGGATACCCGAAAAGAATCTTTAATAAAGAAACCGGTGAGATTGATAAGAGCGTTGCCGAATATTGGAAAGAGAATTATGATTTACGCTACATCCTTGAGCGGGATTGGAACACATTAGGCCCTAAGCTCGAAGGGAAAATCCATATCTATTGTGGAGATATGGATAATTATTACTTGAACAACGCGGTGTATTTGATGGAAAACTTCCTAAAGAAAACTCAGACCCCCTTTTACAAAGGGGAAGTAGATTATGGCGATCGTGCTGAGCATTGCTGGAATGGAGACCAGGAAAATCCAAATTATGTTTCGCGCTTGCGCTACAACACAATGTATCTTCCAAAAATTCTAAAACGAATTCAGGAGAGCGCACCTAAAGGGGCAGATGTGAAGAGTTGGAGATACTAATATGAACTCTATTTCAGATGTCGAAGATAAAGTTGAATGGTATTTTCTAAACCCAGATAAAGTGCATCGCAGATGAGTGCATGGCCAATCGAAACTTCATCAAGTGTGGGGATAGATTTTTTAAGAAAAGCAAGGTTATCTAAATCTAAATCGTGGCCAGCATTAATGCCTAAGCCAATTGCATGGGCAACATGAGCAGCCTCGACATAGGGCTTTACCGCAGCCTCTTTGTTTTTATGATAATGAGACGCATAAGGTTCAGTGTAAAGTTCAATCCGATCGGCTCCAATTTTTTTTGCGCCTTCAACGTGTTGAATAACGGGATTGACAAAAACCGAAACACGAACACCCATTGATTTTATTTCAGAAATAATTTCGGTTAAGAACCTATTGTTCTTTAGGGTATCCCAACCAGCATTGGAGGTTATAGCATCGGGGCCATCCGGCACCAGGGTTGCTTGCTCTGGTTTTGTTTCGCGTATTAATTTTAGATAACGCTCATCCGGATATCCTTCAATATTGAATTCAGTGGTAACAACTTTCTTTAATTCAAGTACATCCGCATACCGAATGTGACGCTCGTCAGGACGCGGATGCACGGTTATTCCTTGTGCGCCAAAACGTTCGCAATCCAAAGCGGTTTTTATAACATCTGGGTTATTAGCACCGCGCGCATTTCTTAGCGTAGCTATCTTATTTATATTGACCGATAATCGTGTCATTCAATCAAAACTTTTATCTCATTAAAAGTAGAACTAATTTTACTCAAAGTTATTTAAAACAAAATAGATCATGAGCCTGAAACAACAAATTGATGCCGATATAAAGTCAGCCATGCTGGCAAAGAAGAAAGAGGAACTTACTGCACTTCGATCTATCAAGTCGTTAATTCTACTGGCCGAAACAGAAAAGGGTGTGAGTGGCGATGTAAGTCAGGATGTTGAAAACAAATTGCTGATGAAAGCAGCCAAACAAAGAAAGGAATCAGCTGAGATTTTTCAGAAGGAAGGAAGAGCAGAATTAGCAGAAAAAGAATTAGTAGAGCTGGAAGTAATCAGTAGGTATTTACCCAAGCAACTAACGGAAGAAGAAGTAACAGGCGAGCTAAAAAAAATAATTGAACAAGTTGGCGCCAAAGGTCCTCAGGATATGGGCAAAGTGATGGGCACAGCAACAAAGCAATTAGCCGGCAAGGCCGATGGTAAACTAATTTCAGAAATTGTAAAAAAACTTTTAATTGCTTGAGCAAAGTAGATATTATTCTTGCCATCATCCTTCTGGTCGGCACCGTAATTGGGTATAAGCGAGGCTTCTTAATGGAGTTATTTTTTTTGGTTGCGATTGTACTGGGCGTGTTTCTAGGTTTTAAATTGATGGCGCTGGGGGTTGAATATCTTGCTCAAAAATTCAATGCTGATAAAGCGGTGCTTCCATATATTTCCTTTGCATTAATTTTTATTGCAGTGGTGGTACTTGTCACCTTCATTGGCAAAAGAATTAAAAATTCATTAGATAAAACTTTTCTTGGGCAGATGGATTCAGCGGCAGGCGCGTTGCTTGGATTGATCAAATACGCTTTCTGCATTAGCATCGTTATCTGGCTTGCTGAGTCATTTAAGATTGATATTGTGAAGGATTGGGGGGCAGAATCGAAACTTTATGGAGTTATGATTCAAATTGCTCCTCAGATATCTTCTCTTTTCGGTGATTTTTTACCATTTTTCAAAGAAACCTTTAGCAAGTTCTAAGGTTCAATTTTTTTTAGTTACTTATCACAAATTAGGTACGCATGTCCTTACGGGTTAAAGAAGAAAATGATTTTAAGTATGTAGATGAAGGTGAGGGACCCGTGCTGATGCTTCTTCATGGCCTTTTCGGTGCCCTTAGTAATTGGGAAGGTGTAGTGAACCATTACTCAAAACATTTTCGGGTAGTTATTCCCATGCTTCCCATTTACGAAATGCCAATCAAGGAAGCAGGCTTGCAAGGTCTCACCGAATTTACGGAGCGATTTGTAGCCATGAAGAAGTTGGATAACATGATGATCATGGGCAATTCATTGGGCGGGCACATTGCCATCTTATATACCTTGGCAAATCCTGAAAAGGTTTCAAAGTTGGTTTTAACAGGTAGCTCAGGTTTATTTGAAAACACCATGGGGGGGTCATATCCCCGCAGGGGTAGTTATGATTACATCCGCGAACGGGTAGCCTATACGTTTTACGATCCCACGGTTGCTTCAAAAGAATTGGTGGATGAAGTATTTGAAACAACCCGAAGCATTCCTAAGTGCATGCGCATTGTTGCGATCGCCAAATCAGCTCAGCGCAATAACCTTGCGCTTGAATTACCGAATATTAAAGTTCCTACCTTACTAATATGGGGATTAAACGATACCATAACACCCCCGATGGTAGGCCATGAATTTAATCGGTTGATTCCGAATTCTGAATTAAAGTTTATTGATAAATGTTGCCACGCTCCAATGATGGAGCATTCACAAAAATTCAATGAGTTAGTGGAGGATTTTTTAGTGAATAAAAATTAGCAGAATGATTGCAGAAGAGTTGATCAACCACATGATTCCCCCGCTCAAAGTCACAGACGATGCGCATAAGGCTATCGTGTGGATGGAAGAATTTCGCTGTTTGCACTTACCTGTTGTGGACGATGGGAAACTGTTGGGCTTTATTTCGGAAGAGATTATTCTGGAAACAAATGACATTGAGCGCACCCTTGCCGATTTTGATTTGGTGGGTAAGCAATGCAGCGTAGTGCTCGATTCTCATTTTTATGATATTTTAAAAGTGGCGGGCGATAACAAACTTCAGATTGTTGCCGTGCTCAATGAAGAACAACAATACGTTGGCGTAATCACGGTTCAAGACATCATGATTTCGTTTGCCCAAACGGCTTCCGTTCAAATGCCAGGCGGCATTCTTGTGTTGTCTATGGATTTGATTGATTATTCCCTTGCTGAAATAAGCCGATACATTGAAGAGAATAATGCAAAGGTGATTAGCAGTATTATGATTGAAGACCCTATGGATAAAGGGAAAATCAAGCTCACCCTAAAAATTAATCAGGAAGAATTAACCCGCATTGTTGCAACGCTTGAACGGTTTGGATACCGGGTTATCGGGCGCTATCATGAAGTGCAACAAGACACGGGTGAAAAAGATAAGATTGATATGTTACTTCGCTATCTCGATATCTAACCCAACAGGATATGCGCATTGGGATACACGGCAGGGACTTTCAGGGAAAATCAGCACCGTTCATTGAAAAAACGTTGGAGCAACTTACTCAGCGCAAGGCAGAAATTTGGTTGTCTTCAAAATTTATAAAGCAAGTAAAGTCACCCCTGCTCGATAAATTCAAATTCAAAATCTTTGAACCAGGAGATAGCCTTCGAAGTCTTGATTTCTTTTTTTCTGTAGGGGGTGATGGCACCATGCTTGAATCAGTAACTTACATAGGCAAAGCAGAAATTCCATTACTCGGTATTAACACAGGCCGTCTTGGCTTTTTAGCAACCACCAGCCGTGATGATATTGATGGGGCTCTTGAAAATCTCTTTACAGGAAATTTTAAGGAAGAAAGCCGCACCATGCTGAGGTTGAATTCTTCCACTAAACTATTTGAGCCACTAAACTTTGCGTTGAATGATTTTACTATCATGAAGAAGGACACCTCTTCTATGATCACAGTGCATGTTTATGTGGATGGCGAATTACTGAACTCGTACTGGTCGGATGGAATCATTGTTTCAACACCCACGGGTTCTACAGGTTATTCACTGAGTTGTGGTGGGCCATTGGTATATCCTAAATCTGAAAGTTTCATTATCACAGCGGTTAGTCCGCATAATCTTGGTACTCGGCCGATAGTTATTTCTGACAAGTCTGAGATGACTTTTGAAATTGAAGGGCGAAGCAAAAAGTATTTGGTTTCCTTGGATTCTCGCTTTGAAACTGTGGACGAAACCGTAAAGCTGAAATTAAAAAAAGAGCGATTTATTGTTAAACTGGTGCAACTGCCAGGCCATCACTACTTCAATACGTTAAGGCAGAAGCTAAATTGGGGACTGGATATTCGCAATTAGAATTCTTAATTATCACCGTATTTTTAATAAGTTTGTAACTGGCAAAAATCTCTGCTTATGAGAAAGTTACTGTTTGGTTTGGTTTGTACATTTTTAGCCTTGGGATTTTCCCAGGAAGCCGCTGCTCAATTTAATCGGAAATCGATTAAAAAGAACAACAAACGAATTGCAAGTTTTCGCGGAAAGAAGGCTGGATTTGGTAAAAACAAAATATACAACGCACTTGGTTTTTCAGTAAGTGCCTTAAATTATTATGGAGACATCGCTCCTCAGCCTACAAGAGTCAGTACAGATATTTCTTTTACCCGTCCGGCATTAGGCCTCTCTTTTACGCACCGATTTGGGCCAAGATATTCCTTGCAAGCGCAATTCATGTATGGAACACTTAAAGGTTCTGATACAGAATCTGCAGACCTGACAGACCAAGACAATGGTAAGTTTCGTTATTATAGAAACTTGTCGTTCAGAAACAGAATAAAAGAACTTTCGGTGGTTGCCTATTTCGATTTATTTGAAAATGATGCTACATACATTAGTCGTGTAAAGTGGACTCCTTATGTATATCTGGGCGTGGCCGGCTTTTTACATAATCCACAGGCACAAACATCAACCGGTGAGTGGGTAGATTTAAGACCGTTAGGCACTGAAGGTCAATACTCAACATTAGATCCTACAGATGCTAACTTTGGCATCAAACCATACAGTAAACTTCAAGTAGCAATTCCCTTTGGTATAGGGGCTCGCTTTAGATTGAATGAAGTAATGGATTTGTGGGCTGACCTAGGTTTCCGTTACACGTTTACTGATTATTTGGATGATGTTAGTAGAAATTATGTTGATCTAGGAGTTTTTGATAATAATCTATCCCGATCAATGTCCTACAGAGGTGGTGAATTACCGGCAAGTGATCGACCGGCCGAAGTACCTTATACGGGAAGGGATGGAAGTACTTACAATACAATCCCCGGTTATGGTCGTGAGCACCCTGATAACATCCGTGGTAATAAAAATGATAAGGATATTTATATGGTAACAACCATACGCCTTACCTACATTCTTGGAGCAACATTCCATAAAGCAAAATTCAGATAGAATGCGTTTAAAAGCCTTCCTAACTTTTGGGGTAGCAGCATGCTTATCGGTTGGGGTGGAACACGTAAATGCTCAGCAGATGTTGAGTCAGCGCTCGGAGGTTGGCCTTGGAATAGGAACCTTTAATTATACTGGCGATTTAGTTCGTACCTATAATCTTGCATTTTCAAAGCCAGCAGCTACCGTTTTTTATCGATCTAATATTAGCAAGGTGGTTAGCGTGCGAACCAGCATAACAGGAGGAAAGATTGGGGCAAAAGATAAAAGAGATCCCATTGATGCGTTTGCTGCAACCCGTGACGCTTCATTTAGTTTATTTTTATTGGAAGTATCCCCAACATTTGAATATCATTTCCTTGACTGGCGCGATGATAAAAGAAGACTCCGCTTTACTCCATACCTTTTTGCTGGCGTATCGCTGTTTGGTATTTCGGGAGTTCAACAAAAAAATGCTGAGTATAGCAATGTGCAAATGGCAATCCCATTTGGAGGCGGAATGAAATATGTACTAAATCCAAAGTACTACATCGCATTTGAGATTGGTATTCGTAAAACATTCTTCGATTACCTGGATAATATTTCAGATGGCGACCCTGCTTACAAGAATTACCAGTACGGAAATGCTTTTGATACCGATAATTATTTCTTTACAGGAATCACACTTACCTACACGTTTTACGATATTCCCTGCCCAAGTAGCCCTTACCGGTGAAATTTAGGTTGATCTAATAAACTTTCTAAGTATTCAAATCATCCTAATGGTTCCAAGCTTTTCTGTCGTTGTGTTAGGTATGAATAAGTTTGAAAAAAAGGCTATTTTTGCCCCCTTGTGGCTTCTCAAAGGGAAAATATAGACTTCAATAATCTGCCAAGGCACATAGCCGTTATTATGGATGGTAATGGGCGATGGGCTAAAAGTAAGGGTGCAGCACGCATTTTTGGGCATCGAAACGCCATTCAAGCGGTGAAAGATGTGACCGAAGGCTGTGGGGAGCTCGGTGTAAAATATCTTACGCTGTATGCGTTTAGTACTGAAAATTGGGGGCGCCCAAAGGAAGAAGTAGATGGACTTATGGAACTATTGGTGAATACACTTCAGAAGGAGATTAACACCTTGCACGAAAACCAGGTGCAACTTCATACCATTGGAGATGTAAGTCATTTGCCAAAGGCTTGTCAAAATAATTTGGCTGAAGCGATTGATGCAACCAAAAACAACAGTGGTCTTATTCTACAACTGGCGTTGAATTATAGTGGGCGATGGGAGATTGTGGAGGCAGCAAAAAGATTGGCTGAAGAAGCAAAGAAAGGGTTGATTCAGCCGGAAGAAATTGATGAACAGTATTTTTCACAGTATTTGAAAACAGCCAACATCCCTGACCCCGAATTATTGATCCGCACAAGTGGAGAACTGCGGGTGAGTAATTTTTTACTTTGGCAAATAGCATATACTGAAATATTTATTACTCCCACCTTATGGCCTGATTTCCGCAAAGAGGATTTATATGAAGCCATCTGCGTATATCAAAAGCGTGAACGAAGATTTGGAAAAGTGCTGAACCCAACCGCTTAATAATTAAATGAAGAGAATTTTACTTTTTACGTTGGTCCTCATAGCTTGGGTTAGCACCGAAACGTTTGCTCAATTTAGAAGCCGCAACCAGACAGAATCCGCAGCAGCGGAACCAACCTTGAATTATGCATCTCCGCAAGAATATATCATTGCGGGTATTGAAGTAACGGGTCTCAGTGTACTTGATAAAAATGCAATGGTTTCGCTAACTGGTTTAAAGATTGGTGATAAAATAAAAATCCCTGGCGATGGAATTTCAGGCGCCATCCGAAAACTCTGGAAGCATGGATTAGTAGGAGATGTAACGATTTCTGTGCAGAAAATTGAAGGCACGAATGTTTACTTGTCCATAGTATTAACAGAGCGACCCCGACTCAACGATTTTTATTTTGTAGGGATAAGTAAGGGGCGGCAATCTGCCCTAAAAGAAGATTTGAAGTTAATCAAAGGAAAGATTGTAAATGATGCTACTATTCGCAATGCCGAGTTATCGGTAAAAAAACATTTTGTAAAGAAAGGATTCTTAAATACAGTGGTTAAGGTGATCCCTCAATCGGACACGCTTAACAGAGGTGGGGTAAGACTAAAAATTGATGTTGACCTTAAATCAAAAGTCAAAATTAACGCAATAAATATTGATGGAAATTATGAAGTGGCTGATGCGAAATTGAAAAAGAAACTTAAGAAAACGCATGAGCATCCTCGCCTTTCAATACATCGCGCTATACTTGGTGAAGTATTTTCTTTTAAGCCAAGCAAGATAGGGCCTGCGCTCGATTCCAGCCGGAAGCTGAGTTGGACAGACATGAAAGCCTTTCTAAATAGAAATGTTAAGCTAAACGTGTTTGCTGGTTCAAAGTTTATTCGATCAGAATTTGAAACCGACAAGCAGAGCATGATTCAACTTTACAATTCACTCGGCTATCGGGATGCCGAAATAATTTCGGATACTATTGTAAACTTCGACAAATCGAATATTGATGTTAACATAAAGGTTTATGAAGGTCGTAAATATTACTTCCGCAATATCAACTGGGTAGGTAATTACATTCACAGTGCTAATATTCTCAACAAAATATTAGACATCAACAAGGGCGATGTTTATAACAAAGAAATGATTGAGAAGAAGACAACCTTCAACCCAAAAGGAGCTGACATTAGTGGCCTTTACATGGATGACGGGTATTTGTTTTTTAGTATTAAGCCCATAGAGGTTGCCGTGGTAGGCGACTCAATAGATGTGGAGATGAGGATTTATGAAGGCGACCGGGCAACAATCGATGAAGTAATTATTAGTGGAAATGAGCGCACAAATGATCATGTAATCCGCAGAGAATTAAGCACCATCCCAGGTCAAAAATTCAGACGCTCTGATTTAATCAGAACGCAGCAACAGCTTTCGCAAATGGGTTACTTCAATCCTCAAAAAATTGATCAGGATATTAGACCAAATCCTTCCGATGGCACGGTTGATATCGAATGGAAAGTGGAGGAACAATCCAATGACCAAATCGAATTATCTGGAGGTTGGGGTGGCTATTATGGGTTTGTTGGAACGGTGGGACTATCATTTAATAACTTCTCTATTCGTAATGTGCCTCATTTTGATAAGTGGAAACCGCTACCGGTAGGAGATGGACAACGTCTTTCTTTGCGGGCGCAGGCCAATGGAAGATCCTTCCAGAGTTATAGTTTGTCGTTTACTGAACCCTGGTTAGGTGGAAGAAAGCCCAACTCATTTACGGTAAGTTTAAATCATTCGATATCACGATTGGCAAATCAACAGTTTGAATTTACCGATGCATCTTCTCTTAAACAAAGTGGTATTACGATCGGCTTTGGACGAAGACTTGAATGGCCGGATAACTATTTCTCATTGACTCATTCGCTTTCTTATTTAGTGTATAACTACCAGAATTATTTTGGGTCCACTACGTTACCAACGGTTGGAAAAACAAATGAGATTATGTTCAATACAACACTATCTCGAAATAGTATTGATAATCCGATGTATCCTACTACAGGGTCAACGCTCTCATTAGCGGTTAACTTAACACCTCCTTACTCATTGTGGAGAGATCCTTCATTTTACGATGACATTAACCAGCGCTATAAGTGGACAGAAATGCATAAGTGGATGTTGGATGCCAAGTTCTATATCAAGTTGATAGGAAGCGACAAGCCGGATGGACGCAGCTTGGTTCTTGAAACAAAGGCTCACTTTGGTTTTATTGGTAGATATAATCAAGATCTTGCTCAGGGGCCATTCCAGCGGTTTTTGGTAGGTGGCGATGGTTTAGCAGGGGGTTTTAATTCCTTTGTTTTAGGTCAGGATATTATTGGCTTGCGCGGATATGGAAACAACCTTATTACACCACCCCTTTATTCCCAACGCGGTCAACAATCATTAAATGGTATTGAAGGGGGTATAGTGTATGATAAATTTGGCTTGGAACTTAGATATCCAGTGTCTACAAGCCAATCAGCCACCATTTATGGGTTTCTGTTTACTGAGGCTGGAAACAACTGGAACAATTACCAGGATTTTAATCCGTTTAGTATGTATAAATCTGCCGGTGTGGGAGCGAGAATATTTATGCCTGCTTTTGGGTTAATAGGATTAAACTGGGCTTATGGGTTTGATAAATTACCATTTGCAACCGATATAAGCGGCTCGCAATTCCACTTCACCATCGGTCAGCAAATCAGATAGCATGCGGTTTTTCATACTGACAGCAGCCTTTTTATTTTTCGGCCTGACTTTTGTCCATGCACAGAAGTTCGGCTACTTCGACTCTGAGTTTGTTCTGAGTAAAATGCCAGAATACAGCAAGGCACAAGGAGAAATTGAACAATTATCGGCTGCTTGGCAGAAGGAAATAACTGACATGCAACGAAAGGTGGATGAGTTGTATAGAATCTATCAGGCAGAACAAGTACTCCTGACAGAGGAAATGAAGCAGGAACGACAGGATGAGATTAATAAGAAAGAAGTTGAAGCGAAGGAATATCAGAAAAAGGTTTTTGGTTTTGGAGGGTTGTTTTTTTTGAAAAAACAAGAATTGATTAAACCTTTGCAGGATAAGGTGTTTGATGCGGTAGAGAAGGTGTGTAAGGCTAACCGGTTGGCAATTTTGTTTGATAAATCTGCCGAGTTGGTAATGATCTACACGGATCCTCGCCACGATTACACCGATTTTATATTAGAAGAATTAGGGTTAGGTGACCCCAACGATAAAGTCAAATAAATAAACTAAAAATGAGAACACTTTTTTTACTTCTGTTTTGTGTTGTGGCAGTGAGTGCCCAAGCCCAGGAAACGCAAAAAATCGGTTATGCCGATTGGCAATATATTTTCAGCCAGATGCCTGAATTCAAGCAAATTGAAAATGAGTTGAAAACTCATGGTACACAACTTGAAAATCAATTAAAGGCAAAGAGCACCGAATTAGAAACTAAATACAAGGCTTACCAAGGAATGCCGGCTACTACACCTGATGCAATTCGTGCTGATAAGGAAAGAGAATTACAAGGCATGCAAGAAAGCATTCAGAAGTTTCAACAAGATGCTCAAACCTCTTTGCAAAATAAGCAAGGCGCTTTGATGGATCCTGTAATTAAGAAGGTTGGTAAAGCAATTGAAGACACTGCAAAAGAAAATGGCTTTGCTTTTATCATCAACCCACAAACGATGAATGGCGAAGATGTGCTTCTGTATTCAGATGAGAAGTATGACATCTCTAAATTGGTGTTGAAGAAATTGGGAATTACTCCAAAGCCTGAAGTGGCCAATAAATAGAAATTGTAATTGTTTAAAAATTGAACCTCATCCTCTCCCGATAGCTATCGGGGTCAGGATGAGGTTTTTTATTTTCCGTAGCCACCTCCACCCGGAGTTTGAATAAGAATTTTATCACCCGGTTTTACAGCCACACTATCCATTCCTTTAAGATTTATAATTTCATTCTCTGACGTTATAAGTTTTTGTTGTCCTCGTTTTCCTGATTGTCCTCCCGCTAACCCATACGGTTTTTCAACCCGATGTTGAGAAAGAATATTAACCTCAGCATTTTCCTTAAATGTAATTTCTCGCTCAACCCCGTTTCCACCTTTCCATTTTCCTTTACCGCCCGAGTTAGAACGAATTTCAAAACGCTCTAACCTTACGGGATATCGTAGCTCTAATATTTCCGGATCGGTAATGCGTGTGTTGGTCATGTGCGAATGAACAACATCAGCTCCATCAAAACCAGCGCCTGCACCCGTGCCACCACAAATGGTTTCATAAAAGCCAAAGCGCTCGTTCCCAAACAAAAAATTATTCATCGTTCCCTGGCTGCAAGCAGCAAGCCCCAACGCCTTTAGCAACGTATCGGTTAGTCGTTGACTCACTTCCGTATTTCCACCAACTACAGCTGGCATCTTTTCTTGTGTGAAATCAGGGTTTAGCAATCCGGTTGGTAAAATGATTTGTACGGGCTCCATCAATCCTTCATTCATGGCGATGGGTTTGTTTACCCAAAGCCTAAGTACATAAAGAATCACACTTTGAACGATGGCCGGAGTGGCGTTTAGATTACCCGAGTGAACACGGGAAGAACCTGTGAAATCAATTTTCAAAAAACCTTTTTTAGGAATTGTGATGTTGACTTTTAAAAGAGCGCCATCATCCAATCGTTCTTCAGCGTTGAATGTTTTGGTGGCTAGAGAATTTATTTTTGATCGAAGTAAATGGGAAGCATACTCACGAAGTGCTTTCATATAAGATGAAACTTGAGCTGCTCCATACTTCTCACAAAGAGATTTTAGTTCGGTATCACCAAGGTTTACTGCTGCCAAGGCACCATTCAGGTCGGCCAGATTTTCTTCTGGCAATCGACTTGGATATTTACCTGTAGTTAGAATTTTTCTTATCTCAGCCCACTGAGCCTTGCCTTGCTTCACCAAATAAGTTGGAGCAATAATAATTCCTTCTTCATCCAACGAGGTAGCATCTGCAGGCATCGATCCTGGTTTTTTTCCACCGATCTCCGCATGATGTGCGCGTGCGGCTACATAGCCAATTAACTTCTTGTTTGTAAAGACTGGTTTGATTAAGGTAACATCGGGTAAATGCGATCCACCATAGGCCGGATGGTTTGTAATGATAACATCTCCATCATGCATGGTTAAAACTTTCGCCACTTCACGCACGCATATCCCCATGCTTCCTAAATGCACGGGAATGTGCGGAGCATTCACAACCAAATATCCTTGTGAGTCCATCACTGCACAAGAAAAATCCAAGCGCTCTTTTACATTCACCGAAAAGGATGTGCGCTGAAGTAACGCACCCATTTCATGGGCAACTGCAGTAAACCGATTACTAAATAATTCTAAGGCGGCTTCTTTCGAATTTTCCTTTTTTGAAATCTGAGCCTGATTAGCTGAAGTTAGAATTCCATGATTGTGAGAATCGAGATTGAATCTCCATTTGGGAGCAATCAATGTAGTTGAGTTTTCGCTAACAAGTAAGGCAGGACCTTTTACAGTGGCTCCCGGGTGAAGTGATTCCCATCGATACACTTTTGATTTCTTCCAGAAGTTGTTTACAAATAATTGAGTTTCTTTTTCTGCTTTTGGAGAATGTGAATTGACCGATGTCTTTTTCTTTTTCTTTGGGAATTGCTCAACCGTTAAGATCAATCGAATAGATTCAACCTCTATTTCTCTGTCGGCTAACCAATGACCATACAGAGATTGATATTTCTTTTTGAATTCCTTTCGAAGTGCCCCAGGTGATTTGAAGTTTGTTTCAAGGGTACTTTCCTGACCATTGAACCGCAAGAACACAAGCTGTTTGGAGCGCTTGATAACTTCAGCCTTAAATCCATCACTGACAATTTTATTTAATCCCTTCTGATAAAGTTCTTCAAAATGCTTTTCAAATTGATCTTCGAGTATAGTGAGTTTCTGCAGCAGTAACTTTTCTTCAAAGTGTTCTATTTTGGCATGGCCAATTCCATACGCGCTTAGTAACCCTGCATCATAGGGAATCATAATCTTTTTCATTCCCAACAAATTGGCAATCTCACACGCGTGTTGACCACCGGCACCACCAAACGTAAGCAGTGTGAAACCTGAAGGATCGTGGCCTTGTTGCACAGAAACTTTTTTTATGGCCTCGGCCATTTTTTCATTGGCAATCAGCAGGATTGATTCAAGCAATGTTTCTTTGCGTGGCCGTTTTCCTGTGGCCGATTTTATTTTCTTTACCAATAGTTCCAGAGCCTCTTCCGATTTTTTTGGATACAGTGGAATTGAAAAAAGTTTAGCATCGGCTCGGCCCAACAGAAGATTTACGTCAGTGATTGTTAACGGACCGTCACTTCCATAACAGGCTGGGCCAGGACTTGCACCCGCACTATGTGGCCCCACGGTAAGACGAAATCCATCAAAATCACAAATTGATCCGCCCCCGGCAGCAATTGTTTCTATGGATAGAGACGGTGAAAGAATTTTTATCTCTCCCACCTTTGATTCGTATCGATAAGCGTATTGATTATTGTAAAGTGAAACGTCCGTGCTCGTTCCACCCATATCGAACGTAATGAGGTTATTGATACCAGAAAGTTTTGCTGCAGTCGCAGCGCCCACAACCCCACCAGCAGGACCACTCAGTAAACTATCCTTTCGGATGGAAGTTGTTTGCATCGACTAAACCACCCGCACTTGTCATAATTTTTAATGAAGCATTCGCAAGACCTCTCTGTATATTGGACACATAGGTATGAATGATTGGATTTAGGTATGCATTGGCAACAGCGGTTTCCGTGCGCGGTAAAATTTTTATCTGCTGTGAGATTTTATGAGACGCTGTAATGAACTCAAAACCATTTTCAATCAATTGATCTTCAACCAACTTTTCATGAATGGGATTTTTGACGATCAGCCAGCCGAACTGATAGGGCGCTGACCGCCACTTGCTTGGCATTGCCATTCTTTTCAGCGCCAAGGCCGACGTGCAGCGGACCGACGCCGTAGTTGACGGCGAAGTCGTAGCGCGGTGACGGTCGGCAACGCCTTCGCCGCGCTGACAGCAGCTTCCGCGGTCAGGCCCTTGACGAACTCGGGCGTGCGGTAGGCGACCTGTTGGTGTAGCGGCGACGTAGGCGTACAGCGCGTCGCTGGAGATGCCCGTCTCGTGGTTGTGCATGCCGATGTAGTCGGAGGTGGCGTAGTACGCCTCGCTGGTGAAGTTGCCCAGGCGCAAGGTACCGAAGCCGCTGGTCAGGTTACTTCGCTCTGGCGACCCCAGAAGTTGCTGCTGGCCGCGCCGGTGTCGGGCTCATGCCGCTTTCCAGGATGAAGAAACCAGCCTTCAGCCGCTGCCCAGGTATGACGTACCCTTGAAGCCGATAGCAACACCAACTGTAACGAAGTAGAAGGCGCAGAAGAATTGCCGCTCGGCCGAGCCAATGCGGGGCTCGACGTCCTCCGCAAGTCGGACAAGGTCGATGCGTCCAAACTCGCCGTGATGGGCTATTGCTTCGGCGGCAGTACGAGCCAGTTGGTCGCGTACTCGGGTGCGGAAGGCGTGAAGGCCGTGGTGAGTTTCCACGGGGCGTTGGCGGTGCCCACGGCCGAGAAGGCGAAGGCCGTGAAAGCGAAGATCTTCATCTGCCACGGGGCGGACGACGCCTTCATCACGGCCGACACGATCGCCAAATTCAAGAAGGCCCTCGACGACGCCGGGAACGAAGAACGATTTCGAGGCGTACCCCGGGGCCGTGCATAGCTTTACGGTGAAGGACGTGGAAAAGAAGGGCGTCGATGGCCTGAAGTACAACGAATCAGCCGATACGAAGTCGTGGGGCCAGATGAAGGCGTTGTTTGCCGAGGTTTTTGGTGAGACTTTCCCGCACCCTGCCCGGGCCGCTATATTTCCTGTTCGAACCGTACGTACACGCGCCGTTCCGCGGCGCCTCGGAGTTGACGAGATGGCACATAAAAAAGGTCAGGGCTCGGTCCGCAACGGTCGCGACTCCCAGGCGAAGCACCGCGGACTGAAGCTCGACGCCGTGGAATTCGCCCGCACCGGGTGCATCCTCATCCGCCAATGCGGTACGCGGACCCCGGCAAGAAACGCGAAGCGGGCCAAGGACGACAACCTCTTCGCCATGTGCAACGGTCACGTCTTCGACTTCGACCGCGACGGCCGGCGGATCAATTTGAGGCCCGAGGGCGAGTCGCCGCCATCTCGGCGTAACGGCGGTCCCTTACAAATAAGAGAAGCCGGGCTTGCCCCGGCTTTTTTCGGTTTTCCAGGCCGCTGCCGTTGGTCTATTTCTTTTTCGTGCACCTTGCCGGTTCCGGCTCCCCCACGACGTTGAGCAATTCCGCAACCAGATCGTCGCTCGATAGCATATGAACTTGAACCAAGTATATGAGCATAAAAAACGGCGAAAAAATGTTGCTTGGAGAAGCTACTGAAGATATCGATAATCATGTTTTGTGCAGTGATTGTGGGAGCCGATAATCTTTGTAGCAATCGCCGAATATGGCAAAGAGAAAGAAGAATGGTTAAAGACATTTTTGGAATTAGCAAACGGCATACCGTCAGTAGATACATTCGAAGAGATTATTTTGCGAGAATCTAGCCAGAAGCATTGCAAAAAAGCTTTATTAGCTGGATGGAAGCAGTCCATGAATCCACCGACGGAGAATTGATAAACATAGATGGCAAAACCCTGAGAGGAGCAAAGGAAGCAGGAAATTCGCGTAGTCTGATTCATATGGTGAGTGTGTGGTCAGCATCACAACATTTGGTATTGGACAGCAAAAAGTGGACGAGAAATCCAATGAACGGCGGTGCCCAACGAGTTCGTGAACCTCGCCGGCCCCGAACGGCAAGGTCGCCCCCAACCTGGCCAAGCGCGGCGTGCGCCTGCACCAGGACGTCGGCGTGACGACTTTTTATACCTACTTCGGCATGGAGCACCCGGTGCTGGGCGGCTACACGCCCGAGCGTGTGGCCCTGCGCCGCGCCCTCGCGCTGGCCTATGACGTGCACCGCGAGATCGACCTCGTGCGCCGCGGCCAGGCGGTGGCGCCGCAATCGATCCTGCCGCCGGGCCTGGCGGGCTACGACCCGGCGCTCAAGTCCGAGCTGAGCGACCATTCGGTGGCCCGCGCCAAGGCGCTGCTCGACCTCTACGGTTATGTCGACCGCGATGGTGACGGCTGGCGCGATCAGCCCGACGGCCGGCCGCTGGTGCTCGAATACGCTTCCGAGCCCACCCAGGCGGCGCGCCAGCTGCAGGGCATCTGGCAGAAGTCGATGACGGCGCTGGGTGTGCGCATCAACTTTCGCATCGGCGCCTGGCAAGAGAACATCAAGGCCAGCCGCGCCGGCAAGCTGATGATGTGGGGCACCGCGTGGACCGCCGCCTTGCCCGACGCCAGTTATTTCCTCGAAGTGCTGTACGGGCCCAACAAGGGCATGTCCAACCACACGCGATTCGACCTGCCGGCTTTCAATGCGCTCCACCTGGCCCAGCGCGTGCTGCCCGATGGCCCCGAGCGCGAAGCCCTGGTGCAGCAAGCCCTGAAACTGACTCTGGCCTACATGCCGGTCAAGACCACCGCGCACCCGATCAACAGCTGGCTCACGCACCCGCAGGCGCAAGGTTATGTGCCGCACCCCTTCATCCGCGACTACTGGCGCTTCATGGACATCGACCCCGGTGCCGCCCTGCACTGAAGCGCTGCGCCGCCGAACCCCACATGCCCATGAACCCCATCCACACCCTGCTGGCCGCCTTCGCGGCCGCCGCGCTGACGCTGGCGTCGCCTGTTGCCAGCGCCCAATCAACGCCAGCGCCCGAGGCACAGCCCTTGAAGGTGTTGCGTTACGCCTTTCTCATTGCCGAGAGCAGCTTCGACCCGGCGCAGATCAGCGACCTGTACTCGCGCACCGTGGTCGCCGGCATGATCGAGGCGCCGCTGGAGTTTGAGTTCTTCGCCAAGCCGGCGCGCATGCGGCCCAACACCGCTGCGTCGATGCCCGAGGTGGCGGACGACTTCAAGACCTTCACCTTCCGCATCAAACCCGGCATCTACTTCGCCGACGACCCGGCCTTCAAGGGCAAGAAGCGCGAGCTCACGGCCGAGGACTATGTCTACTCGCTCAAGCGCCACTACGACCCGCGCTGGAAAAGCGCCAACCTCTACATCCTTGAAAACGCCAAGATCCTCGGCCTGAGCGAGTTGCGCAAGAAGCTGCAGGACGAGAAGAAGCCCTTCGACTACGACGTGCCGGTGGAAGGCATCCGCACGCTCGACCGCTACAGCTTCCAGATCAAGCTGGGCGAGACCAGCCCTCGTTTCCTCTACAACTTTGCCGACGGCAGTCTTTCCTCGGCGCGGTGGCGCGCGAGGTGGTGGACTTCTACGGTGACCGCGTCGGCGAACACCCGGTGGGCACCGGGCCCTTCGTGCTCAAGTCGTGGAAGCGCAGTTCACGCATCGTGCTGGCGCGCAACCCCAACTACCGCGAGGTGCTGTACGACGAAACGGCGCCCGCCGGCAATGCGCGGCTGCAGGCCGTGGCGGCGCAGTTCAAGGGCCAACGCCTGCCGCTGCTCGACGAAGTGCAGATCTCGATCATCGAAGAACCGCAGCCGCGCTGGC
Organism: uncultured Cytophagales bacterium; assembly: GCA_963787095.1. Classification (GTDB taxonomy): domain Bacteria; phylum Bacteroidota; class Bacteroidia; order Cytophagales; family Cyclobacteriaceae; genus ELB16-189. Next base: position 5,930 of record CAWBCB010000066.1, on the reverse strand, counting down.
TGAGCTTCCTCAACGAAGAGCAGGATCTGATGGACCAGTTGCCGGCCGAGTTCGCGCCTTCGGCCATACCCAACAACCGGCTTGCGCCCAACCTGGCCAAGAAGGGCATCACGATGGTGCGCTACCCGCGCGCCGACGTCTCGGTGTCGTACTTCGCGATGGAAAACCCGGTCGTCGGTGGCTACGAGCCGCACAAGGTGGCGCTGCGCCGCGCCATCAGCCTGGCGGTCGACATCGACCGCGAGATCCGCCTCGTGCGCCGTGGCCAGGCGATCCCGGCGCAATCGGTCATCGGCCTGGAGACCTGGGGCTACGACCCGGCCTTCAAGAGCGAGATGAGCGACTTCAGCCGCGGCCGTGCCAAGGCCCTGCTCGACATGCACGGCTATGTCGACAAGGACGGCGACGGCTGGCGCGACCAGCCCGATGGCCAGCCGCTGGTGCTGGAATATTCAACCAGCCCCGACCAGCAAAGCCGCCAGCTCAACGAGCTGTGGAAGAAGAACATGGATGCCATCGGCATCAAGATGATCTTCAAGACCGCCAAGTGGCCCGAGAACCTCAAGAGCAGCCGCGCCGGCAAGCTGATGATGTGGGGTGTGGGCTGGAGTGCCGGCCAGCCCGACGGCGACACCTTTCTGGCGCTGGGCTATGGCCCCAACAAGGGCGGCGCCAACCACGCCCGCTTCAACCTGCCGGCTTACAACGCGCTGTACGAAAGGCAGGCCAAGTTGCCCGACGGCGACGAGCGCATGGCGGTGATGACCGAGGCCAAGAAACTGTTGGTGGCCTACATGCCCTACAAGGTGCACGTGCACCGCTACTTCACCGATCTGGCGCAGCCCTGGCTGGTGGGCTACCACCGCAACATCTTCGTGCGCGACTTCTACAAGTACGTCGACATCGACACCACCGAACTGCGCAGGCGCGGTGCCTCGCCCGAGTGAGCAAGGGCCTGTTTACGCTATGAGAGGGCTCGCGTGACTCAGCAGAGGGCTGCCAGCCGCGTTGCACGACTTGCCCGGGCATGCAGCCCGGGCCGCGCCGCGCGCCTTGCTGGCAGCCCTTTGCTGAGATCACCCTTCGGGCCGGGTCCAGACAGGCCGCATGGCGTCGTTGCTCGCTCGTTGTGTGCCGCAGGCACACGGCCTTGCTCGCGCCTAGCCCTGCGGCCTGTCTGGACCCGGCGCGAGCCCTCTCATAGCGTAAACAGGCCCTAGAAGGATCCACCATGAAACGCCGCGACACCCTGGCCCTGGCCGCCGCCACCTTGATCATGCCGCCGCTGCAGGCGGCGCAGGCCGCGGCCAACGGCCAGCGCATCCTGAAGTACGCCTTCCCGGTGGCCGAGAGCGGCTTCGACCCGGCGCAGATCAGCGACACCTATTCGCGCACCGTCACCGCCCACATCTTCGAGGCGCTCTACGGCTTTGACCATCTGGCGCGGCCGGCGCGCATCGTGCCGCTGACCGCCGCCGGCGAGCCCGAGGTCAGCGACGACTTCCGCGTCTGGACCTTCAAGGTCAAGCCGGGCATCTTCTTCGCCGACGACCCGGCCTTCAAGGGCGAGAAGCGCGAGCTGCTGGCCGCCGACTACGTCTTTGCCATCAAGCGCTATGCCGACCCCGCGGTGAAAAGCCCGCTGTGGGCCAGCATCGAGAACTGGAAGTTGCTGGGCCTGGCCACATTGCGCAAGGAAGCCAGCGATCGCAAGGCGCCCTTCAACTACGACCAGCCCATCGAGGGGCTGCGTGTGCTTGATCGCTACACGCTGCAACTGCGCATGGAAGAACCGCGCCCACGCTTCCTGGAGTCGATGGCGGTGAGTGACCTCTTTGGCGCCGTGGCGCGCGAGGTGACGCAGTTCTACGGTGACAAGATCGCCGAACACCCGGTCGGCACCGGGCCCTTCAAGCTGGGCCAGTGGCGGCGCTCGTCGCTGATCGTGCTTGAACGCAACCCTACCTATCGCGAGCGCCTGTGGGACTGCCAGCCCGCCGCCGACGACGCCGCCGGCCAGGCCATCGCGGCCAGGCTGCGTGGCAAGCGGCTGCCGCTGCTGGACCGTGTCGAGATCTCGATCATCGAAGAGACGCAGCCGCGCTGGCTGTCCTTCCTCAACGGCCAGCACACCTTCATCGACCGCCTGCCGCCCGAGTTCATCCAGGTCGCGATGCCGGGCGGCAAGGTCGCGCCCAACCTGGCCAAGCAGGGCATCCGCGGCGTCATCACGCTGATGTCGGACGTCACCTTCACCTACTTCAACATGGGCGATCCGGTGGTCGGCGGGCTTGAGCCGCACAAGGTGGCGCTGCGTCGGGCCATCGGCCTGGGCATCGACCTCGAGCGCGAGATCCGGCTCGTGCGCCGCGGCATGGCGATCCCGGCGCAAAGCCCAGTGATGCCGCACCTCAGCGGCTACGACCCGGCCTTCAAGAGCGAGATGAGCGACTACAGCCCGGCGCGCGCCAAGGCCCTGCTCGACCTGCACGGTTATCTCGACCGCGACGGCGACGGCTGGCGCGAACAGCCCGACGGCAAGCCGCTGCTGCTGGAGATGTCGACCCAGCCCGACCAGCAAAGCCGCCAGCTCAACGAGCTGATGAAGAAGAACATGGACGTGCTGGGGCTGCGCATCGTCTTCAAGACCGCCAAGTGGCCCGAGAACCTCAAGGCCGGTCGCGCCGGCAAACTGATGATGTGGGCGCTGGCCTCGGGCGCTTCGGGCGGCGACGGCCAGGGCATGATCACGCGCTACTTCGGGCCGCAGGCGGGCAACCAGAACATCTCTCGCTTCAAGCTGCCGGCACTCGACGCCATCCACGACAAGATGACGGTGCTGCCCGATGGGCCCGAGCGTCTGGCCCTCTTCGAGCAGGCCAAGAAGATGGCCGTGGCCTACATGCCCTACAAGCTGCATGTGCACCGGCTGGTCGCCGACATGATGCACGCCGAGATGCAGGGCTATCGTCGGCCGCTGTACTGGAACGAGTGGTGGCACTTTGTGGATGTGGGCCCGGCGCCTTCCACCAACCCGGCCTGACCCTGCCTTCGTCAAGCCCGCGGGCATGCGCCGCCGACCGCTGATCCAGGCATTGCCGGGCCTGGCCCTGGGCGGCAGCGTCGTGTCTGCCGCCGCACAACCGGCCGGGCTCAAGACGCTGCATCTGGCCATCGCTTCGCCAGAGACCACCTTCGACCCCACGCAGACCAACAGCGACCAGAACACCAGCACGGTGCTGGCGCAGATCCTCGAAGCGCCGCTGTGTTTTGACTATCTGGCGCGGCCGGTGCGGCTGGCGCTGGCCACGGCCGCCGCCCTGCCCGAGATCAGCGCCGACGGGCGTGTGTTCACGGTGCGCATCCAAAGCGGCATCTTCTTCGCCGACGACCCGGCCTTCAAGGGCCAGCCGCGCGAACTGGTGGCGCAGGACTATGTCTACGCGCTCAAGCGCTTCTACGACCCGCGCTACAACTCGTCCGACCTGTACTTGTTCGAGTCGCTCAAGCTGCCCGGGCTGAGCGAACTGCGGCGGCAAGCCAACAAGACGCGCAAGCCCTTTGACTACGACACCGAGGTCGAAGGCGCGCGCGCACTCGACCGCTACACGCTGCGCATCACGCTGGGCGTGGGCGACCCGCGCTTTGTGTACCTCTTTGCGGCGCCGCAGATCCTGGGCGCGGTGGCGCGCGAGGTGGTCGAGTTCTACGGCGACGAGATCGGTGCCCACCCGGTGGGCACGGGGGCCTTCCGCCTGAAGAGCTGGCGCCGCGCTTCGCGCATCGAACTCGAGCGCTCGCTCAGCTATCGCCGCGTGGTCTACGACGGCGTGCCGGCCGACGAAGCGCTGGCGCAGCGCATCGCGGCGCACCTGCGCGGCAAGGCGCTGCCACTGGCCGACCGCGTCGTCATCGACGTCGTCGAAGAGAACCAGCCGCGCTGGCTGTCCTTTCTCAACGGCACCTACCACTGGCTGCAGGTGCCCGGCAACTTCCGGCCCATGGCCGCGCCTGGCGGCACGCTGGCGCCCTATCTGGCCAAGCGCGGCGTGCGACTGCAACAGCAGCTGCAACCGGATATGGCCATGAACTTCTTCTTCATGGAGCACCCGCTCGTCGGCGGCTACACGCCCGACAAGGTGGCGCTGCGCCGCGCCATCGGGCTGGCCTTCGACGGCGACGCCTATGTCAGCCACGTGCTCGGCGGCTTTGGCCTGCGTGCGCAGTCGACGCTGGTGCCGCACACCTCGGGCTACGACCCGGCCTACAAGAGCGAGATGAGCGAGTACAGCCCGGCGCGCGCCAAGGCTCTGCTCGATCTGTTCGGCTACGTCGACCGCAACGGCGATGGTTGGCGCGAACAGCCCGACGGCAAGCCGCTGCTGCTGCGCATGGCCACCCAATCCAGCCAGCAGGACCGGCGCAGCAACGAGGTCTGGCGGCGCAGCATGGACGCGGTGGGGCTGAAGATGGAGTTCGAGGTCTCGACCTGGCCCGAGCTGCTCAAGAAGAGCCGCGCCGGCACGCTGATGATGTGGGGCTACAGCTGGTCGGCGGCTTCGCCCGACGGCGGTTTCTTTCTCGGCATCGCCTATGGGCCCAACGCCAGCGAAGCCAACGACCCGCGCTTCAGCCTGCCGGCCTTTGACCGCCTCTTCGAGCGCCAGCGCGCGCTGCCCGACGGACCCGAGCGCGACGCAGCGATGCGCCAGGCCAAGGACATGCTCGTCGCCTACATGCCCTTCAAGGTGCACCTGCACAACGTGCTGCTCGACCTGGTGCAACCCTGGACCGAGGGCTACTGGCGCCACCCCTTCATGCGCGACATCTGGCGTTTTGTGGATCCTGGAGAAAAGCCGGCATGACGAAGACGCCCCGCATCACCCTGTACCAGGATTGGTTGGCGCGCGAACGCGGCCTGCACTTCAACGGTTATGACGCGCTGTGGCGCTGGAGCACGAGCGACCTGCCGGCGTTCTGGGCTTCGATCTGGGACTGGTTCCAGATCGAGTCGCCCACACCCTACCGCTGTGTGCTGGAGAACCCGGTGATGCCGGGTGCACGCTGGTTTCCGGGCGCGCAACTCAACTTCACGCAGCAGGTGCTGCGCCATGCCGACGCGGCACACCAGGCGGGCCACCCGGCGATCGTGTTCCAGAACGAAGCGGGCGCGGCGCGCGGTGATGCGCCGAAAGAAATGAGCTGGCCCGAGTTGCGGCAACAGGTGGGCGCTTTCGCCGCACAGCTGCGCGCCGCTGGCGTGGTGCCGGGCGACCGTGTCTGTGCCTACATGGCCAACACGCCGCAAACGGCGGTGGCCTTTCTGGCCTGCGCCAGCGTCGGTGCCATCTGGAGCGTGTGTTCGCCCGACATGGGGCCGGTGGCCGTGCTCGACCGCTTCCGCCAGATTGCGCCCAAGGTGCTGGTGGCGGTGGACGGGCAGGTCTGGGGCGGCGTGGCGCACGACCGCCGCGCCGTGCTGCACGAGGTGCTGGGCCACTTGCCATCCGTCCAGCACCTGGTGCTCCTGGCTGCGCTCGACCCAACGCAGCGGGTCGCCGACTTTGAAGCACCAGGCCGGGTCGCGCACGGCTTCGCCGATTGGGTGCGCGACGACCCCGGGCAGGGCGCGCAAGACGGCCAACCCGCCTGGCTGCCCTTCGAGCACCCGCTGTGGATCGTCTATTCCAGCGGCACCACCGGCCTGCCCAAGCCCATCGTGCACAGCCAGGGCGGCATCGTGCTCGAGATGCTCAAGGGCGCGGTGCTGCACAACGACATCGGCCCCACGGTCGAGACCGGCGAGCGATTCCACTGGTTCAGCAGCACCGGCTGGATCATGTGGAATCTGCAGGTCGGCGCCCTGCTGGGCGGCACCACGATCTGCCTCTACGACGGCAACCCGGGCGGCCCCTCGCCGGCATCGGGCC
>CAWBCB010000065.1:0-14921 GCA_963787095.1 uncultured Cytophagales bacterium | reverse complement strand
TACGTTATTACTACTTCGGAACACTTCGTTCGTTTAAGCAATAAGGGATAATGTTAGCCACAGATTTACAGATGATAAAATCAGTGAATCTGTGGCTTTTTCATTAAAATATTTTTCCGGGATTTAAGATTCCATTTGGATCAAATACTTTTTTAATCCCTCGCATCAGATTCAGATTTACTTCGCTCATGGCGATGGGCATGTACGGACGCTTAGCTATTCCTATCCCATGTTCACCTGAAAGCGTTCCGCCAAGGCTAACTGTTAATTTGAAAATCTCACCAATGCCGTCAGGTATTTTGGTTTCCCAATCTTCTTCGCTGATATTTTCTTTCAGAATATTTACGTGCAAATTGCCATCACCCAAGTGGCCAAAGCAAACCGTATTGAAGCCATATTGCTTCCCAATTTCTTTTATTCCTTTAATCAGCTTGGGAAGGTTGCTGCGTGGCACCACTACATCATCCGATTTTGTAAGTGTATACCAGTTAACGGCAGGTGAAATATTCTTGCGCACCTTCCAAAGCTCATCTTTTTGCGCACTGCTTTCCGCGAAGAGAACTTCGCCACTTTGAAATTTCTCCACCACCGTCATTACGCGTTCGGCATCACGCATTAGTACCTCTTCATCGTTGCCATCTAACTCACATAGAACAAAGGCATCCATTCCTTCATCTAACTTTGTGGTTACCGGGCTATTCAATACTTTTTCACAATACTCAAATGTTCTTGCAGCAGCTTCCCGTTCAAAAAATTCCATCCCGGAAGGAGTAAGGCCAGCTACAAAAATGGCAGCAATTGCTTTACAGGCTTCTTCATTGGTTACAAAAGGAATTAACAACAGTACATTTTTTTGAGGAAGCCCTCGAAGTTTGAAAACTATTTTAGTGATAATGCCCAACGTGCCTTCACTGCCACACATCAATTGAGTGAGGTTGTAGCCGGTTGAATTCTTTAACACGTTGGCTGCAGTCCAGATAATTTCTCCGGTAGGCAACACCACTTCCATGTTAATCACGTAATCCCGAGTTACGCCATACTTTACTGCCTTCGGGCCACCGGAATTATTTGCGAGGTTTCCTCCTAAAAAACAAGAACCCCGACTGGCTGGATCTGGTGGGTAGAATAGTCCTTTTTCTTTTACTGCATTTTGAAATACTTCCGTGATCACACCTGGTTCAACGGTGGCCTGAAGATTTAATTCATCAATGTTCAAAATTTTATTGAAACGCTCCATTGAAATAACAACACCTTGATGAATCGGCAAGGCACCACCACTTAATCCTGTGCCTGCACCGCGCGGAGTGGTTGGAATTTTATGTTCGTTACATAAAATTAAGATCTCACTTACTTCGTTAGTGGTACCGGGTTTAATAACCAAGTCAGGAAGAAATTGATAGTCTTCAGTTTTGTCATGACCATATTCTGTGCGCTGATCTTCAGTAATAAGGACATGTTCCTTGCCAACAATGGCTTGAAATTGGCTAATGATATTTTCAGTCAGGGTAGTAATCGGTGCTTCACTTTCTTTAACGTGTGCCATCAATACTGTAACTTTGAGGGTGCTGCTTATGGATTTAAAAACAAGTCACAAAAATAAACAAATAACCATTCAAAGGCTTTCGGTTTTTGTTCTCATTTTAATTTTGTTTGGTTCCTGTGCATCTGCACGAAAAGCCCGTGTGCGTGAAGAGCAGGTGAAAGAAGTCATTCAAGCCGCTCGTGCCTTTACTGGAACTCCTTATAAATGGGGTGGCACTACTCGTGCTGGCATGGATTGTTCCGGACTTACCAGCAATGCCTACCGAGCAATTAATCTGGAATTGCCCCGCACCACAGATGATCAAGCTTTATTGGGAGAAAAAATAAAACTTAAAAACGTGATTCCGGGCGATCTTGTGTTTTTTGCAACCGGGAAAAAGAGACGTGACATTACCCATGTGGGGATTGTAACTGATGTTAAGGCGCGCGACAATGTGAAATTTATTCACGCCTCAACATCGTTGGGAGTAGTGGAAACAAATTTATATTCCGATTATTATATAAAACGATTTCGCGTTGCACGCAGAATTATTGATAAATAAACTCATGTCAATGGTTAACTAAAAGTCAAATAAAGATTGAAGTGTCATTCCGTCCCGATAATTATCGGGATGACCCGGAATCTCAATGAGTCTTTGAGAACCAAGATCGCGGCTCGGAGGCCGCGATGACAACAGACTTTTAGTTAACCATTGAATTAAATTTTTAACTCATGACATCTCGCAGAAAATTTATTCAACTCGGTACATTGGCCTCCTTGGCACCTGTAACAAAGCTGTTTGGATTTAAGAAACCCACTCAAGTCCTGAAACCCGTAGTAGTATCTACCTGGAATTTCGGTTTGGATGCAAATGTAGAGGCCTGGAAAATTCTTTCGACTAATGGAAGAGCGTTGGATGCTGTGGAAGCAGGCGCGCGAGTTCCGGAAGGTGATCCGAAAGAAAGTTCGGTGGGGTTGGGTGGATTACCTGATCGTGATGGTCGCGTAACATTAGACTCCTGCATTATGGATGAGTTTGCTAACTGCGGAGCAGTTGCTTGTTTGGAACATATTGTTCATCCTGTTTCGGTTGCCCGGAAAGTAATGGAAAAAACCCCGCATGTTTTTTTAGTAGGCGAGGGTGCCTTGAAGTTTGCGTTGGCCAATGGATTTAAAAAAGAAAAACTTGCTCACGAAAGAATCTGAGAAGGCCTGGAAGGAATGGTTGAAGACTGCTCAATATAAACCTGTTGCCAATATTGAAAATCATGATACAATTGGTATTGTAGCGTTGGACGGAAAACAAAACTTATCAGGAGCCTGCACCACCAGTGGCATGGCGTATAAAATGCAAGGTCGGGTGGGAGACTCGCCTATCATTGGTGCAGCTTTGTTTGTAGATAATGAAATTGGAGCCGCAACATCTACAGGAGTGGGCGAAGAAGTAATTCGCATTGTAGGTTCACATCTTGTAGTAGAACTGATGCGTCAAGGAAATTCGCCACAACAAGCCTGTGAGTTAGCGGTTGCCAGGATCGTAAAAAATCAGCCTAAGAAATCGAAAGAAATACAAGTTGGATTTTTAGCGCTCAGCAAAAATGGCGAGTATGGAGCCTTTGCTTTGCAGAAAGGATTTACCTATGCAGTTAAAAGTGAGGAAGTAGACGAATAAGTTATTTGAGGCAAAGAGCTACTATTGACACCTCCATTATCTCAATGAAGAATTTCCTTTTATTAGTAGTGGTATGTTTAGGATGCTCCAATCCAAAAAAATATTCTGACGTCAATTTGGTAAATGACGATACAGTTAGAACTAAGAATACATACGAAGAACAGTCAAGGATTTTAGTCGCTCAGATTTTGGAGGATAATTTCCCAAAGTGGCTTTCGTATCAAGATTCGGTTTTTGAAAAAGTTAATCTGGATAGCTTTCAGATCGAACAAAATGAACTTTGGCGTAGGCAAACTGAGGAAGTGCCGACTAAAGAATACCTTGATTTACTATCTGGATATTTATTCTATTCAAAAGATTCATCTAAGATTCTAGATATTTATAGTGGATCAATTGACTTTGAAAAAACACAATCAGGAAAGTTGCAAGGGTTATACACAATAAATTCAGGAGTATTTTACTATGACTTAAAGACCAAAACAAAGACAGCGCTATTTGGAGAAAGACTTTATGAAGCTTTTGAAGACGCAATATGGATTTCAAATGATGTGTTAGTAATTGTGGGGGATTATTGCTACAGAGAAAAAAGAGAACTTTCAGTATGGATAGTTGATCTGAAATCACAAAGGGAAGTTCGATACTTTCAAGTATATCCTCAAAAAATGCAATACGTTAATGATTACCTGTTTAAAGAGAAGTTGAAGAATGTTAATGTTTACCTGGATGATCAGTAGTATTTTATTTTAAAGAAACAAAAATGAACATCGAGATCGTGGTCTACAACATTGAGTCAGCCCTTCGCGCACAAGAAGGCGGAGCCGATCGGATTGAGCTGTGTGATAATCCAGCTGAAGGTGGAACAACTCCCTCATTCGGTACCATTGAAGCCGTGCGGCAAAATGTAAACATGGATGTGTATGTAATGATTCGGCCTACGGGGTGGTGACTTTCACTACTCTAATTATGAATTTCATTGCATGAAGCGCGATATCGATCAATGCCAGAAGATAAGTGTTGATGGTGTGGTGTTTGGGATTTTAAATGCAGATGGAACACTCGATAAAAAACGATGTAAAGAATTAATTGACCGTGCTCGTCCCCTAAAAGTTACGTGCCATCGGGCATTTGATATGACCCGTGACCCATTCGAAGCATTGGAAGATTGTATTGAAGTAGGCTTCCATCGTATCCTTACAGCGGGTCACCAGACCACTGCATTAAAAGGAGTTGATTTAATTGCGCAATTAATTGAGAAAGCGAATGGTCGTATTGCGATTATGCCGGGTTCAGGAGTAAATGAAAATACGGTAGAGGAATTAGTTCGCACGACTAAGGCAACGGAAATTCATTTTTCAGCAACTGCTTTCCGCGAAAGCGTTATGCAATATCGCAATCAGGCCATAGCGGGAATGGGTTCAGATGAAGGCTCAGAGTTTAAATACCGCACGGTAGACCCCGAACGAGTAAGAGCCATGAGAAAGTTGGCGGAAGGAGCGAAGTGATGGCAATTATTGAGAGAAGAACTACTAATGTACATGCTAGCAACTCAGTTTAACAGCTAATATGCTTTACCTTTTTATTGGTCTTGTAGTTATCTTCTTTATAGTTCTTTCCTTATCGTTTTCCAATAAAGCACGTGATAAAAAGAAACTCGAGGAGCTCAGGTTTCAATGGGCAAAACCTAAAACAGGTGATTTTGATTTCGATCTGATTGGTAAGTTTTCAAGAATTGAAGATTCGAAAGGATATCATAATTTATCCGATCAAACTATTGAAGACATTGATTTTTATAATCTCTTTACGCTTGTAGATAGAACTGTTTCCAGGATTGGCCAGCAATGGTTGTATAAAAAACTGACCAACCCCACCGATAAAATAGATGAGAAACTAAATGCCCGAGCGGATTTATTTACTCAAGATTCTGAGGTGCGAGAAAAAATCCAACTTGAGTTGTCAAGACTTGGTCACCGAAATGCCTATCACATTTCATCCTTACTTCAGGAGAAATTAATAGACAAACCGACCTGGTATTGGATATTGAAAGTAAGTATAGTAAGTATTGCAGTCTTGCTGCTGCTTTCCATTAAGTATCCAGTGCTCCTCATCTTTGTTGTTATCCCGATAACGGGTAATATGTTGGTACATTATTGGAATAAAACCAATACGCTTCAGTTTGTAAAATCACTCCCTCAATTAAGTGTGCTGGTTGATGTTTCTGAGAATCTGACAAAATCACCCAGTTTATTTTCCGATTCGAATGTGGCAGCAAGTGCATCGTTACTACAACCACTTCAGTGGAAGATGAAAGTGTTGAGTTTAGATGGGGATGGTGGTATAAAAGACGATTTGGCTCAATTGGGATTATATCTTGTAGAATTGCTCAAGGCTTTCTTATTGGTGGAAGTGTTTATGCTCTTTCATCTGACAAAGGAATTGAAGAACAAGCGGGAAGCAATTCTGTCGTTATTTACTTATGTAGGTGAACTTGATTTGGCCCTATCGGTTGCTGCACTTCGTGCCGGATCATTAACAACCTGTAAGCCTCATCCAACAAGTAATCAAAAGGAATTTGTAGTACGTGGTGCGTACCATCCCCTGATAATCGATTGTGTGAAGAATGATCTTTCACTAAATGGCAAAGGCATTTTAATCACAGGATCGAATATGTCTGGCAAGTCAACTTTTTTAAGGACGGTCGCCATCAATTCAATATTGGCTCAAACTATCAACACCTGTTTTGCAGATGAGTTTAAGGTGCCATTTGTAAGGCAGTTTACATCCATTCGTATTAACGATAATTTGTTTGAAGGAATGAGTTATTATTTTGAAGAGGTTCGTAGTATAAAATCGTTAATGGACGAAGCAGATTCACAGACGCAAAATCTATTTATTCTTGATGAGGTATTTAAAGGAACCAATACGGTTGAGCGCATTGCTTCCGCGAAAGCGATATTATCCTACCTCAATCAGGGAAACAACCTGGTGATTGCTTCCACGCATGATATTGAGTTATCAGACATGCTAAAGGACGAGTATGACTTGTATCACTTTACGGAGACGATTGAAGACGATCAGCTTCACTTTGATCATAAGATTAAAGAAGGTCAGTTAACCACCCGTAATGCTATAAAAATATTAGAATTATCAAATTACCCGGCTACGGTTATTAACGAGGCAAGGAAATTGAGTTCGGAATTAAAGAAATAGCGACATTCAATAATAAAAAAATGCCGACTCCCCCGAGCCGGCATTTACCCAACAACTTACACCCTATACCCTTTTTATTCACCACGCTTGGCTGTCATCGGGAATGAACCGAACTGACCAACCGTCATGGCTCCCGCAAAAGCATCGCCTGTTATAACTCCTTTCACAGTTACTGTATTTGTATTAGGTCCAAAGCTGGCTTCGTAACTAAAGCTCAACTCATTTCCATTCATTTTTACATCTTTAAGAGGGGTTTCTTTTTGCATACGGCTGTTAATGATTGTGCCGGAATAGGCATCCCCTTCTTTAACTATTTTCACTGTTCCACCATTAGCTCCTTGCGGAGATTCAATTGAATAAGCCCAAGTACCAGCTGCATCTACTACTGCAGTAGGATCCGATACAATCGCGGGTACTGCAGCGGCAGCAGGACGCTGTCCACCTTGTGTGCCTGTAAATCCACTAGCCGGTTGTCCACCTTGCTCTTGACCAGCACCATCAAATCCACCACCACCATCGCCACCTTGTTTCAAGTCGTCACTAGAAATTGATTTACGACTTCTGCGTGAGCTTGTTCCCCGGCTGTTATTAGCGCCTTCAATTTTTCCGAACCGCAAGTTTACGTTGACTTTAAAGTTTAGATTTTGACGGATGGATGTGCTACTTTGAACAAATCCATTTGTTTCAGTCTGACTCTTTATTGTAATTGTTTGTCCGAAAAAGTTTTCAGCTCCAAAACCTATACTACCACGTTTGTTGGGTAGGTTTTTATTAAGGCCAAGGGAATACACTCCGAAGCCACCCTGAAATCCTTGAAGCAGTACATTGCGGCCACGGAAAAAACTAAAGAACTGAAGACTCCACTCTTTAGTAACATTGTAGCTTCCAAATAATCGGCCACTTATAACCCAGCCATCATTTTTTTGACCAGCACCATCTGAAAGTGTCGCATAATAAATTTCTGGACCGCCATTAAAAGTTATTTTTTCGCCAATAGAAATATTTGCATTAATGCTGGTTCCATAGGAACTTTCTATTCCAATATTTTCATAAGTAGTCCTTAAGGTGTCACTATTGTTAACCCGATTGCTCACTCGTTGTATGGAGTTATTACTATTCCTTACAAAACCTGTAAAGTTTAAGCCTAATCCTTTCATATAGGTGCTGTATCCCAACTCATAGTTATTAGTGTATTCAGGATCAAGCGATGGATTTCCTACCGAATAGTTTAATGGATTTGACGCTTGTACGTTAGGGTTTAGATACCGGATAGAAGGCCGTTGAATTCTGCGATTGAAAGCAGCCTTTATCATATTGTTGTTATTTAGTTTTCTTGAAAGGTTAACAGATGGTACAAAAATTCCGTAGGAAGGAATTTTAATATCCTGCTCATCTTTAAAGTTGGCTCCAATGGTAGTGTACTCATAACGGCCACCTGCTTTGAAGGCATATTTTTTAAGATTGAGGGTATAGGAAAGGTACCCTGCACTTACACTTTGCGTGTAGTTGAAAATATTTGTTAACCTATCATCAATGTTTTGCTGATAGGGGTCTTCACCAAAAGCGTTAAAATATTTATATGTGCTTAACGCTTTGCGCATGGTTTGTTTACCACCCACTTCAAATAATTGATTACTTGAAATGGGAGTTTGATAATCTACCTGAAGTGCATATTCTTCATTGTAACTATCGTTGTTGTTTTTTGTCCGTTTAATGGATGAAAAGTTTGTTGTATCAAAAGTTATGTTTTCAAAATCATTAATACCATCGTCAATACTATAAAGCCCAAGAACACTTAGCTCCCTATCTTTCTTTTCATATAGATGAGTAAAGTTGAGATTCATATCAATAGAATTGGACCTGTTGTTTGTTACTACATTTTGGTTCGTCTGACTTTGTAAAACATTATTTAGGTAGGAAGCTGAAGTTAAATTGTCCTGGTAATCTTTGCCACCCCGAGCTCCCAATCGAATTGAAGACGTAATAAAATTCTTTGGATTAAAATCATAATCGATTCCGAAGGAGTAGTTAGCTCGCAAGTTGTTACTTCGTGTGTCTGCGCTCTGAATTGTTATTTTATCTGTGTTCACCTGCCCCTGAGAGTTTTCAAAACTTCCTAAGGTATTATAACCAAATCGGCCCCAGCCACCAACAGAAAGACCAAGCTTGCCTTTTTTGTAACCACCACGTAATCCTAAGTTCGATCCCCGGTTACCCACACTTCCATTTACGTTTAAAGTTGCCCCTTCAAGCACATTCTTTTTTGTAATGATGTTGATGATTCCTGTTGTCCCCTCTGCATCATACTTAGAAGATGGTGAAGTGATTACTTCTACCGATTTAATTTCGTCTGCAGGAATTTGCTTTAAGGCATCGGCTACACTACCTGCTGTAATGGTGGATGGTCTGTTGTTAATTAACACTCTTATGTTTTGGCTTCCGCGGATGGAAACATTACCATCTAAATCTACTGTTAAAAGAGGAACGCGCTTTAGCACATCCGATGCATCGCCACCCTTGGCAGTGTTATCATTCTCAGCATTGTAGATCATGCGATCTACTTTCTCTTCAATAAGCGATTTTTGTCCTTCTACGGTTACAGCTTCCAATACTTCGGTAGATGAACTAAGTAAAACAGTGCCTAGGTCAACGTCCCAGGTTTTGTCTGTAATTTCTATTTCACGCCTTACGGTTTCAAAGCCAATGAATGAAATAGCTACAATATATTTACCGTTGGCTATGCCTTTCACTGCAAACTTACCCTTGCCATCGGCAATAGTTCCATCAATAGGTTTTTTGGTAATAGGGTCGTTGATCGCTATGGTTGCAAATTCAACAGGATTGCTGTTTTCGGCTTCCATGACGGTGCCTGAAACTTTACCATTTCCTTGCGCCACAGCCACCAGGGTGGCCACACTAAAGATAAGAGAGAGGTAGATTTTTTTCATCGAGTAGTAATGGATAGAGTGCTTATATGTTCGAATTTTTATGATTACTGCCTATTTAACTGCAAAAGAAATCCAATTGTTCGGACTGGTGAAACATATTATATGCATCACCCCAAATAATCGACAATCGGGTAATAAAGTCAATCAAACACCTTTATAGGCCATTGTGGGCGATAGGTCGAGTATTGAACCTGATGTGTCGGAAAAGAGTAAAATTCTATTTTGTATTACCGCGCATCTTATACTTTTGCCTTTCATCATGAGTTCCACTTCGCAACGTACTAAAGTTATTCTCCTACATGTCTCCTTTTGGTGCGTGTATCTTTCTGTTTTGTTTTATCAGGTTTCCTCCTTTCAGAAGGGCCGTGATATTGTTGATTGGGGGAGGGTGCTAACCATTGTCTCAACACAAGTATTTTTTGCTGCCCTTCTCTCATATGCTAATTACTTTACTTTTTTGCCTCGAATTCTGGCAAAAGCCAACAAGTGGAAGTATGTGATTCAGTTTCTTGTTTTTTTCACCATTATCATCTCTTTGCGTATTTATTTAGAGCGCGAGGTGCTAAACGTAAGCGCAAATCGTGAAGGTTATTTATTTAGCATGCGATTCATTGTTCAGGTAGTTACCAGCAATTTGTTTATTGTAATTTTTGTAGGCATGCTTCGCTTTGCTGAAGATTGGTTTGAGTTGGAAGCCAGAAGAAAGGAAATTGAACATGAAAAATTAGCAGCCGAACTGAATTTTTTGAAAGCTCAGATCAATCCACACTTTTTATTTAATACACTAAACAATCTTTATTACCTGGCCTATACCAAGTCCGATAACACTACTGAGGTAATTTCTAAGCTTTCGCAGATGATGAGGTATATGATCTACGACTCAAACCATCCTAAAGTGTTGTTGAGCAAGGAGATTGAGTACATGAAAAATTACATTAGCCTTGAGCGATTGAGGTTGAATGATCAGATCCCAATTAATTTTGAACTGAAAGGAGAGATTGAAAATAAATGGATCACTCCATTGATCTTTATTACTTTTTTAGAAAATGCTTTTAAGCATGGAGTTAATAACAGCAATCCAAAGGCCTGGGTTAATGTATCCATTCAGATAGCAGACAATGAATGTATTTACACAGTTGAGAATAGCAAACCTGAAAAAACTGACGTACACGAGAAATCGGGGATTGGTTTGCAAAATGTAGCCCGCAGATTGGAGTTAAGTTACCCGGGCAAATATCAACTCATCAGCGAAGATAAAAAGGATGTATATTTCGTACAATTGACGCTTACCTTACGTTGAAACTGAATTGTGTTATAATTGAAGATGAGCCCTTGGCTCGCAACCTGATGATCGATTACGTGAAGAAAGTACCTTCGCTTAATTTAGTTCAGGCATTTTCAAATCCGTTGGAGGCGTTGGAAGCGCTTCGCACTCTTTCGGTGGATGTGCTTTTTCTGGATATACAAATGCCGGAGCTAACAGGAATCTCACTATTAAAAGTTCTTACCAAAAAACCATTCATCATTCTCACCACCGCCTATTCTGATTATGCATTGGAGGGTTATGAATTGGATGTTGCCGACTATTTGTTGAAGCCCGTTACGTTTGAGCGGTTTCTAAAAGCGGTGGATAAAGTAATGCAACGCGCAGAAGCGGAATCGAAACCGGTAGTTATCCAAAATGAACCTACATCATCAACTGCTCCATTTGTTTTTGTTAAGGATGGCACCAAGTTGGTGAAGGTGAAGTTAGATGAGATTTTATATGTGGAGGGCTTGAAGGATTATGTTACCATTCACACCAAAACCCAAAAGATTGTTACGTTGCAACGGCTTAAAACATTAGAGGAGCAATTGCCTGCCGATAAATTTATTCGCATTCATAATTCGTACATCGTAGCTCTCAGTGCCATTGATGTAGTGCAGAAGAACGAAGTACATGTTGGTTCAGTTTCGTTGTCGATAGGAGACACCTACCGAAAAACCTTTAAAGAGTTTATTGACAAGAAGCATTTGCAGTAAAATGTTTCTTGTCAAATAATTTTATCGCTAAGCTTTCTAAGCTTTAATACTTTCCCAAACCTTTTGTTTCAGTAAAACCGGCAGGAATAACAAAATCGGAAGCAGGCAGCGATTCCTTTTTTATTTCGGTAGCTTCCATCACCATCATCATTTGAGGGGTTGTCAATTCCATTTTAAGAGGTGTTCCTTCAATACCTTCGTAATAGAGAGAGTTACTTCCTTTACCTAGTCCCTGCTTCGAAAGACTCTTCAAATCCAAGCCTTTAATTTCTGTAGTCGTCCAAAAAATTTGATGTACTGTTGCGCCACGCTCTGTTACTTCCACAATGTATTTGGTACACGTATGATTTAATATTTTCGTAGTTTCACTTGTCCTAGTAACTACCGGTTTTGATGATGTTTTCTCAGGCTCATCATCAGAAGTTACGATATACGTTTTTGCTTCCCGATCTAATAAATATGATTGTTGTTTGTCTCCCAGGTATAGCACTTCAGCAGCTATCATGCCCCCGTCCATTTTAGAAATCGAATTGTTTCCTTTTACTTTTACAGTCATACTCTTGGGTATCATTGAACTCATATCGCCACCTTGCATCATTTTCAATGCACTTTCCATCTGTGCTTTCATTTGTGGATTTGATTCCATCATAGCTTTCATCTGCGGACTATTCATCTGTTCTTGCATCTGTTTCATTTTAGCCTGATTTGCCGGATCGCTCATTTGCTTTTGAGCTTTTTCCACTTGCGCTTTCATTTTTGGATCGGTTATTTCCGATTTTATGGACCAGTGAAGAGTACCTTCAAAAGTTTGTGCTTGTGTTGTGAAGCCAAACGCGAGTAAAAGAAAGCTCAATAACGTTTTCATAGTAACAGATTATTTGATGTAAAGATAATTAAGAATGACCGGGAATGCACAAATACAAAAATCAGCCCAAGTTTATGGCTGAGGTGTCTGACACCTCAAAGGTGTCTTGACACCATGCTTTTGCGTAAGTCCAACGGTTAATTATTTACTATTATTTCAGCCGCTTGCATCAAACCTTCTACCTGATGCTCCGCTTTTTCGTGTTCTTCAATTTCATCACCAATTTGTATGGTACGAATCCCCAATTGTTTTGCCGGAATAAGATCGCGTCCCCGGTCACCAATCATCCAACTCTTGGTTGTGTCAATTGAAAAACGAGCAATCGCTTTTTCAAACATGAGTGTGCCCGGTTTGCGCGCCAGTGAGGCTGTCACTGTTGGGTGATGTGGGCAGAAATAAAAATGATCAATCCGGTTGCCACACATTTTTTGGAGGTATGCATGGCAGGCTTCCATTTGTGTTTGAGTGTAAATTCCCTGCGCTATTCCCGACTGATTAGTGACAACCACTAATAAATATCCAGCCTGCTTTAGTTCGCGGATCGCGTCAAGCACACCGGGCAAAATTTCAAAGGCTTCTACCTGGTAGGTATAGTTTGGATTATCCTTATTTAGTACTCCGTCACGATCTAAAAACACGCACTTGTTCATCGGTTGGTTGTAAGTTTTCTTGTGAAATTTCAGCTTTTCAGGTTCAATGATAAAGTATTCCGTCAAAGGAAACTAAGCGATAGTCTAATTTTTGGAAAGTTCATCTTTTCAAAGATTGTTTCGCACGCTCTTTTATTTAGATTTGTTCCCACTGAAATTCTGTTCAGACTTTAACCAACAGGCATTTTGAATAACGCGTTAGTCATTATACCTACTTATAATGAAAAGGAGAATATCACTCTGATCATCGATTCGGTATTTTCCCTGGCTAAGGATTTTGATGTACTAATCGTTGACGATAATTCACCGGATGGTACGGATATACTCGTGAAGGATCTTCAGAAAAATTACAATAGTGATCAAGGAACTCGATTGCACTTATTGCAACGCCCAGGTAAACAGGGCCTTGGTACTGCTTACATTGAAGGGTTTAAGTTTGCTTTGAAGCAAGGGTATGAATACGTACTTCAGATGGATGCAGACTTTTCGCACAACCCAAAGGATTTAATTAGTTTGTATTTGCATTGTGCCGAATGGGGTCATGATTTGTCGATCGGTTCGCGCTATGCCACAGGTGTTAATGTAGTAAACTGGCCGATGGGCCGAGTGCTCCTTTCTTTTTTTGCCAGTAAGTATGTGCAGATTATTACCGGTATACCTGTACATGATACGACAGCAGGCTTTGTTTGTTATCGCAGAAAAGTGTTAGAAACAATCCCATTAGATAACATCAAGTTTGTAGGTTACGCCTTCCAGATTGAAATGAAATTTCTAACCTGGAAATATGGCTTCCGGCTGAATGAAGTGCCTATTGTTTTTACAGATCGCACACGCGGCCAAAGTAAAATGTCGCCCGGAATTTTTAAAGAGGCATTCTTTGGGGTCATGCAGATGACCATTCAAAGCTGGTTTAAGAAGTATATACCAGTCTAGTCCAAGAACCAAAATAAAGCTTATTGCTCTTTAAGGATTTCAAACTCTACCCTGCGATTGAGTTGCTTATGTTCGTCAGTCACTTCTTGTACAATTGGTTTTGAACTTCCGAAGCCGATTGCTGTAACACGGTCTGGTTTTATCTGAAACTGAGTAACCAGATACTGCTTGATGGCATCAGCGCGGGCTTGCGAAAGTCTAAGATTGGCCTCCTCTTTTCCTGCAGAATCCGTATGTCCTGAAATTTTTAATTTGTAAGACGGATGGTCAATTAAGAAGTTGGCAATCTTATCTAAATCTGAATGCATCTCTGGCAAAATATTGGCTTTGCCATTTTCAAACTCCAAGGATTGAAATGCAATTTTACTTTCTATCGGTTCGGCAACTTTGTTGATTTCCATTTCCCCATCCAGAAAAAATAATTCTTCGATCCTAAAAAAATCATCGCCCTGAATAATCAACAGATAGTTACGTTTATTAATTAAGTTAAAATCAAATGTACCGTCCTCCCGAATAAATTTTGGTGCTACTTCAACCCCTTCATCCAAATCAATTACCGAAACAATTCCTTTTACTGATTTTCCTTGTGGATCTTTCAAACTTCCTTTTAAACGTGTGACAGCTTCCGGTTGCGCTTCCATAGGTACCGGAAAGGAATACAAATCCAGATTCTTAATGTCTTCTTCTACCGATCGGGCATAATAAAGATCTTTTGATTGTGAATCGATTGTGAAATAGTATTCGCTACCACCCCCATTTACTAATGGCCCTGTGTTTAAGGGTTCGCTCCAATTATTTTTATAGCGGTACGATTTATAAATATCAAACTCGCCAAAGTTTAATGGATGACCATTAGAACTAAAATACAAAACATTAAATGTGTGATGGAAAAAGGGACTTACTTCGCTTTGTACGGTGTTAATAATAGGTCCCGCATTAAGTGCTTTTTGCCATTCTCCTTTGGAGTTTCTGACTGCAAAATATATATCTGACAATCCAAACGTTCCAGCCCGATTAGAGGCAAAGAACAATGTATCGCCACCATGCGAGAGGGAGGGATGTGAGTCCCAGCCACTGCTATTAATGTTAGGCCCCAGATTCT
>CAWBCB010000064.1:0-8423 GCA_963787095.1 uncultured Cytophagales bacterium | reverse complement strand
ACATCGTTACTTGTGCTGTTGGCGCCAACCTGAAAGGAAAATGAGGCAGCAGAGATCACTGCTTTTCCGTTGAACGTGGTGCCAGCGGCCACGCGGGCATTCTCTGCCGCCAGCAGCGTGTACTCGGCATCCAGTGATGCGATATCGGCCGATGTGTTGGTGCCGTTCCGCCTCGAACCGCGAGTTCACGCACGCGTTGGAGGTTGTTGGAGATGGCCCCTAGCGCGCCTTCGGCAGTTTGAGCCAATGAAATCGCGTCGTTGGAGTTGCGAATGGCCACATTCACTGCCACGGGTCTGTGTGTTCATGCGCTCGGCAATGGACAGACCTGCGGCGTCGTCTTTGGCGCTGTTTACACGCAAGCCAGAGGACAGACGACTCATTGAAGTGGCAAGTGAATTCGCGGTGCCAGCGAGGTTGCGCTGGGCGTTGAGCGAATTGACGTTTGTGTTGATGGTGGTCATGAAGCACTCCTTTGCAACTGAAGAAATTGGCATTGCTGCCGATGGATGGTGGGTATCCTGCTGAGGTTTTGGTCTTTGGTGTGCCAATTGTGCGGACTCAGTTCAGACCGGTAGCTGCAATAAGCAATTGATACCTAGTTAGATTTTCTGTTGGTATTGAAGATATTGAGGATTTGATTGCTGACGTTCAATATACACTCAAATAAATTACATTTTAACTAAATTTAGAAACAAAATTATTTCACTTCGGATTGTCAATGAATTTTAAAAACACTTTGCTCTTACTTCTGGTTCTATTTACATCGGAAAGACTTATCGGTCAATCCGATTCAATAGAAGTTTATTTGATTGATGCTTACTCCACAAGTCAGATACCCTATACCTTCAAATTATCTTTTTACACGAGCGATTCATGTAAAACAAAGGTAATCCTCGACGATGAATATGAATTTGATGTTTCTACCGAACCAGCTGATCTTCATAAAAAAGAAATTGATTTAAGTAATCTATCCTTTAAAGGAAAAATTGTATACTTTGTCCTTATTTCAGAAACTGAATCAGGCGAAATTTACACAAGTGAAAAATTTGATTTCGATTTACCATTTGAGCCACAAATAAAATCAGGTTCGGATTTTTTTACTTTGTGCTTATTTGGCTCTGCAATTTTTCTTTTACCATATCCCAGCTATGTTTCTGATGGACATACAAGCTACTTCAGCTTGACAAAGGAAATTCCTATTATTTCATTTCGTTCCAGAAGTCTGAATTATCCCTCGGGATACTTATCCCTTGAATACTCCTATATATTTAATGCTGTAAACCGGAATTATCTTAGAGCCGGATACAAAAAAATTATTGAGCTGCCTCACACCGAATATATTGCTCCGGGTGTAAGTTTGTATACTAATTTTAACTCTAATCAGGGTATAAGCCCTGAAATCTCTGTTGGTTTGTTTACAATAAAGGATACTTTTACGTTTTATGCACGGTACAGATATAATATCACACTTCATACTACAGGTAAAAATTTCAGCGAAATTTACATCGGGCTTTACTCCGGGTTCTTCTCTCTCTATCTCGATTAGAAGATTTCATTTTCAGGAATTATTTAATACTTTCTTTTGTTATAGTTAATTAATTCTGCAATCATTAACTATAAATTGATGAAATCATTTTTTTACATATTTCTTTTTCTTTTAACCGGGTTTTCTTTCGCACAAACAGGAATACTAAAGGGAAAAATCACAGATAATTCCTCGCCTATCCCTTCTGTGAATATTATTATACTTGATACAAATTTTGGTACAGCGAGTGAGCTTGACGGCACATATGAAATTACCGGTATCACTGAGGGTAGTTATGAAGTCAGGTTTAGTGTAATAGGATACGAATCGGAGACTTATGATATTGAAATTGAAGCAAATAAGATTACTGAATTGAATGTTGAATTGGAAAGCAAAGCAATCGAACTGCAAAGTGTGGAGGTAACAGATTTTCAGGTTCAGGATCAAAGAGATACGAGGACAAGTCTTATTGATCTTAATCCCAGAGACGCTAAAACTCTTCCCGGTGCAGCGGAAGATGTTTTCAGAACACTCCAATCTCTTCCGGGTGTTTTGGCACCGAATGATTTTTCTTCCCAGCTTGTTGTAAGGGGTAGCGGACCTGATCAGAATCTAATTATTCTTGATGATGTTGAAGTCTTTAATCCATACAGGCTGTATGGTGTTGTTAGTATGTTTAATCCTGATGCAGTGGAAAGTGTAAACCTGATATCGGGAGGATTTCCTGCAAAATATGGTGACAGGCTTTCAGCGGTGCTTGATGTTACTAATAAGGAAGGATCTACAGTAAAAGCCTTAAGCGGTAAAGTAAACCTTTCGATTGTTGATGCGAATATTGTATTAGAGGGAAAAAATCCTTTTAATCTGAGAGGTAGCTGGTTATTTAATACAAGACGGACATATTACGATCTAATTATTGAACCATTTGTAAAAAACGCTGGACTTGTCGATGATAACACTACCTTCCCAAACTTTTATGATTTCCAGGGAAAGGTTGTTGTTGGTCCTTATGACGGTCATAAGTTTTTGTTTAACGGAATTTTATCCAGAGACGCTGTGAATGTTGTAAGCGGAAAAAACAGAGAAACACCTGATAGCGTTGGAGTTTTTAATATTACAAACAACGATCTTGTCTCTGCCGCATGGCATTTTGCTCCTAACGAAAAGGTGTTAAATAAAGTTGTAGTATCGTGGTACAGAAATAACGGCACAACAGATTTTAACTCGCAGATACTTGATCCTTCATTAAACCGTAATGCTTTTGAAAATACAATTCCGGATACATTAGCTCCGTACCTTTTAAGATTTTCTTTCGGTGGTGATTTTATTTACAGAAAATATTCTGTTGATGATAAGTTTACTTATATCCTTAAAGAGCATATTCTTGAAGCAGGAGTGGGTGCAGATTTTATGCAGACCACAATTAATTTTACTTTTAATCTTGATGATCAGTTAAAAGCAATTCTTAATTCAAATCCTCAATTCAGATCAGCACTTAATGATCTGAAAGATGTACAAAATTATAACCGCTATCGTGCATATTTACAGGATAATTTTAGGGTAACAGAAAGATTTACAATTCAACCAAGCTTGAGGATGGATTACTACAACATTCTGGATAAAGCGTACATTGCGCCCCGTCTTTCTTTATCATATGCTTTCGATGAGCTTACTACATTGCGAGCAGTTTGGGGAATATACTACCAGTCCCCCGGCTATGAAAAACTCCGAGACCAGGGAATCTTGTACGACCTTTCAGATATATATACTTCATCGCTGATTGCAGAGAAAGCAACTCACTATGTTTTGGGTGTTGAAAGATGGTTGACTGGTGAATGGAGCGTACGCGTTGAAGGATATTACAAAGATTTTGATAATTTATACATTCCACAAAAATTTCAGGGCAACAGGTTTTATACAGAACCAATTCCAGGCAAAGATCCAAGATTTATATCCGGCTGGACACTCCCTGCAACATTCAGTGGTGATTCCTTATCACAGATTCCAATTAATGGTTCATTCGGTGAAGCTTATGGATTTGAATTCTTCCTTTCTAAAAAAAGTTCATTTTACGAAAGCAGATTTTCAGGCTGGGTCTCATATGCGTTGGCCTACGCGAACAGGTATGAAGATGGAATAAAATATCCTTTCAATTTCGATCAAAGGCATACTTTAAATTTCGTTTTGAACTATCAGCTAAATAGCTGGTTAGAGCTTGGTGTAAGATGGCAGTACGGTTCCGGATTCCCGATAAGTCAACCCGCTGGCGTAAAACCAAGAATAATTTTAGAAGATCAGGACCTTGATGGGATTCCCGAAACGCCGGTTATAGCTACGAGAAATCTTAATAACAGTGGTGAAAATCCTGTAATATTTGATATTGATTTTGCAGATAGAAAATTGAACTCACGCAAACCAATTTATCACAGGCTGGATTTCCGAATAAATGCTTTTGCAGACTGGTGGAACCTTGATTGGGTATTCTATATTGATGTAATAAACCTCTACAATCGTTCGAACGTAATTGGTTATGATTATTATGTAAATGATGATATCACACTGGGAAGAGAAACCACAACAATGCTTCCGATAATTCCTACGCTTGGTTTTAGTGTAAGATTTTAATTTTTATCTTTCACTTACAAAAATTCTAAAATAATTCTCGCAAAATTTCCTCTATGAAAAAAAACTTCTGGCTATGGTTAATTGCCTTTGTTCTTACAATAGTTACAGCAGCATACCAGCGAATAACCGGTCCAACATATCCAATCTCTGGCGAGGTTTATCTGGGGGATAAATTAGTTGAGTACAAACTTGACAGAACACACGGTGGTGAAGGTGACCATCCTATTGAAATTAAAGTTGATGATGAAACTATTTGCGGTGAGCTTTTATGGAAAAGATATAAGACTAACGATGAATGGACTTCTTTTGAGATGGTCAAACAAGATGGAAAGTTGTTTGCTTCGCTTCCACATCAACCGCCTGCCGGCAAGTTACTTTATAAACTCATTCTCCAGAAAAATGATGAAGTGGTCACATTTCCTGAAGAAGGTGGCGTCATTATCAGGTTCCAGATGACACATCGCCGAAACGTGCCCACGGTCTGGCCCTTGTAGCGCGAGCCCAATGCCTCGGTGCTGTCCTCGATCAGCACCAGACCATGGGCTTGCGCCAGCGCGCGCAACGGCTCCCAGGCGGCGGGGTGGCCATTGGTGTTGCCGGCCAGCATGGCGCGGGTTTTAGGCGTGATCTTGAGCGCAGCCTTTTCAGGGCTCAGGCTGCCCGTCCAGTAGTTGATGTCGGCAAACACCGGCGTGGCGCCCGCCAGTGTGATGGCCTGCGCCACCTGGTGCCAGGTGTGCGAAGTGCAGATCACCTCGTCGCCCGGGCCAATGCCCAGCGCCCGCAAGGCGATCCAAGTGCCCAGCGTGCCACTGCCCACCGCCACGGCGTGCTTGCGTCCGACCCAGCCGGCGAAGGCTTGCTCGAAAGATTCGACCATCGGGCCGTCGCCCCAACGGGCGGACTGCAGCACGGCGCTGACGAGTTGGATCTCGCACGCACCGCATTCGGGTTCAAACAGGGAAATGACATCGACTTCCATAACTAGCCCTCTTCCGTCAGGATCAGCGCCGTGGCTTCGGCGGGCTGCTCGGTGACCGACAACAGCAGCAACTCGGTCGCCACCTGATTAGCTTCGATTAGTTTAGGACGCGCAATGCGTGTGATCGCCGCCACGGCCTCGGAAATCCGTTCGTCGTCCAGCCACGTCACGCGCTTTCCATCCACCTCACGCAAATTGATCTCGGCCAGTTTTTGACGCAACACGCCCTCTTGTATGACCTCGGCAAAACTGCTGCGCCCCGTGTTGTACGGGTCATCAATACAGCCTTCGAGATACGTCCAGCCCAAGCCTTGCAGTTGGGTGACGAACGGTTTTTCTACATCATCGAGTTCCCAGCCCATCAATTTTCTCCTTAGCGCAATTGTCCAACAAGCTGTTGGACAATCCTAAAAAATGCAGATGATTAAAATATCGTTTTTAATCAACATGTTGAATAACTTAGCAATTGTGCAGCAGCCTGCTGCACAAACTCAGCATCAGTCATGGCACAGCACCTTTCAGCAAAGGAGTAACGCGAACGCGACCGGTGAGCAGGTCATCCATGAGTCCTGCTTTCATCTGATTAAGTTTATCTAGTTCTTCAGATTCGATTTTTTCACGGTTAGCGCTCAAAGCCAGAATCTGCGCTATGTGAGATTGTTCAGTTATCGAAGGGAGCAGTACAACAATATCGTTCATTGAAGCGAGTGTCAGCACCTTTTGTGCATTTCCAATGACAAGTTTTTCTACCTGGTATGACACCAATGTTGTCGTTAGGTAATTGAACAAATAATTGGAATAAACCAACTTTGCATTTGGCACAACATAGGCAATATTTCTTTCAAATCCAAAGTCGATATCGTCATCAACATGCGCAGCATGGCCATATGAACCCACGACTGTAAATAAGATCATTCCTCTCTGTGGCTTATTCCTTTTAGATATTTCACAATAAGTCTTGCTCGATACAAATGATGAGTTTCCCCAGATAATCTCCCCATTGCGAATGCATGAAACGAAGAGGAATGGGACTCCTGACGTACTTCGTTCGACGGCATAATGAACTCCGTCGCCAATCTTTTCGCAAATCCTTGAAAGTGGCACCACAGCCCAATCCTTCGGAATCCATCCCAGTAGTGATTTCTGGTAGAGGTGCGGCGCTTGTTCGTAGCTGGGGCGCAGTTCGCCGTTGGCATCCACGCCGCGCGTCAGCAGGTCGTGCAGCAAACCCTGCTTGACCTGCTTGAGCTTTTCGATAATCGCCTCGGTTTGACGGATGGCTGTGTCGAGGGTGTCGAGGACTTGGGCGATTTTCGTTTGTTCACTTTCGTCAGGTAGCTGAATTTCAATTCTCTTAAGCTCACCCTGATTAAGTTTTGAACGAGTACCACCCGCGATAAATTTCCGGATATCCTTGTTGACCAAACTCCAATAAATAAAACTCTGGCAATAGCCAGGCTTGGCTCTAAGTATGTGTGCGTGGTTGTTTACCCAAGATGGCCCTTCAATGCGATATGCAATTGGACGAGTAGCAAAATCATCAAAATTTCCACCGTCTTCTGCCAGCAAAATGAGCGGTTCATCAAATATTGGGTGATCAATCCAACCTTGTAGACCGTTGGCTCCGTAATAAGGAACCGTGCCAAATCGTCCAAGTCGATCTCCTCCATTGATAGGAATACGAAGGTGATCCAATATTTCGACTACGTTTTCCAATTGAGTAGACGAAAATGGAATTGATTTAGACATAACCCAACCCCTGAAAAAACTGCTGAAGCTGGTTTGCTGCCGCATCCCGGTCGCGCTCAATCTCGGTCAACGTCACCTTGTATTTGTCCCACCAGTTGTCGAATGCAGCCACGATTAGCTGGCGCTGGCTGGTGATGTAGCGTTCCACGATGCGCTTCATGTCGTCGTGCAGAATGGTCAGCAACAAGTCGCCCGCATGGTCTACATCCAGTGCATCAACCGCCCGGTTCAGCTCTGCCGTCAGGCTATCGTTTTTGGCCTTGAGTGTTTTTCTCAGGCTGCCGAGTTCTTTCTTCCATTCCTTGAGTTGGGCTTCATCCACGACATTATCTTCATCGGCCTCCTCCCCCGCGCCCTCCTCGTCATCGCCCTTGTCGGCGGCTTTGATCTGCGCTTCGAGTTCGGTTTTTTTGGCTTCCAGCGTCTCGATTTCGCTGACGAAGCTGCCCATCAAAAACTTGACCAGTTTGTGGTCCAGTGGCCGGTCTTTGCTGGCTTTATCTTCCATCGCGGTGACGATGCTGGTGCGCCAGGCGTCCACCACGCCATGCGAGCCACGCGCCATCAAGGTAAGAAAATCGTACTTGGTTTGATTCCAGAATCCGGCCACGATACCGCGCACCTGAAAAGGATCGAGCAGACCGATTTGCTCCAGCGATGCGCTGAAACTGGCTAATAATTCATTACGCAAGGCAACAAAGCTCTGCGCCCCTGCAAGCTCCGTGATGCGCTTGCTATGCGCAGCCCACCATATTTCAAAAGCGGCACGAATAGCCGCTTCCTTAGCTTGCAAGCCGACATTACTTTCGATGGAGGGCTTGAGTTCACACTTCACAGCAAACGCGGGGCTGAAGTTGAAATAGCTCGCATCGCGTTCAACAAACAGATCCAGCGGATTCAGTCCGTGTGCGGTAAACAGGCGCGTCTTGTGTTCATTGTTCACTTCAGCTTTGGGGATGCCACCTAACAAATGCGCGCGTACATCGTGCGGTTCGGGTGGCGGCGCATTGTCGGCATAGCGGCGGATATTGAGGTTGTAGCCGTTGGCCTTGAGTGTCGCGTTATCGACAATGGTCGAAAAACCCGGCTCTGCTTTATATGCCTCAAAGGTGGTGACGATCTTCTCGATGTGTTCCGGCATCAGGTAGTTTTGCGCGCGCCCTTCAAAGTATTCGCGGTCGGCATTGATAAACAGCACCTTGCCCTGACGCTCTTTCGGTTTGCCGCTCACCCGATTCGCGCCCTGCTGCACGCGTTGGCGCATGATCAGAATACAGGCGGGTATGCCAGTGCCGTAAAACAGATTCGGCGCGATGCCGATGACTGCTTCCAGCAGATCATCCTCAATCATCCCGGCACGAATGGTTTGTTCTTCGCCACCCCGGAACAGCACGCCGTGCGGCATGACCGTGGCGATCAAGCCGCCATCAGCCAGCACCGCCACCATGTGCTGCAAGAACATCATGTCCGCCTTCTTCGCACCCAACGGCACTTCGCCATACGAAAAACGCTCGGCGCGAAACTCCGGCGCCCAGGCAG
>CAWBCB010000063.1:0-9208 GCA_963787095.1 uncultured Cytophagales bacterium | reverse complement strand
GGCTGATTTGGCAGCACCAGACTGACGACGCCGTCTCGGAACTCCAGCGGGTAAATCTTGCAACCCGCGACGCTCGACGTGAGCTGCGAGCGTATCTCCGTGGTCACGCGCTGAAAGCCGTTGTGCGACGGCAGGTGCATGTTTACGACGCCGCAGCCCGCGTCGGGGAGTTCATCGTAGCAGCTCTTCACGTAAAGCTGCCGTCCGTCCGGACAGACATATACCTGCCTGCATCCGGTCGAACCGCCAGCCTTGCGCTGCCCTGCGCGATTGCGGGCGCTGCTGCAACCAGGCAGCCCAGAATTGCAGTCACGATCCGCAGGCTAGTATTTCATGCGAGCCCCCACTTCACTTCTAATTAAACGCCCGGAATGTGCCGGGCGCAAGCATCGCGCCGCAGAACAGGTCGTTTGAGGGCTCGGGCAGACAACAGCCAGACGTCGCTCAGCCCCAGCGTTCGAGGTTGAACAGCTTGCGATGCTCGTCGATAGCGTAAGTGTCGGTCATGCCGGCGATGCAGTCGGAGACGATGCGGGCGCGGCGGGTTGTGTCGCTGGCCTTGGCGCGATCACGCCATGGCGGCGGCAGGGTTTCTGGTTCGGACATGAAGAGCGCGAAAAGCTCGCGCACGATGCGGCTGGCCTGGCTCATCATGCGGTTGACGCGATGGTGGCGGTACATGCGCTCGAAGAGGAATTCGCGAAGCGGTTTCTGGCGCTCTGCGATGTCTTCGGAAAAGGCGGCCAGCGGTTCTGAGAGCGCCCTCACCTCTTCCACATTTTTCGGATTTGCGGCAGCGGCGCGCCGGGTGAACTCGGCGACGAGATCCTTGACCCATATGCCGATGAGACGACGAACAGATTCCGAAGATGACAACGGTGCCGGTCTCGATATCCGGATACTGCTTCATCACCTGCTGGAAGACTTCACCGGCGAGCGGCACATCCTTCAGGTCGTCGATCTTGAACAGACCGGCGCGCAGGCCATCCTGGATATCGTGATTGCCTCGTTGCCCGCGTCCACCAAATTGGTTGCTGGTAATTATAAGGGTGCCTTCCACCACAGAACCACGTTGGCTAAGTTCTACTGCTAGGGTGTTTGTTGAATGACATTCTGGCACATAAACAAGCTTCTTTCCCACGAAAAGGGTGCTGGCAGGGATTTTATACAAGGTATTTTAGTTAGCTTTGCAGATTATTCTAATTCAAAAATCGAAGATAGTTAATGGCTAAAAGAAAGAAAGGGATTGATTCTGAAAAACTGAGCGATGCCATTATAAAAGGAATGCAAGAGAAGAAAGCCACAGACATTGTTTTGTTGGATTTAAGGAAGATAAAAAACGCGGTTGCCGATTTTTTTGTGATCTGTTCTGGTAATTCTGATAAACAACTTGGAGGCCATTAGCGACTCGATTGACGAAGAAGTTTACAAAGCCTTAAAAGAAAAGCCCTGGCATATGGAGGGCAAAAACAATAAAGAGTGGATGATTCTCGACTATATCAATGTAGTGTCGCACGTATTCCGAAAAGACAAGAGACAATATTATGCCTTGGAGAAATTGTGGGGCGATGCTGAAATAACAGAAATAGAAGATTAAGAACTTTAAACAGACTAGAACGTTAGTTAATCAATCGTAATTTTTATAGGAAATGGCAGACAAGGAAAAGAAAGTAGCACCTAAGGTACCACGCCCAAACTATCAGATGTGGGTTATTCTCGCATTGGTGGGTGTAATCTTAGCGATTAGCTGGTTCACGAAAACAGGCGAATTAGTAGAAATAACAGAAAGCCGCTTTGAAGATATGGTTCGAGCGAAGGACATCAAGCGCCTCGTTCAACTTAAAAGCGATAACATTTGGATTATTGAGATCACGCTAAAAGCAGATGCTCTTAAAAACGCACGCTACAAACAAGAGTTGGAGCGAACCAATACATTGGGCGTTAGCGAAAACGGACCTCATTATAAAATGAAGGTTGGATCCATCGATCGGTTTTCAGAGAAGTATGATCAATTGACCAAAAGTATGGGTGGTGATAAAATCGATGTTAAAATCGATGATCGACAAGATTACACCAATATGTTTTTCAATATAGGGTTTTTGGTGTTACTCGTATTTGGTTTTTGGATGTTAATGCGCAGGATGACGGGTGGTGGTGGACCGGGTGGTCAAATTTTTAACATTGGAAAATCGAAGGCAGCTTTATTTGATGCCGAGAGTAAAGTTAAAATTACGTTTGCCGATGTTGCCGGACTTGAAGAAGCGAAAGAAGAGGTAAAAGAGATTGTTGACTTCCTTAAGACGCCACAAAAGTTTACCAAGCTGGGTGGAAAAATCCCGAAAGGCGCTTTGTTAGTGGGCCCTCCAGGAACAGGTAAAACATTGCTCGCAAAAGCAGTGGCCGGTGAAGCTGCTGTACCCTTCTTCTCCTTATCAGGTTCTGATTTTGTGGAGATGTTTGTAGGGGTTGGTGCAGCGCGTGTACGCGATTTGTTCAAGCAGGCAAAAGAAAAAGCACCGTGTATTGTTTTCATCGATGAGATTGATGCCATTGGTCGCTCACGCGGAAGAGGTCAAATGCCGGGCTCTAATGACGAGCGTGAAAATACATTGAACTCATTGTTGGTTGAGATGGATGGTTTTGCTACCGATAGCGGAGTAATCATTCTTGCGGCTACTAACAGACCTGATGTATTAGATTCAGCGTTGTTGCGTCCGGGTCGTTTCGATCGTCAAATAAGTATCGACAAACCAGATATTGCTGGTCGTGAACAAATCTTTAAAGTTCATTTGAAGCCCATTAAGCTTTCGAAGAATGTTGATGTTAAAAAATTAGCAGCACAAACTCCTGGTTTTGCCGGAGCTGAAATCGCTAACGTATGTAACGAAGCGGCTTTGATTGCAGCGCGTAGAGATAAGACTGAAGTTGAGATGCAAGATTTTCATGATGCGATTGATCGTGTAATTGGAGGCCTTGAAAAGAAGACTAAAATCATCTCAGCCGATGAGAAAAGAATTGTTGCTTACCACGAAGCAGGTCATGCGGTAGCAGGCTGGTTCTTGGAGCATGCCGACCCACTCGTGAAAGTGAGTATCGTTCCTCGTGGTGTGGCTGCGCTAGGCTACGCACAATATCTTCCTAAGGAACAATTCCTTTATCAGACAGAACAGTTGATGGATGAAATGTGTATGACCTTTGGAGGTCGTGCTGCCGAAGAAATTGTATTTGGTAAAATTTCTACCGGTGCATTGAGTGACTTAGAGCGAATTACTAAACTAGCATACAGCATCGTTACTGTGTATGGAATGAATAAGGAAATTGGAAACATGTCATTCTATGATTCCAAGCAATCAGACTATACATTCAATAAGCCTTACTCAGAAGCAACCGCTGAAAAGATCGATAAGGAAGTAAAGAAAATTATCGATGAAGCTTATGAGCGAACTAAGAGTTTATTAGAAAAACACCGCGAACATCTGGAGGTAATTGCAAAAGAACTTCTAGAAAAGGAAATTTTATTCCAAAGTGATCTTGAACGATTGATTGGCAAGCGACCATTCGCTACCCAAACAACCTATGAAAAATTCACCAACGGAACTGTGGTTGAACCAGAAGGAACTATTTTACCTACTGTGGATGGTTCGGATGCAGAAAATAAAACTACAGAACCCACGCAAGAGGGAAATGAGAATATTTCGAAATAAGTAAACGCATTGTTATTTATTAAAGCCTTTCGGTTAAATCCGAAAGGCTTTTTCATTGGATCAGTTTTTGCCGTTATTTGTAATTGATGACCCATACAGTAGAATTGCCTGCGGGTAAAAAAATATACTTTGCATCCGATTTTCATTTGGGTGTGCCCGATCATGCAAGCAGCATAGCGCGCGAGAAGCGGATTATCGCCTGGCTTGATTCCATTAAAGCGGATGCACATGCCATTTATCTGTTAGGCGATATATTTGATTTCTGGTTTGAGTATCGTCATGCCATCCCGAAAGGGTTCATTAGGTTTCAAGGTAAACTTGCCGAACTAAGAGATAGCGGGATTCCTATTTATTTCTTTACAGGAAACCATGACATGTGGTTGTTCGATTATTTTGAGAATGAGTTAGGAATTGTTATTTATCGCGAGCCTCAAACAATCAATTGCAGCAATCAAAAATTGTTAATTGGCCATGGTGATGGATTAGGCCCTGGAGACAATACCTATAAAATTCTAAAGAAATTTTTTAATAGTGGAGTCTGTCAGTGGTTGTTCGCCCGCATTCATCCTAACCTTGGCATCAGCATTGCTAACTATTGGAGTCGCCAAAGCCGAATCAGCAATATGAAACTCGAGGAAAAATTTACAGGGGAAGAAAATGAATTCTTGCTTACCTATTGCCGCGAGTTAGAAAAAACACACCATCATGATTTTTATGTGTTCGGCCATAGACACTTGCCGCTTGACTTAGCAGTTTCTTCATCAAGTCGATATATCAATTTAGGCGAGTGGGTGCATTTTGATACCTATGCCGAGTATGATGGCAAGGTTGTATCATTAAAGAAGTTTGAGGCCCATGCATAAATTGATTTTCCTATCGTTTCTTTTCATTCCATTTATAGCAAGCTCACAAACTGATCTTAAAAAGGTAAAGGAGTGGAAAACAAAAAACGTTACACTGATAACCGAAGATCGTTTAGGAAATTTCTTCCTTGTTCAGAAAGACGGTAAAATAAAAAAGTATGATCCTGATGGAAAAGTGCTTGCTTCAGCTGTCGAGAAGTCGCTTACCCTAATTGAGCCTTGGTATCAGCCTTCTATCTTCATGTATGTCCGCAGCAAGCAGAAGTATATGGTTACTGGTCGCAATTTTGAAAACAGACAGGAGTTTGATCTTGAACCTGCGCTTGCCATTGAACCTTATCTGGTATGCCCTACGCACGATAATAAACTTTGGATTCTGGATCATGCTGATCTTTCATTGAAAAAAGTAAATCGGTTTACCAATGAAGTCATTCATGAATTTGAAATTGACTCAACCATTCTATCACCAAACAATGAATTCATTTATTTGCGTGAATACCTCAATCTTATTTTCATCTTAGATAAGAACTCGGGCATTCTCATTCTTAACCATATCGGAAATGTGATAAACAAAATAGAAGTGGCCAATCTCAAAAGCTTTTACTTCTATGGCGAAGATCTTTACTACCTGCACGAGAATAAATTGATGTTTGTCAACATCTTAACCGAAAAGCAGCGCGAGGTGCAATTACCCATCGATACGCAACAAGCGATCCTTACCGATGAGCGAATTATAACACTGGACACCTCAGGAAAAGTGATCCTTTACACCTATTCTCCCGAGGCTCCATAGCTTTTATCTCTGTTCATTTTTGAACATCTTTGTACGTATAAGCACAACTTAACTTACTAAAAGGCCATTTGCGGACAATAAACGCACTGGCATAATTTTTCCTCTATAAACAATAATCTTAAACCTACTACTGTGAACGAAGGCGGCAAAATCCTGATGATCGATGACGATGAAGATGTACTTCTGGCGGCTAAAATGTTACTGAAAAAATCGGGGCATCAGGTTATTATCGAAAAAAATCCAAACAAAATTCCATTCCTGCTTAATAACGACACGTACGATGTTATCCTGCTGGATATGAATTTCAGTAAAGACACCACCAGCGGTAAAGAAGGCTTTCAATGGCTAGGTCAAATTAAGGAGCGTGATCCTGATGCTGTGGTAATTATGATTACAGCCTTTGGTGATGTGGAGATGGCCGTACGCGCCTTGAAAGAAGGCGCTACTGACTTTATACTTAAGCCCTGGCAAAATGAAAAACTTGTCGCTACTATTTCGACCGCGATAAAACTAAAAAAATCTTATAACGAAGTAGATAAGTTGCGCAAGGCAAAGCAAATGCTGGAAGAGCAAATCAGTCAACCCTTTCGGGATATTATTGGCGAGAGTGCTGCTCTCAAAGAAGTTTTTTCTCTCATAGACAAAGTTGCCAAGACGGATGCGAATATTTTGATATTAGGCGAGAATGGAACGGGTAAAGAATTAGTAGCGCGCGCTATTCATCAAAAATCATTAAGAAAAGATAATTCGTTTGTGGCTGTTGATATGGGAGCCATTACTGAAACTCTTTTTGAGAGTGAACTATTCGGTCATAAGAAGGGCTCATTTACGGATGCGCGTGAAGATCGTCCCGGACGATTTGAATTGGCAAATGGTGGCACTTTGTTTCTTGATGAAATCGGAAACTTAAGTTTAAGTCTTCAAAGCAAATTATTAAGCGCCTTACAATCACGCCAGAGTAACACGCGTTGGTGCCAATCAACCGATTGGATGTTGACATCAGATTGGTATGCGCTACCAACATGCCATTGCATCAAATGGTGAAAGAAGGAAAATTCCGTCAGGATTTACTTTACAGAATAAACACAGTAGAGATTACGATTCCTCCACTTTGCGATCGGGTAGATGACATTCCAATGTTGGGAACTCACTTCTTGAATTACTATTCAAAAAAATACCGAAAGGAAGTACTTACCATTTCACCGGCAGCCATCAATAAGTTAAAAAAATATCCGTGGCCGGGAAACGTGCGCGAACTACAGCACGCAATTGAGCGCGCAGTAATCATGGCCGACTCCCCTACGCTTCAGGAAAGTGATTTTCTTTTCAATCGTAAGTCTGATGAATCATCAACCGACTCACTAAACCTTGATGAGGTGGAAAAAGCAGCCGTTGTAAAAGCCATTCATCTCCACAATGGAAATATTTCTAAGGCGGCTGAAGAACTTGGCTTAACACGTGCCTCTCTTTACAGAAGGATGGAAAAGTATGGACTTTAATTGGCGATCCCCTCTAGTAACACGAGTAGGCATACTCACATTTACTATTGTGGTTTTTGCTTTCCTGGTAACTGCGGATAATAGAAGTTATTTACTGATACTCGCTTTATTGGGTGCCATTGTTTTTCAGGTTGTCCAAGCTCATGAAAACACTGGAGACTTCTAATGATAACGTTGCTTCCTTTCTTGATTCAGTTCGGTTTGATGATTTGTCGCAAAGTTTTAAGACGGAGAGTGATGATCCTAGTATTCAACGATTACACAAAGAATTGAATGAAGCTCTTGCTGGCCTACGCGTGTCTCGTAAAGAAAAGGATTCAGAATATCAGTTCTTTAAGAATATTGTTCAGCACGTAGCCATTGGATTGCTCACGTTCAAAAAAGATGGTTCTATCCAGATCATGAACAGCGCAGCAAAACGATTGCTGCGCGTAAACAAAGCCGATCAACTTTCAGATTTAAAAGATGTAAGTGAAACGCTGGTAGATACATTCGTAAAACTAAAAACCGGTGGCCGCGAATTACTACGCTTAAAGTTTGGTGACGAAACAATACAACTCTCTGTATTTGCAATCGAATTAACCTTACGGGATGAAGAGGTGAAACTCATTTCGATGAGCAACATCCAAAGTGAATTGGAAGAAAAGGAAATGGAAGCCTGGCAAAATCTGGTGCGTGTGCTTACGCATGAAATCATGAACTCAGTTACTCCGATTTCTTCATTGGCTGGTATTGTTGAAGATGATTTAAAACTCCGCATTGATCAACAAATCGATGTTCCTCTCAAAAGAGCTGATCTGGAGGACATGTATTTATCCTTGCAAACAATAAGTAAACGAAGTGCCGGATTGATTCGGTTTGTAAAGGAGTTTAGAAACCTGACTCAGATCCCGAAACCAAAATTGGCTGAAGTTCCCGTTAAAGAATTATTGGAAGAACTTTCTCTGTTGCACAAAAAAGAATTAGCCGATCAATCCATCAACGTAAATATTGAAGTAAAACCTGAGAATCTTTTCATCCTGGCTGATAAAACGATGATTGAACAGGTGCTTATCAATCTGATTAAAAATGCCATTCAGGCTTTTGACGAGCAAGTTGATAGACGTATTGAGCTAACTGCCTTTTCGAATGAAAAAGGTAGGGCTGTTATCTCCGTTAAGGACAATGGAGCGGGTATTGATAGCGAAGCACAGGAGAAGATTTTTATTCCATTCTTTTCAACCAAGAAATCAGGCTCGGGCATTGGGTTAAGTTTGTCCAAGCAGATCATGCGCCAGCATGAAGGGAATATAACCGTTAAGTCAACCTTGGGCGAAGGCACGGAGTTCCTCCTTCGGTTTTAAAGTAATTAGGTCTCGCAACCGAAAAATCCCGAAAGATTATTAGCTTTGGACAACAGTCAAAAACCTATGCAGGACGTTCAAAAGAAAGTACACGCCATTCTTATCGAAAAATTAGGTATCCCCGACTCTGAAATTACTCCCGATGCAAGTTTTGTGAAAGACCTGGGCATTGATTCCCTTGACTATGCAGAACTGGTAATGGAGTTTGAACAAACCTTCGACATAAAAATTCCAGATGACGATGCTGAGAAAATGCAGACCATCGGGCAAGCTGTTAACTACATCCAAAGTAAGTTAGGATAATAAGAAAGTACGAATGAATGCAAAATGATCCTCTTTGCGTCTCAGCGACTTTGCGGTTAATTTAATTCAAAGTAATTACAAAAGCGTTTCATGGTTTTTGCTTCAGTAGCCACAAAGGGTACTTTAAAATCTAATGCAGTTATAGGCGCATAAGACCATCCATTTTGTTCCTCATTCCAAAACACCACGAATTTATCCAAAGACTTCATTAGCACATCCCGGTCATAGATTTCTTCACCTTCCCTATCAAGTAATCCGGTAAACTGAAGTAAGATGTGATTCTTCTTTATTAATTCCCCTTTATTGCAATCAATACTATTTAAGCGCATCAGCAAGCGATGCTCCTGATCCCAGGCTTTAAATTTTATTCTCCGCGTGCTGAATTCCATGATCTACTACTTCGCTTATTATTGCAACATTAGCATTAACCCTGAATTTGTAAATCAAATATTACATAAAATATTTGTCGCACAAGCTTCGTAGCACTGCTGAACAACCTACCTTTGTTTCTGCATAATGTATGAACGAAAGTAAGAAGGTATTATTCATTATCAATAAATTTTCTGGCGGAGGCTACCAACCCAGCGTAGAAGGTCGCATTATTACCCATTGTACCAACCTCGGCCTTGAGCCATCTATCCAATTCACACAAGCTCGTGGGCACGCAACGGAATTGGCACGAGAAGCAACAGCCTTAAAGAAC
>CAWBCB010000062.1:0-36133 GCA_963787095.1 uncultured Cytophagales bacterium | reverse complement strand
TTTGCTCAATCCAATTGTTAAGGTCGAAAATTATAGGATTTGTAGGAACTTGACGGAAAAGTTCAATAGCCCTCTAATGATTCCAATGCGCGTTCCGCTTCTTCCACGTATGTGTTGAATATCTTTTGATAACCCGCTGTCTTCATAAGTAATTCTTCTTTGAGCAAGTTTGGTCAAAGAATAGATGTTGGCTAATGGATCGCTGATTTCATGACTGATTCCGGCGGCAACCGGACCGATGCCAGCTTCGCATTCCGCACCAGAGCCTGCAGGGCTTGATCGCGTTCGCGTTCGGCGCTGTCCAGGCGTCGGCCATGCGGTTAAAGGCCTTGCTGGCCGCTTGGATTTCCACCGACCGGCGATGCGCCAATCGCTGTGCATGTTCACCGTCCGCAAAACCGATCAGGCCTTGCGTCAGTCCTAATACCGGTGCCCTGGCGATGGCGTACCCAAGCTTGGCCAATAAGGTCGCGAGTAAAACCGCGAGCAATATCCCCAAGGCAATCATGCCAAGGGTATGACGAAACGGCGTGCGCAGGTTTTCGTGATCCATCTCAAAACCGAATAGCCAACTGACCGAGACGATCAGGGTATGGATTGAACTGGATGAAATACAGGTGACTGGATGGTCTGATCGCGTTACCTCGTCATCGTCGAGATGGAAGGCATCTGTCATCAATTCCGAGATCCGTCTTGCAGATGCGGGCGCAGTCTGATGTCATAGAACTGGTATGTTGGCGATATCGTCATATAAAAACAATCCATTGCGTGCGGCGTCTGCGGAGTTGATTTCCACCACGAACAGCGCTGCTCGGTGCGGTCGGGTCGCCACGTCCAAGGTCCGGTCCAAGGGCTCCAGCGGTGGACTCGATCGCCAGATAGCCGACCACGTCACGATGGTGCTGCAGCGGTTTCTACGGTATCGAACACAGCCTCTTGCGGATCGAATCCGAGGGTGAGGGTAGAGAGCCAACGTCATCGGCGCAGCTCGCTGAGGTCTTCGAGATAGCTCGGGACATCGGAGCCGTTCTCTACGATTGCAATGGCGTCGAGGCGATCAAGCGTCGCGGGTATGCGTTGGCCGTTACGGATTTTCAACAAGGTGTCGCCGTTCTGGGCGTTGATCAGTCAACGGTGCCCAAACTGCGCCGCACGCCTTGAAACGTCTCAAAAAGCGTTGTGACCCGCTCGGCCAGATAGTCGTGCTTGCGGTGTTTTTCACCTTGCGCCAAAGCAGACAAGGCGACAGGAGGAACACTTTGATCGGCAGCACTTGCGAAAGACCATTCGCCAGATCCGTTTCGAATCTAAACTGGTGGCGGGATGTCGGATACGGTACTCTGCAGGTCCAGCAGAATCTCAT
Source organism: uncultured Cytophagales bacterium (assembly GCA_963787095.1). Classification (GTDB taxonomy): domain Bacteria; phylum Bacteroidota; class Bacteroidia; order Cytophagales; family Cyclobacteriaceae; genus ELB16-189. Next base: position 34,770 of record CAWBCB010000062.1, on the reverse strand, counting down.
GGCGAATCTCGGCGCTATATTGTTTTTGACCGTAACCGGTTCCCGCCAGGAGCAAAATGATGACCGGAACAGCAACGGCCAGAAATACCCAGATGAAGATGTATCCCTTGAGCGACGTGTGGCGGAGCATTGCCGAATAGTATCAGTTTACCAGCACTGGTCCGAAGCGGTCGCCGGCTGTCCGGCCGCGGTGCGTCCGTGGATCCAGCTCTTTACGCGCGGCGCTCGCAGTAACGCTCACACTGTATGGATGATTTGGTCGTGCTCTTCGGCATCGGGGTTCGTGCACGGGTAACGAATCCCACCAGCCGAACACCATTGGCCAGGAGGCGCATGCCGTCCTTTGCGTCGTACAGCTGTTCGGCGGTTGGTTTATGCGGGTAGTTTTGGTCGATTCGTGATCGCTTCGCCTGCGACCACAAAATCGGACCAGACGTCTGAGAAGATATCCTTGTCGGTACGTAGCGTGCTCACATTTGCGCTTGGCCATTGCTGCATACCGCTCGATCCGTTCGGAATTCCCTCGAAGCGTTGATCCGTCGCGCAACACCTGGCCATATGTTCGGCGACCTCGTCGATATTTCGCATGGTCATGGCGATCTTTACGAACGGCTTTCGTAAAGCGCCCGCACCCGGCATGGTGAACGCCTTGAACGGTTCACCCCAGAGTTCGTCTATGCCTTCGTCGCCGTTACGCGTCTCAGCTTGCCGAATTTCAGTGCTTCGCGAAGGCACAGTCCGCATTCGTGCATCAGGTCGTTTCCCGGCACTATCCACACCGCACGCCTCCAGTTCGACCAATTTGGTAAAGATATCCGCTGCCCGATTAAACAATGCGCCGGCCAACATGGCACCTTTCACGCGCTTTTTTGCCGCATCCGTTTCCGCTTCATATAGCGCGCGGAATTTCCCCGAGACGTATTCTGGTATCGATGCCGTGCTCCATGTGATTGAACAGTCGACGGGTAAGCGCCTGAATCAGGGGTTTTTTCTCGCCACCAGACTGTCCGCCGGAGGCTGAAGCATCGGGATCAGTAGCCGTCGTAAATACGCGGGTAACACCATCAATCTCTCTTCGGTGCCGTTTTCGATCGTATCCTACATCGCGCGTTTGTGGTGTTTATGTTTCAGACTTTCCCCAGAGGATATAGTAGCCGAGTTACGGGCCGAAGCGTTCGGTGCTTGAGTTACTCCTGGGAGGCGATAATGGGCATTGTATTGGATGTTGAAATGGGCGACATCACCGGGCTTGATGTCGATGCGATCGTAAATGCCGCAAACAACAGCTTGCTGGGCGGCGGTGGCGTTGACGGCGCTATCTATTCGGGCTGCCGGACCCGAATTGCTGGCCGCTTGTCGCCAATTGCACGGCTGCGCAACCGGTGCGGCGAAACTGACCAAGGGATATCGGTTGCCGGCGCGTTACGCGATCCATACCGTCGACGGGGTGCTGGCACGGTGGCGACGTGGCTTAACCTCAATTGCTGGCGAACGCTTACCGAAACAGCTTGGCGTTGGCTGCAGAACATTCGTTGACGTCGATTGCCTTCCCTTGTATCAGTACCGGGGTCTACGGCTATCCGCAACGCGCGGCCGCTGAGCTTGCGGTAAAGAACCTGTCAAATCCGCTGCGGTTAATGCGCAATCGGTCGAACGGGTGGTTTTTTGTTTCGGGGCAGGCCGATTACGATATTTATCGAAAACTTGTTAAGCGATAATAATATGAAGTTAAATTCAGGATATTTATACAATAATTATAGGGATACTATCCACTGCGGTGTCGATTTTTTTGATCAGGTCAGCGAAAGCAATTTGTTGGCTGCTTTTCTATCGAATTATCTCTTAGATTTGACGACGGCACTGACCCAGATCGATGAATGACAGCCACTATATAAAAAAAGACATCAAGTGTAGGAGGAAAGGTGGCTCAACCAAGAAAGCAAGACTGATAAAAGAAAGCAAGACTGATAAAGATGGATCGGGCTCAAGAAAAGCGGAACTACAAGCGTTGGGGACTACTGCTTGTGGGAGGTATCGCCGGGGTTATCTTTTGGGGCGGCTTCAATACCGCACTGGACGCTACGACACCCAGGAGTTTTGTATTTCTGCTCATGAAATGCGTGACAACGCCTATGAAGGAATACAAGAATCGGTTCATTACAAAAATACGTCGGGCGTGCAAGCCACCTGCCCAGACTGCCATGTACCGCGTGGCCGTGGATCCACAAGATTACAGCGCAAGGTCTACGCGTCCAGAGAGTTGGTCCACAAGGCCTTGGGTACCATTAGTACGCCGGAAAAATACGAGGCCAATCGCCTGGCCATGGCCGAACGTGTTTGGGAATCCATGCGGGCGACTGATTCCAGGTAGTGTCGCAACTGCCATGCGTTCGAGACCATGGATCTGAGCGAACAGGATCGTTCCGCTCGTAAACGTCACGAACGCGCCGTCGCCAAAGGTGAAACCTGTATCGATTGCCACGAAGGCATTGCGCATAAATTACCCGAAGACGAAGTCGAAGCGAAAGACACAGACGAAGACGAGGCTAGAAGGAGTGGGGACTATGGTTTTGATTCGGTTGCTGTTGCTAGCGATTGGTTTGGGCCGCATCGTCGTACGCGACTTCGCCATTGGGCAAACGATTGATCGACGCGACCGAGGCGGATAACCTCGAGCTGATCAAGCAGCTCTTGGCCGAGGGTGCGCCGATAAACGCAAGCTCCACCGATTGGCAAGACGCCCTTGATGTTTGCTGCCCAATAGGATACATCCAGGCGGCTCGCTTGCTTTTGGCCAAGGTGCTTATATCGGCGCGAATACCGAAGACGGCTGCACCGCATTATATTGCGCGGCGGGCGCCGGTCATGCGGAAATGGTGGCGTTGTTGCTCGAACATGGCGCGTCATTAACCTACAAGAGCCGGGCGGGCTGGGATGCGCTCGGGATAGCGATCAGCAACCACGTCGATGCGGCCAAGGTGCTCTTGGAGCGCGGTGCCGATCCAAATGTCGTCGATAGGGAAGGTGATACATTGCTGATTGTCGCTGCTGCGAAAGGTTACCCTGAAAGCATAGACCTGCTGCTCGAAGCGGGCGCTCATGTCGACGCGCGCGGGCACGCGCCACCGCGTCGACGGGTGCCTGGCGATGCCTCGGCGCTGATGATATCATCGAGTCTTTATTGAAAGCCGGTGCGGACATCAACGCGGTCGATTTTGACGGTTCGTCCGCTATTCTGGGCGGCGGAGGGCAAACGCGCACGGTAGGCCGGCGAGATTCAGACGGCGCTAAAATCAATCACGGCAACGACGAAGGTTGGATGCCCTGATGGAGGCGGCGCACAGGGAACACCGTCGAATTAGCAATACGATGTAGTCGAGCAGAACAAGAGCATGGCCAGGTATCGTGATCCTGCGGGGTGCTGCGCGCTGGATGCGCCCGGCGTGCATTCGCTGTCTGGTGGTCGCCTCTGGCCATGCCGGCTCGGCAACCATGCTGGCTCGAGCAATACGGCGATGGAGGTGCTCGCCGGTACCTCAGACATCCTCGTTCGAACCATCGTCGTTGCGCGATCGCTCGTCCGCCGCACTGGTGCGGCCGAAAACAAGCAGGAGAAGCAAGCCGATGGCTCGGCGTTCCTGGATGGAAGACGCGTCCTCGATTTCGGTCGGTACATCGCCGGCCCGTTGTGCATGATGCTGGCGATCTTGTGCGCGAGGTCATCCGCATCAAGAGCTCAGGGTAGCGAGGATCGCTGGGTGACCGTGGTCGATGGCTAAGGTGCCATGTTCCAGATGGGACGAACTTGGCCTGAGGCTCATTCGATGAGCTCAATGCCGCGAGATTGTAAAAGCTAGCATATGAACGATGAGTTAACATCGAAGTCAATTGCTCCAGCTACACCGACGCGGCGATGATGAAGGGCGTCGTCAACGGGTTCGACAGAAAGGTCATCGCGGCGCCGATCGGGATATTGGCGCGGAACGGCAGCGCGAGCAGCGCGACGCCCAAAATCTGTATCCCGGGGATCAGGAAAAAAATCCCGATGAACAGCCCGAGCGCGGTCCCGCGCGGCACCGACTTCCGGGTAAAGCGCCACAAATGGCTATGGGCAACGCGATGCGCGAACGGTTTGATAAAGCGGCTCGCCAGCAATTCGTCGCGCGTCGGCGAATTGCGGCGGATCCAGTTCATCACCGTCGCCTTATCGCGAAAGGCGTCGCCCGAACGGTCGCGGCGCTGGCCGTCGCTCATCCGCGATCCTTCATCAACCGCTGCTTGTCGCGCTTCCAGTCGCGCTCTTTGATCGACTCGCGCTTGTCATGCTCTTTCTTGCCCTTGGCGAGCGCGAGCTCGACCTTGGCCCGGCCGCGGCTGTTGAAATAGACGCTCAACGGGACGAGCGTCATCCCCTGGCGCGCTGCTGCGGGAGTTGTTTTAGGAACCATTGTAGGCAGTTACATCAACGATCAGGTTTTTAAACTGATCATGGGCATCATCATCGCGATAAGCGTAATGATTATGATTTGGTTGGAACGAAGCGGAAGACAAGACAAAATACCTACCAATAAAATTTTTGCTCGTTCAACCGGAATAGTGGGTGGATTTTCTTCTATGGTGGGCAATTTGGCGGGTTCGGTGATGGGAATTTATTTATTATCAACACGTCTTCCAAAAAATGCATATATCGGTACAGCTGCCTGGTTCTTTATGGTAGTCAATTGGTTCAAAATTCCGTTTCATGTATTCGTGTGGCATACCATCGGGTGGAATACGGTATGGTTTGGATTAACCACGCTACCCGTTATTTTGTTAGGTGCCTTTTTAGGGGTAGTAATTATTAAAAAGATCTCAGAAAAAAACTATCGTTGGTTTATTATTGGTATGACATTGGTGGCGGCTGCGGGAATGATTCTTTAAATTTTTATTATGAAGACGATAAACATCAATCAAAAATTCAATCTCTTCTCAGAAACATGGACACCAAAAATCATTGGTGAATTAAACGGTCAGTATGTGAAGTTGGCAAAAGTAAAAGACGAGTTTGTTTGGCACAGTCACGAACACGAAGATGAGTTGTTTATGATTTTCAAAGGCACATTATATATGGACTTTCGCGATCGGACAGAGATAATAAAGGAAGGGGAGATGATCGTAGTACCAAAAGGCGTGGAGCATAATCCCAGAACCAATGGTGAAGAGGTTTGGGTGCTTCTATTTGAACCAAAAGAAACCGCACATACAGGTAAGGTTGAGCATGAACGCACGGTTCATAATCAAAAATGGATCTAGAATTTAGGCGTGTTTGATAGCATCATCACTCGATCTTAAAGAGCGCATTCACACTTTAGAAGGTACAGGTTCGATATTAATTTTTATAGGCAATTTTTTGCTAATTTTTGAGTTTACTGATGTTAATTTTTCAACTTAAGTTTCGATAGACTAATCTGATTTTTTGTGAATAGAAAGAGCGGAATAGGAACTATTTTTGCGGTGTTTCGTTTTTTTACTTATATTATAGTAAACGACTATGGCATTAGATATACGAAATCCTGTTCCCGTTAGGGATGGTTCCATATTAACCCGCGAAGAATTCCACAATTCTTATCTTAAACCACAAAAACCGGTTGTATTAAGAGGCTTGTGGAAAAAATACCCCGCATATGAAAAATGGACCCTGGATTTCTTTAGGAAATCAATGGGAAACATAGAAGTAGGTCTATTTGGGAATCGCAAAGAAGATTTGTCCAAAACTCTGGAAGTTCCAAATGCTACCATGCGTTTTGATGAGTATCTGAATTTGATTGAACGTGAACCAACAGATTTAAGACTTTTTCTATTCCCTGTATTCAAACACAAGCCTGAACTATTAAAAGATTTTGGTTATCCCGAAATCACAAAAGGCTACATTAAAATTCCATTCATGTTTTTTGGTCCGGCTAAATCCATTGTTCGGATGCATCAAGACATAGACATGAGCAATGTGTTTTTAACTCAGTTTCATGGACGTAAGCGGGTTTGGCTTTTTGCACCTGACCAATCCGATTTATTATATCGATTGCCCTTCAACGTACACTCCACTGTGGATGTGGACAATCCTGACTATCAAACCTATCCTGGATTAAAATATGTAAAGGGGATGAGTACCATCCTCGAACACGGTGACACCCTTTTTATGCCAAGCGGATATTGGCATCACATAGAATACCTGGAAGGTGGTTTTGGACTTTCAGTAAGAACAGTTGCTAATGGACTCGGCATGAAATTGCAGGGTGCTTGGAATCTAGGAGGCAAGCGATTGATTGATCGAATGATGCGTAATATATTGAAAGAGGAGAAATGGTTTGATTTCAAAAAGAGTGTGGCCAACAGCCGTGCCGAGAAGGCAATGAGTAAATTCAATAATAATGATTTTGAAAACGAATTTCGGAGCTCTAATACAGCCACCACTTAGGTAATCACAGATATTCTTTGTTTAAAAATCCTCATATTAGCTACTCAAAGTAGAGAGCTATGAGGATTTTTATTTTTCTGAGTGTCTGGTGTTTAAGTATTTCGCTTTCAGCACAGGATCCTACACGTTTTCAAAGCGAAATTGACAAATTACTGACTGCCGATAGCTCAGTTAAGCACAAAAAATTAATCCTCTTTACAGGAAGTTCCAGCATTCGGATGTGGAAAAGTTTGGCAACGGATTTCCCAAATCACAATACCCTTAATCGTGGTTTTGGAGGCTCCGAAATGACAGACCTGCTCTATTATGCTGAGCAATTGATTATCAAGCACAACCCAAAAGAGATTTTTATTTATGAAGGCGATAATGATATTAACTCCGGAAAGTCACCCGATGAGATTTTGAAAACAGCCGACCAATTGCTTACTCTAATCAGGACTAAACTTCCAAAAAATGTAAAAATATTTTTCATCTCGCCTAAACCAAGTTTGGCACGATGGCATCTTAAGGAAACCTATTTAACGTACAATCAGCAACTAAAAAGCTGGACTAAACAGCATAAAAAGGTTTTTTTTGTGGATGTTTGGTCACCCTTGCTTAACTCGAATGGAGAAGTCTTGAAAGACATCTTTATTCAAGATGGACTTCATCTAAATGAGAAGGGGTATAAAATTTGGGCCAAAGCAATTGAAGGATTTTTATAACGAGCTGTACTTTTAATTTATAATTTCCGTTTAGCCTCCATGTCAACTAAATCGATAACGCTGTTTATTCTTGTCAGTCTGTCATTCAGCATGACTATGGCACAGGATGGTGTTAAAAGAAAAGTGCCAGGTGTAATCTCACATTTAACCCCTGCACATCGTGATATTCTTCGAATAAGAAGTGCGAGCAAACACAACTTATTTCAGAAAATCCTTTGCTCTAAATATAACTGCCGAAGGGAAGCGGGTTGGCAAAAATCACAACGCGACAAGCGCTATGATGGATATAAAGATGTGCCTCAAGTGAAGCATGCAAAGAAAATAACTAAGCCGGAGTCCAAAGCGGTTGTTCATACTACTGAACCACCTGCTATCAAACCTGATACAACGGAAATCAAAAAAGTAATAGCCCCGATAGTTGACAAGGCTGCACCGAAGGAAAGAAAGTTTATTCTAAGCGATGTTTTGTTTGATGTGAATAGTCCTGCCTTGAAAAAGGATTTCACTTCGCAATTGGATACTCTGGTGGGACTTCTTAAAAAGAAACTAACCACGCAAGTATTTATCATTGGTCATACAGATAACACCGGGCGCGAGGCTTATAACATGAGATTATCCACAAGTCGTGCGGAGGCCGTTGGTGTTTACTTGATTGATAAAGGAATTGACCCAACCCGAATTACTTTTGAAGGGAAAGGAAGCACCGAACCCATTGGTGATAACACATTTGAAGAAGGTCGGCAAAAGAACAGACGTGTTGAAATTATTCTGAGGGATTAGTTTAAAAATAGAATTACCTAATCAATTGAACCCAACCATTTATCTCCTTGTGGCGATCTTGAGGATAAAGCCTATCAAAGATTACTTCAGCGCGATAGTAATAAACACCGGTAGCAAGTTCCCGTCCATTTGATTCTGTTCCATCCCAACGAATACTAGTATCATTTGCATCCTGCGACTGATATTGAAATACCTCAACTCCCCATCGGTTATACACATGTAGGAGAACACTTTTTACAAATCTCGGACAACGTATAATTAACCCTGAGTTATCGTTGTTACCAACATCAAAGTTTGCACTGAACACATCATTGTAGCCATCGCTATTAGGTGTAAACACATTAGGCAATAAATAATAAGGGCAATTATCGTTGCATACTGAATCGCTTAATGGACCTTCTTGCCCTAATGCATCAATGGCTGAAACTTTATAACAATACGCAAAGGAAGGAAGGCCGCTATGCACGAAGAAAGTGTCTTTCACTCCCGATGCTATTAACTCAAATTCCCCATCAGGGTTTAGTGAGCCGTAAACATTGTAAGATTGAATATCTCTTCTGCAATCTGGTAAATCATTTAACGTCCAGCGCAACGTATTTCTAAACTCTGTTTGGTAGCAAGTGTTCGCATTCAGGTATTCATCACAATTAACAATGGATAATTCCAATGCTTGCGAGCAGGGGATTAAATTGTTTTCAGGATAGGTAGTGATCACTTGTGAAAAATTTTCCTGAATCTCAATCTTAGGATTTCCATACGTGCCTCTTGTTAAAATCCGATACGAGTATCGCTTATCATCCTGTAAAGCCTCGTTGTTAAACTTACCTTGATCTAAATAAGTAAAACCATTTTCGGTTACGTTAACACTGTCAATTAAAATCATATCCTGCCACGCAGTACTTTCAACAGCCCGAAAGATTAAATGGTAGGGCTTAGTTTGAATCACATTTGACCACGGAACACTATCACGCCAAGCAAGTTCAATTTTCTTTACTCCGATTGAAGCCTTTAACCGAACAGACGAAGCTATTGCAGACGTATCTACAGAAACCATTTGCTGCGCGTTTTGTGGAGTTGCGTATAGCACTATACGATAGTTGAAAACTTTTTCTTCGGTGTTTATATTAGAATCTAAAAAAGTTGTATCACCTACACGGCCTGCCTTAATCAGGCTGGTATCACCGGCAAAACCAATTGCTCTATAAATTTCATACTCATAGGGTTTGGGGAACTGAACCTCATTAATTGCGAAAGGACTTCGCCAACTCACTCGTATTTTTCCCTGCTCGGCATCCGTTTTTTCAACACTCACATGAGTAATCACCGGGGCATCGGCTTCAATAGGACCAATACATTTTTCCAATGAAACTAAACTGGGTGTGCTGGCCGGTGAATTAAAGTAAGCCATTATCCGATAGCAATACGTTGCGCCTACCACTAATCCTCGTCCAAAATTTGTATCTGTAAAGGTAGTTTGTGATACAGGAACTTCTCCAATCAAATTGTAGCCAAAAAACTTAGGCAAGCCCGGACTGCAAGACCCCGGAGCGTAGGGGTATGAATCTACCTTTCTCCAGATTTGAATTTTATCCGCATTGCTACAGGCATAAGAATTCCACTCCAGGTTAGCATATCGCTTCACTAAATCCAATTCTGTTTTTATCCATTGCGGAGCTGGGGCAACCACCTTAATATTCCAGATCTTAAAGTTTACCAGTTTAGGACCTTCTGGTGGATTGTCCGTTATTTTAAAAACAACTTGATAAGGTTGCTGCCTTACGTGCAGGCAATCGGTTTGCCATTGAAATCGAAGCTCTGCTGGAGGATCGGAAGACAAAAATACTGATGGATTTGGTGAATAACTAGCCGGAATTTTTGAAGGTACAAAATCAATCAGTTCGGAAAAGACTTCAATCTTAACGGCATCTTTATCCTGATCCATTCCACGAATCAATTCATCGATTGATGTTCCTGCTTCCACACAAATGTCTGCCGGTATAATAAGTTCAGGTCGAATATTCAAACACTCTTCAACCACAATTTGCATGTCGCGAGTGGTAGTACTTAGTTTTCGATATTGATTGGTAGTTGAATCTTTACGCCACTCAATTATTTTAAAAGCAATATTGTATTCTCCAATTCTTCCGGGGGCATCCCAGGTTAGCAAGCCTGATACAGGATCAATAGTAAATAGGGGCGGTCCATTTTCATTTTCATTACCGATATTAAAATTTGAATAAAATCGGGAGTTATTGGGTGCTGTATAATTTGAAAATGTGGTGGGACTGTTGGCGGGTACTGATAATTCGTAAGACAGGCTGTCTCCGTCTACATCGTACGCACCAGGTGTGTGGAAAAATGCAGACTTAAAGCAAGCACGATCAAGCGGAGGTACTGAAAGGAATGGAACGTTGTTACATCCATTGATAGGATCGATAGTAAAATTAACAAACGTAACGTATGGCACGTCATGTGAATTAACAATATTTAGAATGCCACTGCTACGGTCGCGTTCAATATAAGTGATTGTGAAATTTCCATCCGTAGGATAGGTATGTATTACAGTGAATGTGGCTACTGCAATATTAGGTCCCAGATCAGGACGAAAAGTTGCGGTGGTAAGTGGTATTCTTACAGATGAACCATCACCAAAAATTACTTCACCATTAGTGCCAAAACGTGTATTGGTTTGAGTATTTAAATAGGCGACTACCGTGATGGTGAAGGTTCGAGGATTTCCGCAAACAGGTTCAATCCTAATGTCAGCAGCACGCAGATGTGTCGCTTCCGCGGATTTCAATAGAACCAAACCTAAAACAAAAAGAAAAAAATACCGCATATTTATCTAGACTCCGGGCTCACTTTCTTAAATAAGGTGTAATTAATTAAGAAAACCATTCAAGTTACTATAAAAGAGATAAAACAGTATCCTCACAGATCAAGGAGGGGTTCGGCTAATTAACTTATCCAAAATGGAGTGTTATTTTTGTACAATGTTTTTTGCTAAAACTATTGATGTGCTGCTTAAATTTTTAACCATGGCTTTGCTTTGGTTTGCTTTGTCTTGTGAGGAAGCTGAAGTAACAACCGATGATGGGGCAACTTCTGATTGGACGGAGACCACGCACGGAAGTAAAGTTGAACCCAACTATGAGGAAGTGTTTCCGCAGCAGCAGGTTAATTCAATAGAGATCACGCTTACCAGTTCAGATTGGAATGCTGTGCAGCAGAATATGAAATCGTTATATGGATTTACATTTGGTTCAGGTGGTGCTCAAACATCGGGCGGATTTCCAGATGCCGATCCTGATTACATTCCGGTTTCTGTAAAATACAAAGGTAAGCAATGGTATAAAGTGGGGTTTCGATTAAAAGGTAACTCTACATTAAAAAATAGTTGGCGCAGCGGAATCTATAAATTGCCCTTTCGATTAAACATGGATCGCTTTGAAGATGAGTTTCCTGAATTTAAAAATCAACGGTTTTATGGGTTCAAAGAACTTACCATGTCGCCCGGTGCTAATGACAATTCATTGATTCGGGAAAAGGCAGGGGCTGATATTTTTAGAATGGCGGGTATTCCGAGTTCGCAAACAGCATTCTATAAAGTGTATATTAATTTTGGGGCGGGTGTAAAATATTGTGGAGTGTATACAATGGTTGAAGTAGTGGATGATACCATGTTAAAGAATCAATTGGGTAGTAAATCAGGAAATATTTATAAACCCGAATCCGATTTTAAAACTTTTGTGCAATCTCAGTTCGAAAAAAAGAACAACGAAAAAGAAGGAGATTATACAGATGTACAAGCCACCATTTCAATTTTAAATAGTGGCTTAAGAACAGCCAATCCCAGTCAATGGCGTGCAGAACTAGAAAGGGTTTTTAATGTCACCCATTTTTTAAAATGGTTGGCTGTTAATACAACCATGTTAAACTGGGACACCTATGGGAAAATGGCGCACAATTATTATCTCTATAACCAATCGCCTGGTGGACTTATGTGGATACCCTGGGATAATAACGAGTGTATGATGAACCGGGGTGGACCGGCTGTCCCTATTTCGCTTTCTACCGTTGGTGATAACTGGCCTTTAATCCGAAACCTGATAGAAGATCCCGTTTACAAGTTGAAATATAAAGAGTACGTGCAGGAGTTTGTGATTACTGTTTTTAAAGAGCAGGCAATGAGCAATCTATTTACACACTATCATGAATTGATTTCACCCTTCGTAATTGGACCCGCTGAATTTGAAATTGGGAAATATACACACCTTCCCAACCCTGCTGCTTTTACTAATGAGTTAACGTCCCTCAAACAGCATGTAGTTAATCAAAATAAAGCAGCACTTGAATATTTAAAATAATCCATAACAGATAAATCCTGACTTTCATCATAGGAGTGTAGTAAATACCTAGCTTAGTTTGAACGAGTTTTGCAGGTATCGTGTTAAAAAAATGAATAGAACTAATAATCGGAAATTATGAAAAAGCTAAATGCAATAGGATTGGATGCTGCCAAGTCTGAAAATCTGGCTAAAATGTTGAACGAGTTGTTGGCTAATTATTCCTTATTTTATCAAAATACCCGCGGTTATCATTGGAATATCAAAGGCGAAAAGTTTTTTGAGTTGCACCTTAAATTTGAAGAACTATATAATGGCCTTCTTTTTAAGATTGATGAAGTGGCAGAGCGAATTCTGACACTCGGTTATACACCCAACCATAATTACAGCGATTACCAAAAAGTATCCCGCATAAAGGAAAGCAAGGAAGTCTCCGATGGTTATAAAGCAGTTGCGGAAGTTCTGGAATCGTATAAGATCATTATTGGAATTCAGCGCACATTACTTAGCCTTTCGGCCGATGCCGGAGATGAAGGTACGAATGCACTTATGAGTGATTATATCCGCGCGCAGGAAAAACTGATTTGGATGTACTCATCTTTTTTGACCAAAAAATAAGGCTGTTTGTAACATTTTATTCAGTACAGAGTCTTTGCTTTGTTACTTAAATCTATGTTACAAAAGATCTTCAGTTCCTTTGCTCTTGCGCTTGGCAACATCCGGTCAAATTTATTTCACACCTTCCTTTCTGTATTAGGTATTGTAATAGGAGTAGCCGCGTTGGTTTCTATTCTTTCTCTTATTGATGGAATGGAAAAATTGGCGCGTGAACAGCTTTCAAGCACTACTTCGCTCAATGCTATTATGGTTCAATCTGTTTCGCATAAGAGCGTAAATGAAGTTCGGATAAAGCGAGATACCTTTCCTGTAATTGATTACGATCATTTTAAAGGGCTAAAGGAAACGCTGAGTAAACCTACGGAGGCAGTTTTCACTACTTCTCTTTCAGGGGAAGTTGAGTTAGCAGATGGAAAGCGAATTGGTGCTTATGCCTGGGTAAATGCGGGAACCATTCGGCCAGATACCACTAAACTCATAGGAACGATTTATCAGGATGAGGATGTTGAAGCAAACCGAAATTTGGTGGTAGTTAACAACGCTTTTTTTAAAGCGACTTCATTGGAAAATGAATTACAATTGCTTGGTCAAACCATTCACTTTATAGGGAAGGAATTAAAAATTATTGGCATTGTTCCTGAACCAAAAGTGAAAGCTCCTCAAATTTATTTTCCGATTACATTACTAACACCCACCGAACTGTATGAGCACCCACCTATGGTGATGTTTGATGCAAAAATAACGGAAGACATTCCCGGCTTAAAACAAGAGATCTCCACTTGGTTGGCCAAGAATTATAGTAACTCGAAAGATAACTTCACCATCACCACAAATGACTTTCGGATTGAACAGGCCACTAAAGCGTTTTTGTTGTTTCGAATTGTAATGGGTTTGATTGTGGGTATTTCGGTTGTTGTAGGCGGTATCGGTGTGATGAACGTGTTGCTAATCTCGGTAACGGAGCGCACTGCTGAAATCGGCATTCGAAAAGCCACGGGCGCCAACAGACGCGATATTGTTTTATTGTTTTTATCGGAGTCCATTACGGTGTCGGCATTTGGAAGTTTTCTTGGATTGGTGCTGGGTATTTTGGCTACAATGGTTATTATCCCTATTGTTCGAGCGGTAACTGAGGTTCCTTTTCAGGCGGCCTACACGTTAAATACGGTGCTCCTGGTTTCTGTGATTTCTATTTTGGTAGGAGTCATTTTTGGAACCTATCCCGCTATCCGAGCCTCAAAACTTAATCCTGTGGATGCCATCCGCCACGAGTAATTGCAAAAAAAAGAGTCTTGGAATAGGGGAGAAGTAATCATCAATTGTCTTGTATGAAAATTGATGATTATGAAACACATGAAAACCCGTTTTGCCGTAGTATTCTTATTTGCTTTCCTGATTGTGCAATCTGTATCTGCGCAGGAAATTCAAACTCTTTTTGGTCCCGGAAAAACAACCGGTGGTTATGGTGCCCTCACAAATAAATTCACAACGATTGGGGGCGAGTTTGCCAATATTTCTGAAGTATATGGAGGGGTGTTTATCAATCGCAGATGGATGCTCGGGCTTGCCTTTGCAGGATCCACCAATGATATCAGAGTTCCTATGGAATACAGTGTTAATTCCCAACAACCTATGACGTATCAATATGGCCAGGGCGGATTGAAGTTGGAGCGTGTGATTGGTTCTAATAAACCCATACACGTTGTACTTGATTTATTTACCGGGGTTGGTTTCACAGCTCAGTATGATCGCTACAATTGGCATTCGAATAATTTCGATACTTTTTCTCATCATGATGAAAATTGGTTCTACGTTGTGGAGCCGGGTGTACAATTAGAAATGAATTTATTTCGCTGGATGCGATTAAGTCCGGGTATTTCGTACAGAAACACTTCACATAGCAGTTCGCTTGGACTTAAAGATTCTGATTTAAGTGATTGGTCTTATAATGTTACGCTAAAGTTTGGAGGATTTGGGAGACGGAATCGCATTACCTACAACACAGAAAGTTCTGTGAACTGATGATTGGTCTTGCGGATAATGTCTTGCAGATTACAATCATGGATATTTCAGAGTTTGGATTAAGGCACTGAGTGGTTGAATTAGGCTAACTTGCAGGACAAAGCTAAATCCTATGAAGTTATCGACCACAGTAATCATACTCACTTTCGTTTCAGTTACATTGAGCCAATGTAAAAAGGCTGACAACGAAACAGAAACGAAAACCCAAGTCAGTTATCCAGCAGCTATAACAAAAGTCTTTGATGCGCATGGTGGTTATGATAGGTGGGCTGAAATGCAGGAGCTTCAATTCAAACTAGCGAATGGCGAACATCAACTCATTGATCTGCATTCCCGTAAGGTGTTGGTGGAAAGTGAAAAAAGAACCATTGGATTTGATGGTAAAGATGTTTGGGTAGTACCCGATAGTCTCACAACTGGAGCACGGTTTTACCATAACTTGTATTTCTACTTTTATGCGATGCCATTTGTGTTGGGTGACCCCGGTATCAATTACGAAGAGGTGGGCGATAAAGAATTGTTTGGTATGAGCCTAAGTGGTATAAAGATTTCCTATGGTGATGGAGTTGGCGACTCACCAAAAGATAATTACGTTCTTTATTTTGATAAGACATCGAATACCATGAAGGCGTTGATGTATACGGTTACGTTTAAAAGTCAGGAAGCCAGCGAGAAATTCAATCTAATTAAATATGATGAATGGCAGGACGTAGAAGGAATTCTCTTACCAAAGAAACTGCAATGGTATAATTACAAAAATGATTCCGTGGGCGAGATGCGTAATGAAGTTATTTTCTCAGAAGTTTCGTTATCTAAAAGCAAGCCTGACGAGAAATTTTTCATTAAACCGGAAGGTGCAGGTATTGCTGAAAAGCAATAGTCCGGGCTTTATTGGCCATTTGTTTGAACTAAACGAGTTGAAAATGGTTATTAGTAGTAAGTTTTAATCACCTCGTTATGAAATGGCTTGATGTAATGCAATATGCCTCCAAAGGAAATCTGACTCCGCCCACACGGGTGGAAAAAACAGAGGAAGAGTGGAAGAAAATTTTAACTCCAGAAGAATTTCAGGTTACCCGCAGAAAAGGGAACCGAGCATGCTTTTTCAGGAGAGTATTGTGAAGCGCATGAAGCAGGGTTGTATGCCTGCCGCTGCTGCGGAACAGTTCTTTTTGATTCACGAAAAAAATTTGAGTCAGGCACCGGTTGGCCAAGTTTTAACGCTTCGGTTGAACCGAATGTGATTAAATACACCAAAGACACTAGCTACGGAATGACACGCGTAGAAGTAGAATGCAGTGTGTGCGATTGTCACCTCGGCCACGTTTTCCCCGATGGTCCGCCACCTACCGGCTTGCGGTTTTGTATTAACTCAGCTTCGATTAAGTTAGCGAAGTAAGTTCAGGAACATTTACCGCAGAGACGCTAAGACGCAAAGAAATCGACCCTTATATAGCGTCATTCCGGGCGAGTGTTGTACTTCATAAGTATACTTAATTTTAAACGAGACCCGGAATCTCAATGGAGTTCAGGTGAAATTTTTCAACGAGTATTTCATAGCCACTGATTCCATTTAATTAATCGGGATTGCGGGTCTCCGTTTCCTCCGCCCGCAATGACATTTCAAAATAAATGAGTCTAAGACGCAAAGAAATAGATCCTTAGCGCCTTAGCGCCTCTGCGGTTTAAAAATTATTCAATCTTAAACTTCCCACTCTCCGTAATTCCTTTCCAGGTATCAGTGCGAAAAGGCACTGCCGGAAATCCTTCTTTGTTAAACAGGTTTGCATCTTCAGGATTATCCGCCCACGCGAAATGAACGGCAACAGGATTTGAAACCTGATCGGAAGAAACAACAACCGAGTTGCCTTCAATCCATGCCTTTGCATAGTGGAACTTTTGATCGCTACCCGCAATCTCAAATCCTTTTAAGTATCCATACTTATCTTTTGCTAACAAACCGCTACCTACATGCGTAAATGAAATGCGAATGTTGTTTCCTTCCACTTTCATAGATTGATAAACAGGGCCACTGAATTCAATATTTTTTCCATACACATCATGCAGGCAATTGCCGCTAAGCGTTTACCTACATCCTGTTTATTGCGCGGATGAATATCTTTGGCTTCACCAATATCAGTGGTTACGGCCATGCCGGTATGCGGTAATGAAAGAGTCATGGTTTGCGCTTCACGAAGTTCGGCCCACGTGCTACCATGTTCACTATCGCCATTGGCTGAATTAAAGCTTGCTAACTGAACAAAGTAAAATGGAAAGTCGCCTTGTTTCCAATGCGTGCGCCAATCGGTAATCATCAAAGGGAAGGCTGTGCGATATTGATAAGCACGTCCGGCATTGGATTCACCTTGATACCAGATGGCACCTTGTATTCCAAGATTCAACAAGGGATTAAGCATGGCATTGTATAAAAGAGTAGGGTAGGCATTAGGACCAATCGATGAACCGGCTCCTTGTACTTTCTCAACCTGATATTTCCAATCTCCTGCCAGAGAGATAACAGATTTTCCAATGATTAATTTCATATCGGCTGCATCGCCATACACACCACCACCACCACCGGTATCAGTTACCCGAATGGCAATTACATTTTCTCCTTGCCGCAATTGATCAATCCCCAGTACGTAATTACGCTTTTCGTTATAGGCTTTTGTGCTGCCCACCTGAACTCCATTAACAAATGTTTCATCGATGTCATCAATCATGGCCAATTGAAGAATCGCTTCTTTGCCGGCATCTTCTCTAGCGATAGAAATTGTTTTTCGAAACCAAACAACACCATCCAAATCACCCAATGCTTTTCCTTCCCACAATCCCGGCAAACTCATGGTGGGCCAATCGATATCGCTAAAGTTTCTTTGATTCCATTGCTTGGCTTCTTCTGCTTTGGGAAGAGTCATTCCTATGGAGGTTAACTTCTTCATCAAGTCGTCACTCTTTTGTTTTGCCATGGCATCAAGATCTAACTTTGGCATGGAAGCTATCATGTCTTTAAACTCAGCACTTTGTTCAAAAGCTTCCCGACTCGTCCACGTTTCAGAATGGGTGCCACCCCATGAGGTATGCACAAGTCCGATGGGTATTTTGAGTTCATTGTATAATTCGCGCGCAAAGAAATAACCGACCGCAGTAAACGCACCTGCATTCTCCGGACTGCAAATTTTCCACTCACCGCCTTTTACATCGTCTTCTAATTTTGTGGAGACAGATTTCTGTACTCCAAAATGACGGATCATAGGATAGTTGGCTTCTTTAATTTCCTTTTCAGCATTATTGGCTGCGCGAAGCGGCCATTCCATATTGCTCTGACCAGAGCACACCCAGACTTCACCTACTAAAATATTCGTGAGTGTAATTGAATTTTTTCCTTTAACGGTTAGTTGATATGGACCGCCCGCTACTTCAGGTTTTAGCGTAAGAAACCATTTTCCGGTTTTATCCGCTTTCGCGGAAACGCTTTGTTTGTTGAATTGCACACTCACTTTTTCTCCGGCATCCGCCCAACCCCATACGTTGATAGGCTTGTTGCGTTGCAGCACCATATTATCGCCTAGTACTTTTGGAAGTGTAACGTTGCAATAGCCGCTGAGTGAGATTAGTAAGAGGAGTGTGAGAATTCTTAGTTTCATAGGTAGGAGTTATTAATTTGAGTTTTCTAAGATAACAGGAATTAAGCAAAAAGCCATTGATACCTTACTTTGTGAACCTTCGTGATCTTAGTGACTTCGTGGTTTAATTATTTTTAGACCACAAAGGCTCAAAGGCACAAAGAGACACGAAGTGTAATTACCCACTACAACTTTTTTACAGTTCACTACATCACAGTCTCAGGTGATGGCCAATGATTTTATTAAAACTTTGGTTTTCACCACTTTTGATCAAACCCAACTCGTATGCTACGCAATTACCTCAAAATCGCTTTTCGCTCACTTTGGCGGAGTAAGATTCATTCGTTCATCAATGTGCTTGGGTTAAGTCTGGGGATAGCGTGTTGTGTGCTCATTGCGCTTGTTTGTAAAAGACGAATGGACGTTTGATACATTTCATACAAAAGCCGATCGCATTTATCGCGTGTATGCCCGCGAGGATTATGGTGAGAATGAAAAGTTCTTCAATACGGTAACGCCTTTCCCCATGGGGCCGGCCCTTAAAGAAAATTTTGCGGAAGTAGAGAATCAGGTGCGAATTAATAATATTGGCAGTTCTGTAAAAGTGGGTGAGAATTTATTCAATGAACAAATCACTGTTGCCGGGCAGGATTTCTTTGAACTTTTTGATTTTGAAATCATCAATGGAAATCGAGAGACGTTGCACGACCAAAGTGGTATTGTGCTTACTCAGGCAACCGCAAAAAAGTATTTCGGAGACGTTGACCCAATCAATAAAACAATCTCTATACAATTGGGTGAGGCTTTTGAGGATTTCACCGTAAAGGCAATCACGGCCAATGTGCCCATTAACTCAAGCATTCAATTTGACATGCTGATTTCCGATCTCAATTATTCAAAACTGTATAATCCACACGTTTTAACTTCAGCCTGGTTTAATATCACCCCCGAAACGTATGTGCTGTTAAAGGAAGGTGTTAGTTCTGCAGAACTTGAAAGTAAATTTCCTTCTGTGTTTCAAACGTTGTTAGGTGAAGAATCATTTAAGGAAAGTAACTATGCACCCGGTTTGCAGCCGCTCACTGAAATTCATCTTGATACAAGTTATCCGGTGGGTATTGCGCCTGTGAGCGATCCCAAATACAGTTACATTTTAGCTGCTATTGCCGTACTTATTTTGTTAGTGGCATGCATCAATTTTGTAACGCTATCGATTGGTCGCTCGATGAAGCGCGCCCGCGAAGTAGGCATTCGAAAAGTAGTGGGTGCCGAACGAAAGCAATTAATCTTTCAATTTATTGGGGAAGCAGTCATTGTTACGCTGATTGCGCTGTTAGTAGGAGGGGTGCTTTCTGTTTTAGGACTTCCCGTGTTCAATAATTTTGCAGGGAAACAATTGGTGCTGGCATTCAATGGGTTTACAATCTCCTTAATAGTTTCTTTAGTTACCATTATTGGATTGATGGCGGGCAGTTATCCGGCTTTTGTACTCTCCGGCTTTAAGCCGATTGCAATTTTGAAAGGCGCTATCCAAACAGGTAATAACAAGCAACGCGTGCGTCAGATTTTAGTAGGTGTGCAATTAGTGCTTTCCATTTTCTTAATCTCCAGCACGCTTATCATGCGGCAGCAATTAAGTTTTCTGCAAAGCAAGAACCTGGGTTTTAATAAAGAACAACTCGCAGTTGTTCAGCTTAACGTTCCGCATAGCGGTCGTTTGTCGGAGCGTATAATGGCGGGATTCGATAAAGCCGAGCAATTTAAAATTGAGTTGGCAAAAATCCAGGGCATTGCTGCCGTGTGTGCATCGGCTCATGATTTTGGCAACGGTAGCTGGACGAATGTTGGCTACACCGATGATCAGGGTACATACCGCACGTTTGATCTGAATATTGTAGATGATGAATATGTGCCGGTGATGAAAATGGAAATGGTATGGGGTCGCAATTTTTCTGATAACAACCCATCGGATGCAAGACGATCAATTATTGTGAATGAAGCTTTTGCAAAAGAATATGGCTGGACTGATCCTGTTGGTAAACGCATCCCTGGAAAGAGATTTGCTGATCATGAAGTTATTGGCATCGTAAAAGATTTTAATTACGCTTCCCTCTACACATCCGTGCAACCACTGGTGATGGTGCAAGACCCCGTTATTATTTTACCTGGAGTAGAAAATATCGGTATAGAGAATAATCCGGTTCCCAAATTAATGGTAAGAATAAAGCCGGAAAGTATGTCGACTACGTTAGATCAAATCAAAAACACCTGGAATAACTTAACAGGGGGAGAGGAGTTTGCATTCACTTTCGTAGATCAGGCAATGGATAAACAATATCGCAGCGATCAAAATTTAGGAAAGATTGTAAGCATCGCTACGTTGCTGGCCATGATCATCGGAAGTTTGGGTTTGTATGCGCTGGCTTCATTAGCGATGCAAAATCGCACGAAAGAGATTTCTATACGTAAAGTGATGGGGGCAACAGAACAATCCCTACTTGTTTTACTGTCTAAAGATTATGTGATGTTGATTGCCATTTCATTGCTGCTATCGGTTCCTATTACCTGGTATTTGATGAACAACTGGCTGCAATCTTTTCAATATCGGGTGGATGTAAGCTGGCAGGTGTTTGCTGTCGCAGGAGGTTTGTCCTTGGTGATAGCCTTGCTTACTATTAGTTATCAGGCTATTAAAACCGCCTGGACCCGACCAGCCGAGACGCTGAAGTATGAATAATTGAAGCGTGATTTAAGGATCAAAATAATTTCTGATCGATTTCTTTGACAAAGTTGTAACAAATAAGGCATAAATGAGTATATATGTTTTACAAAACGTATAGAAATGAGTAAAGAATACTTAGGCGAATTCGAAGAACTGGTACTTACCATGGTGGGCATCTTGCAGGAAGAGGCGTATGGCAATGCCATTGTAAATGAAATTAAAGATCGGCTTGGTCGCGATTCAAACTTAAGTGCGGTGCACGTAACATTGTATCGGTTGGAAGACAAAGGCTTTGTGAAGTCGAGCATGGGTGGAGCAACCAACACGCGGGGGGGGAGACGCAAACGAATTTTTACAATTACTAACGCTGGCCTTGCGATGTTGAAGTCAATGAAAGAGGCAAAAGTTGAATTGTGGAAGTTAATACCACAATTAAAGATAGTTGGAGTCTGAATCAGATTATGAAAGCCGATAGAAATACATATCCCCCAGACTGGATGCTGCAATTACTTCAGCAGTTCTGTCCATCTAATTTGTATGAGGGCATTGAAGGCGACTTGCTAGAGCAATTTGATGTGGATATGAATGAACTAGGAGTAAAGAAAGCCAAAAGAAGATTTGTTTGGAATGCATTAAAATTTATGCGACCGGGCATTCTTTTAAGAAATCAGTTTACATGGAATTTAATCAACACCATTATGATCGCAAATTATTTTAAAATAGCCGGGCGTAACATTCGCAAGCGCAAGTTCTATTCGTTTATCAACGCCTTTGGTCTTAGTATTGGCCTTGCGTTTTGTATGTTAATTGCTCTTTACATTCAGGATGAAAAAGAGTTTGACCAGTTTCATGAAAACAAAAATTCAATCTATCGGATTGAAGAAAAGAGTTTTGATACCTGGCAGCATGACTCGGCAAATCCGTATCGACAATCAGCCTGGATACAAACCGGATTGGCACCTACAGTGAAAGAAGAATTGCCCGAAGTGAAATTTGCTACCCGCTTTAATAATGGAGCACGAGGTATTTTCCGCTACGAAGAAAAAGTATTTACCGAAGAGGTGACCTATGTAGATGCAGATTTCTTCAAGATGTTTTCCTTCAATCTGATTGCAGGAAATGCTGAGCGGATTTTTCTGGATAAATCTGAGATTGTGCTAACTCCAGCCATCGTAAGAAAGTATTTTGGTAACACCGATCCAATTGGTAAAACCATCCGCCTCGATATCAACGGTGAAAAATCATATACCGTCAGCGGGATTATTGAACCGGCACCTGCCAATTCAAGTATTGATTTTGAAATTCTGATTCCACAGGAAAACAGACCTTACTACGATCGTAATCTTACTAATTGGGGAAACTACAACTCGCCAACATTTGTACAGTTAAATCAAGATGTTGACCTCACCACATTCAAAATCAATCTCGATAAGATTGTTGATAAATACATGGGTGAAAAGCTGGAGAAATGGCGCAAGGAAGCCGTGACTCCTATTCCGGCTGATGTAAAGATGATGGAGTATACGTATACTGCTCTTCCGGATGTGCATTTGAAAAAGGAAATTAATTGGGACAAAGTAAGTGATCCTCAATACTCAATTATATTAGGAGGTATTGCATTACTGATTATGTTGATCGCTTGCATCAATTACATTTCATTGTCGCTTACAACCTCAGCTTCGCGAAGAATAGAAGTAGGGGTGCGTAAAGTAGTGGGGGCGCAGCGCAACCAATTAATATATCAATTTAGTTTTGAATCGTTGTTGCTTGCTTTTGCTTCGATGGTGATTGGTTCTGTGCTGGTGGTTTTATTTCTACCCGCTTTCAATGAATTTACGAATAAAGGAATTGAACTTACTTCCACCAAAGTGATTCAGCTATTATCGGTAGGATTTACTCTCACAATGGTGGTTGGTTTGTTGGCAGGAAGTTACCCTTCTCTTTTTCTTTCGCGCTTTAAGCCCGCTCAGGTATTGAAGGGTGGTTTTACTTCACGCTTGCAAGCGGGGTTTACAAAACCACTGGTGGTATTGCAGTTTGCCTTGTCTGCGTTTTTAATCATCAGTTCGGTGATGATGTATCGCCAAATGAATTTCATCACCACAAAAGATCTTGGGTATAATAAAGAGCAAGTGTTGGTGATTCCCACACAAACGGGTTGGAATGCAGAGGGCAATAAAGTGATTGAGCAGTTTCGTACGAGAGCTGGCAATGAACCAGCCATTGCATCGGTAACTGGAGTCAGCACTGGATTTAATCAAGGCTATTCGCACTGGGGATTTAAAATTAAAGGCGAGCAAAAATCAGCCTATGTGTATAGCATTGATCCCTTCTATCTTCCCACACTCGATATTCAATTGGCAGCCGGAAGAAATTTTGATCCGGCTATTGCAACGGATACCAGCGGCATTATTGTTAACGAGGCACTGGTGCGCGATATGAAATGGACGGATCCTTTGAATGAATATTATAACTGGCAGGAAGACTCAGTAGGGTTGGGGGCACCCATTATTGGAGTAGTAAAAGATTATCACTTCCTTTCCTTAGAGCGCCAGTTCGAGCCCATGTTTCTTTCCATGGATACGAAAAGCATGGGTTACTTAACAACCATGATGGTGCGGCTCAGTACTACCGATGTGGTAAGCGGACTTGAAAAAGTAAAGTCACTTTGGTTGGAGTTGTATCCTGATAAACCATTTGACTATACCTTTTTAGATGAAGACGTTGCCAAGCAGTACAAAAGCTATCAACGCTGGATGAGCATCATGGGGCTGGCCACTGGGTTTGCCATTTTGATTTCTTGTTTGGGGTTATTTGGCCTGGCGGGAATCAATGCCGTAAACCGTACGAAGGAAATTGGAATCCGTAAAGTGATGGGTGCAGACTTACAATCCATCTTTATTTTGCTAAACCGACAATTTATTTTGTTAGCATTTGTCGCTTTTTGTTTAGCGGCTCCACTCTCGTGGTGGTTTATTACCACGTGGTATCTCAAAGATTTTACTTACAAAGCTACCATTGGCTGGGAATTATTTGCATTGAGTATGGGCGCAGGGTTGCTGCTCGCGCTGCTTACAGTAAGCTACCATGCTATTAAAGCGGCACTAATTAATCCGGCTGAGACGTTGAAATATGAGTAACGAGAAAGTACGTTTTAATGCGCTTCGTATAATGTTACAAAGCATTTTTACCTTCTCAGTATTGTTACAATCCGATTGACTACAATTTCTGATAGACTCCAATTGTATCCATCAAAATTAGTTGTATTCATAAATTGAATAACAATGGGATTAATGTTTTTGTTAGTATGCGGCAAGAGCAAGAAGAACCAAGAGGATATGCTTTAACGGCACATGTTTATCAATTCTTCTAACTCAATCCCAGATTTCATTTATCTCCGTTAGCACAATTGGTTTTCCATCGGTAACCACAATCGTATGCTCGTGTTGTGCCATAAAACCTCCTTTATTTCCAACCAGTGTCCAGCCGTCCTTTAACGTTTCAGCGTATGTCGAAGTTGTTGATATAAATGTTTCGATCGCAACCACAGAGTTTTTCTTAAACCTGGTAAGATTGAATTTATCACAATAATTAGCTATTTCGCTTGGCTCTTCATGAAGTCCTCTTCCTATTCCATGACCTGTTAAATTTTTAATGACTTTATAGCCTCTTCTTTTAGCCTCAGTTTCTATTAAAAAACCGATGTCAGATATTCGTACACCCCCTTTTATACTGTGAATTGCTTTATGTAAAATCTGCTTTGATGCATCAATAAGCTTTTGATGTTTATTTATGTCAGTACCAAGAACAAATGAACCGCCATTATCCGACCAAAAGCCATCCAATTCTGCTGAAACATCAATATTAATTAAGTCTCCTTCCTTCAGTATTTTTTTGTTAGACGGTATGCCATGACAAAATTCATTATTTACACTTATACAAGTCCAGCCCGGAAAGCCATACGTTAAATAAGGGGCTGATTTTGCTCCTAAATCATTAAGAACTTGTCCGCCATAGTTATCTAGTTGCTTTGTTGACATGCCGGGACGCGCATAATTTCTCATTTCCTTCAATGTAAAAGCAACGGCCTCACTTGCCTTTTGCATTCCAATCAATTCAGAATGTTTAGTTATAGACATATTTCTCTTATTTAAACTTTTTATCTTCTTTTAAAATTACCAAAGAAATACTACCTCCAATATTATCGTCAGTTAAATCTTTCTCAACGAGTTTCATGAAATCGCTGATTGTTTTAATGTCCATAGCCAAGCGTCCCCAATTTCATCGTCTTGCACAATTTCTGTAAACGTAAAATTATTGTTCTCTAAAATTTTTGTAGAAGCGTTGTGTTCGGGTGCAGTCTTTGCTGTAATTGTTAAACCAGGGTCTGTCTGGCATGCAATATTTACAAGTTCTTTGCAAGCAAACGATGCTATGCCTTGCCCTTCAAATTCTTTAAACGTCCAATAAGCGATTTCAACTTTACCGTCATTTGGTTGTCCAGTGAAACTACACGAACCAACTACTTGATTTTGTCTCACAATGAGATAAGCAACCCAAGGTAATTTAAAACCGATTTTTGGGTAATAGTCTTCATACATTTGTAATAGATTTTGACAGTCTACGGATGTAAATAAACTATCTGTTTTATCTACATGTTGTTTTAGAATTCTTAATTCCATTTTCGCAATATTTTCTATTGTTTTTTTACTTAGTCGTTAAGTGAATTAATGCCTTGCTCTTTTAGTTTTGCAAGATGGTCTTTCATACTCTTTACCTGGTCGGCCGGGTGTCCTTGCCAAACGGTAACTTCGCCTACGATTTTAAATGGTTTGGTTGAACGATATGATTTTGTTGGGTTGCCAGGAAATTTTCTATCGGTCAAATCGGGATCATCTTCGATTTCTCCTGTCGGCTCAACTAAATAAATTTTTTCACGCCCTTCACCAAATGAAAGTTCCGCGCCCCAGATTGCAGAGTCTAATGTTGCTGTCAAGAAGATATATTTTGCATTCTTCTGCTGTCCATAATTTGAGTTGAAACCAACTTCAATTAAGTCACCAACTTTTAAGTCTGCCTTAGTCCCGTGAAAATATGTTTGAGCAAATGGTGTTGCCCCTTGTCCTGTTGTTATTAGATCGTTTTGGTTTTGTTTCATCGTAATTCTTTATTGTTTTGCTGTCTTCTAGTGTTAGGTAGTTTGTTTTATACAATACCCGCTAACGTTATGTGTGTATTTTAGTTGCAGGAGTAGGAGGGCTTGAAAATGGAGCGTAGCGAAATGTCAAGCCCGACCTGCTCCGTCACTGTTTTAGCACCTTCCGCGCAATATTTTTTACCGCGTGTTAGCAAAAGTTTTATTCTCTTTTCAAAAAAACTGTTACCAGAGAGTTCGTATCAGACTCCAACATGGTTTTACACCGTAAACTTGATCATGAAGAGCCGTGTGATGGGAGACTATCAAGCACGGTTCTGTGAGAGGTTTGGGAGTGAAATTCCCCCTTACCTACTCGATCGCGTCACCACTACTCTATTCAGTTATATTAATTGTTATTGTTCCCTTGTCTTCAGTTTCCCAAATTGTCACTGTGTCAAGGTCAATGTTGCTAGTCTGCATGAACAGGTTCATTTGTGTTTTAATTTCTTTTCCCTCCATTTGTCCAAGTCGTGGAATTGAAAGAATGTTCAAGTCATTATTTTCAATTCTCTTAATTCTGTCCTGTAAACTCTCGAGTGATTTTCTCGAGTAAGTTGAAGTTGCGTCCTTGGCTAAATTCAATTCATCGTCAAACAAGAAATAGTCTGTCAGAAGGACTGAGAAAAATTGATCGTCCCTTTTGTCATAATAGAAAAGTTCTGAAAGTCGTTCCGGTGACTGTTGAAAACCTGTTGTCAGCCAATTCAATATTGTTTCTTTATTTGTCATATGTCAATCAGCGCATTGCTCATAACGTTTGTGTTTCTGCAGTGGTGCCTTTTCGAAGCCGCGTCCTGTCCCACGAAACGAAAACGTTGAACGAAGATAAAACTTATAAATTACACTTCACGGCACCATTGCAGAAACATTTTGTTGGGGGGTAGTGTGGCCTTCACCACACTTTAATATTTATCACTATCTCTCGTCCTATATTTTAATTTTAGAAATCGTTTTACCCATTGATTTAGTCGGTTGTTCCATGTCCCCAATTGCAAAGTCTGCAGCAGACTTTATTAGGTCTTTGACTTTTTTGTTCCTGTAATCTTGGGGATTGTCTACAGGAATATGTCTAATCAAATTCCCTGTCCCCGTTAATAACTTGTTGGGGTCTTTGAGTAGTGTGCCTTTGTTGAAGCCTAAGTTCAAATGATTCGTGTAGATTGGCAACATACAAAACGCATCTGATAGTTTGTCTGAAATTGAAAATACAGTCGTTAATGCGTGAGTATGATAAAGTATTTCGTTACTATCAGGATAGATTTCTAGGATGTATTCTCGTAGGTCTTTAAATAAATCAATTACCTTCTGTTCCTTAAACTCTAATAAGTAAAGAAAGTCAGGGTGAATTGTGCGAAGCATATCCATTTTTTTTTATCCTCTTGCTCCACTGTCAGACTGCATTGCACAAACAAGATTACCTTCCGTGTCTAAAAACTTTGTAATCCATCCAACATATGGGATTGCTGTCTTTGGCATAAGAATTTGTCCACCGTTATTCTGAACCCTCTTAACTATCTCGTCAACGCTTTCAACGGTCACCGTACATTCTAATCCAATCAACTTTTCCTTTACTGGAGAATATGTCCGTGCTTGTAAAGCTCCGATTAACTCTCCGTTTTCTGTTTTGTCGGCCTTTATTTGTAAAAAGTCGGGTGGTCCGTAAGAGGCAAAGCCCCAATCAAAGACCTGTCCGTAAAAACCTTTTGCCCTTTCAATGTTGTCAATGTGAATAGCAAAGTGGGTCATCTTGTTTTTCATATCGTCAATTTTAAGAATTTAGTTCTAAATCGTCCAGAAGCTTTTCAGTCTGAATTTTGACTTTCTCATATTTAACCATTTTAAAATTGAACATTTGTATTCAACTTTCAAATGGCCGAACTTCAGGGGAGCTTACAAATCAATGTCGAATCATCTTTTACAGATTGATACTGCAAGATTGAGCGACTGACCATTACTGTACGGCAAGCCCTTAATGCCATAATCTCGGCAGATATCTTCGGCTTTTTTGCCACCATCAAACTCCTTGAGTATGGTGGCAATTTGGTTAGGACTGAATTTGCTCTTCTTCATCTTTATACAATTTAAAAGTAATTTTTTCTACTTTTAAACTGTACTATTTTTAGGGAGCCTTACAACATTAAACCCGACCTGCACCGTAACTGTCCACCGTTGGTGGACTAAAATTAAGAAACGAATTTTAAATTAAACACAAAACCCCGCAATTACTTAAACACGGTTTTGTGGGGCGTAGGTCTATCCCAATTTTTTATTAGGGTCTTGTCTAACGTCAAATAATGAAAGAATAATAATCTTATTGTCTCTTATTCGATAAAGTATCCTTGTCTGCGGTGATAGTTGAAATCCCCTAATGTCATTCTTTTCAACCTGTCCCATTAAAGGGAAGTTTTTTAGAAGTTTGAAAATTTCATCGACTTTTTGAATAAACACTTTAGCTGTCTTTTCTCCCCATGTTTGTTTTATGTAATCTACAATTGAGTCGAAGTTCCGTTCGGCTCTTGGGGTAACATAAACTAGCATTAATATTTCTTCTTAACGGTCTCCCAGTCAACCAGATTTTTATCCTCTTGAGATTCCTCGTATGATAAATAAACTTCTTTCTTTTGCTCCTTGGTCAGAGTTTTCCATATCTGTCCCTCTTGAGAGTTCTCTCCTTGTTTGAGAAAGTCATAGATAGTCCGTAGTAATTGCTCGTTTTCAATCCGGTCCAGGATTTTGTGTAGGTCTGATTTCAACTCTATTGCCCCCATGTCACTTTACTTTTTGCTTGAATCCAAATTTACGATTTTTTACTTAATTTTTTCGGGACCGACCTATGTCTAGTCCTAAAATATGGCTACAGGTTAGAAATTTATTTAAGCTGCATTTTTAAAGACCATATTTGGTGTCTTATATCCTAAAGATACGTGTAATCTTTTGTTGTTATAAATATCAATTGCGTTTTTAGTTGCCACGCAAGCATTACTGGTATTGACAAAACATTGATCTAAGTAAAATTCATCTTTTAAGATTCCGTTCACGCGTTCTGCAATTGCATTTTCATAACAATGGTTTTCTTCTGTCATGCTTACTTTGATGTTATGTTTACTAAGTGCTGCGACATATTGGTTAGAGCAATATTGAATGCCTCTATCCGAATGATGTACCAATCCGTCCGCTGGTCGGGCGCTTGCCAGGGCCTTTTTGAGGGCCCGCAAGCAGCCCGCCAGCTCGAGTGAATCACTGATGTCATAGCCTACAATTTTCCGAGAATACATATCGGTTATCAAAGCTAAATAACAAAAACCTTTTACAGTTCTGATGTAGGTAATGTCAGACACCCAAACTTGGTTCGGTCTGGTTACCCGCATGCCTTTGACCAAGTTATTATACTTGTAAAAATGGTGATAGGAATTGGTGGTTTTACACGATGCTTTTTTACGCTTTACTAACATATCGAAAGATCTCAAAATGTCGAATAAGCGATCCCTACCTACTTTTAACTGTGTTTTTTCAAAAGTAACTCGAAGCTCTTTGTGAAGCTTTCGCGTACCAACTCGTGACTGAATGGTGCGTTCTTTTTTTACTAATCCAATTACTTGAGACTCCACTGCTTTTCGTTGTGCATGACGTCTCTTGTATTTGTAATAAGCATCTCTGTGTAAATGGATGCACTTACAAACCTGTTCGGTACTTACCAACTGGTTTTTCCTTGAATGATCTACTGCTTTCATGAGGGCTTGATGCTTAACTTTTTTTTTAACTCATCAACATTTTTATAGCCCAGATTTTCGGCAGCGACTTCCAGGTAGGAATCCACAATCAGCTTGTCCAAGTCTTTTTTTAGCAACAACGATTTGAGTTGTTCTACTTCTTTTTGGAGGGCTTTGATGCGCCCAATTTCATCATTTGTTTCCACGAGAATACGGGTGTTCATTAAATCCTTTCGGTCATACTGTTCAATCCACTTATTAATAGTGGTGCGGTTAATTCCGTAAAATTTACCCAGTTGAGATTTGTTGTACTTTCCAGTACTAAGTTCGGCTAAAACTTTGAGTTTAAAGCCTTCGCTGTACCGTCTTACGATTCCATCATTTTTATACATTTTGCTACGTGTTGTGTAGCCTTTTTTCAGGACGGGTCAAAATTGCGCTCAACGTTTGTGTATGAAACGTGGCTGGGTTTTCGAAGTGCTCCTGTCCCACGTGACCAAACGAAATTAAGAAAACCAAACTACAAATTTACACTGCGCCCCAGCCATGTTTTATACATTTTGTTGTGCGCTGGGCGACCGTCCCTTGTCAGAATTTTAGTAATTGTCCAGAGGCTTTATACTTTGTCGTTACACCAACTTCTTTCAGAGTTGTTCTTGTTAGTACTTTTTTTCTTATTAGATACGTGTCGAATTTTTTGTCCAAAAAGACTGTGTCTGGGTGAAAGTCCAATCTTAAAGTTTTACCTTTTAAACTCCACCGTCCAGTGGATGCAGAACTGTCCACTAAAAAGAGTTTCTTCGAATTATCTTGATAGCTGTAGGCTTTTTGAATCATTGTAAAACAGCTGTCACTAGTCAATAATAATTCATTCTTACCTCTAATTGGTCCTCCGGTTGCTTTCATAGTGCCTTCCATTGAGTACGATGAATACAACTGTCCGAATGCAGCAGATGAGAGGCATACTAAGAATACTAAAATCAATTTCATAAGTGTCTGTTAGCCTTGCGCACAACGTCGGTGTTTCTTTGTAGCGGGAATAGGAGCTTTAAAAAATGGAGCGCAGCCAAATGTTTTAACACCGACCTACTCCGACACTGTCCACCGACACCGAACGAAATTAAGAAACAAAAGCTACAACCAAACACTGATCCAGCCAAATGAAATATGCATATTGTTGTGTGCTGGCTAGCCGTTCCTGTTCTATAATTTACACGAGTCTTAATTTGAACTCTGCTCTTCTGCAAAAATCATCGACAACCCTGGCCTCACGGGTTCGCGTAATTTTTGCCTAACCTAAATTGAGTATAGAATCTTAATTTCTTCAGTAGTCCAACTTTTATTTCGCAAAAACAGTTAGCCATCCGGCCTCGCGATTGGAACTGTTTTTGCGCAACCCAATCTTCTTTAAAAATCGCGCGGCTAGCTTGCGCACAACGTTTGTGTATGTGACGTTGCGGGAATAGGAGGGCAAATGAATGACGAAGGAATGATTTGCCCGACCTGCACCGAAACTGTCCGCATGACCGTACGTTATTTGAAACCTAAACTACTAATTTACTCTTCACCCCGCAATGTCACATACATTGTGTTGGCAACAGTTTGTTGAACCTACTCTAAATGACATTATTCAATCTTTTATTATTTCTCTCTTTGTATAGTTCAACTAGATTACCTATTCTGTCAAAATGGTCTTTAAGACCTGTAAGATTTATTTCAATATCATCTTTAGTTCCAACTATTAATATCAAGTAGTATTCAGAAAAAGAATTTGATGGTACTTTTCTTATTAATTGTCCCTAAAATGATTTTCCAAGGGATTAAATTTCCTGACTTGATAATTCCGTGCTCATTTATAGTAAAGTCATTTTTATTTGATTTATAATCTACAACTAACCAGATTATATATCCAGCAAGGGCTACATTAATTCCAATAACTGTCAGGTCAAATCCTTCAAATTCAGTATTAATGAAACCGAATACCATTAAAAAAATAATAGCTGATATTCCAAGTCCATACTTTAAATGTGATTTACCAACGTATGCACTTGAAGGAAGGTCCTTTTCATAATTCGGTTTTATCAGTCGAGTTACTTTCGTTATTTCATACTCAGTAACTTTACCTAGCAGTTTCTTAAATGGTCCTGCTTTTTCAGTCAATCCATACTTTTGAATTTTCTCAATCATTACTTTCTTACACTCAATCTCGTCCCTGTAAAAAGTTTCACCGTCGTCTTAGAAATCCGCCTGATTGTTTGTTATTGAACAAATTATTCCTCTGTCCTTACTAATTTGTCTGTTTACACAAACTGAGCAAAACTTGATTTGAAATTCTCTATCCATTTAACAAATCTGGCGCTAACGTTGGTACATATGACGTGCAGGGTTTTTGAAACACGTCACTGTCCCACGTTGATATACTAAATTAGTTGATTACACGTAAATGGCAACACTAAACCCCTGCATGGCATATGTATTTTGTTGTGCACAGTAGCCTTTACCGTCTTTTAAATAAATATATAATTACTGGTATTGCCATGCACACAAAGACAACGTCCAACAAATTACTTAGTCCGTCTAAAATTTTGTATTTAGTTATCATTCTGTCCCGGTTGGGATAGCGGGTCTCAAATTCGTCAATTTTATTTGTCAGTTCGTTCCTTTGATTCTCACGTAGTTTTCGAAGTTCCTTAGCTGTAGAAACTGTGTCCAAGATTCGTTTTCTAAAATTTGGGTTTCCAGCCAACGAGTCGTCAAAACTCTTAAAGTCGTCAAGTCCAATTTTTACATTCTCATATTCCTTATTCATTTCAATCATGTCCTTTGATGATTGTCGCAATGGGAATGTAGTCCGACTTTAATTACCACGACTAAGATGTAAGAGTAGAGGAATATTTTGTTTCTATTCACTATTGTCGTAGGTGTCTAAATTGTCCGAACGCTATTCTGACTAACGTTTCACAAGTTGTTGATATTCAATTGTAATCCGAGGTCGTCAGAGGTTATATCAAACTTATGAATTAGCTTTTTCATTTCCATGACCTTGCGTTTCCTTTTTTGATCCAGGAACTCGTATTGGGTATCAGTCTTATAAGGAATCTTCTTAGTAATCATATTCCAGATGATTACTGCCAATTTTCGGGCTGTAGCTGAAATGGCAGAGGTTCTTCCTTTTCGAAAAGCAATACGCTTGAAGAAATTAGACAGAGCCGTATCCTTAAGATTTCCTACCGCATTGGCTGCTTGGCGCAAGGCTATCTTTAATCGATTACTCCCTTTTGGCATCTTATTGCTCAGAATTTTTCCACCACTGATTTTATTGTTCGGTGCTAATCTCAGCCAACTGGTGAATTGCTTAGCAGATTCAAACTTGTTGATTCCGTGTCCTACTTCACTCATCAGTGTCAATACAGTAGAATGACTCACTCCTTCAATAGCCAGAAGATCGACACCTTCGAAGTACTGATAAGAAAGTAAGTTGATGTTAATATCGGGATTGTTCTTGTTGATGCGCTTATGGACTTTACCTCTCGATATGATGTTGTTTTTTATTATCATCATTATTGATCTGCTCATTAAGAAGCTTTTGTATCTGCTTGTCGCACTCGACTGATCTTTCTTTGAAAGATTTGATACAACTCATATTCATGGGTTAACGAAAACAGCAGATCTTTTCGTCCATTGCTTTGCAAGGCTTTTGCTATTTCCTGTTCTGACTTTCTACAGTTTCCATGTCGCAGTGAAGCAAGTTTTTCAGGGTTCATCTCTCCTTTGCAAATGGCATCGATAATACTCAGTCCGGTGAGCCCGGTTATATCTTTCACCACAACATCCAATCGGAGATTGAGCAATCTTAAATACTTTTGCATTTTGCGCGAAGTATCAGCAGCTTGCTCCAACAGATTTGCTCTGTGTCTGCAATAGGTTCGGAGTTGTTCGGTCGCTTCATCTGGAAGAAAGCTTCCACTCAACAGTCCAAGCGTGTGAAGTTTTTGAATCCATTGGCAATCCTTTACATCCGTCTTTTTTCCTTTGATGTTCTTGGTGAATTTTCCATTGCAAAGAATGACCTCAAGTCCAACACCTTGTAGTGTGGTGAAAAGACTTTGCCAGTAAGTACCTGTACTTTCCATGGCCACTGTTTTTATTTCATTGTCCAGAAGCCATTGCGCAAGAGCCATAAGGTCTTCATTGTACACACCAAATTCCTTCACGTCTTCATCCGTCTGGCCGATGGCCACGTAATGAGAACGACTTCCCACATCAATACCTGCAGCGTGTGGGTTTACTACATCGAGAGCCATTTTTTCCTTTTTCATAATTAAAGGGTTTAAGTGATTTGAAAAAATGCTCTAAGGAAATGTATCTTAGCATAGTAATTATTCTGAACGGGGTTCACGCTAAAGTCGTGACCACCAATTAAATTGTCCTAAAGTCCCGATTTGTAAATCGGGACTTTTTACATTTCAACCAGAATTGCGCTCGGGTTTTTACACGCCATTGGGCCAACGGTCTTTCATAGAGCACACCTAAGGTACAGTGCGTCCGTTAGCTTTCGAAATTGATTTTCGTCTCGGAAATGGGATGAATT